>DATGEP010000248.1:0-107008 GCA_035310125.1 Ktedonobacterales bacterium
GCCTCCTGGTCAGGCCAATCAGCAGAACGAGACTGCTGGGGCTAACCTGCTTGTTGGCCAGTCTTCGTCCTTCTGTACGATTCACGCGCCATTACGGACCAATAAGAGCGCGCCTTTGATCTACTCCCCCGCGAAATACGCCCGCACGCGGGCATACGTCTGCGCGTCCACGCCACCCGTCGCCCGCCAGTAATCCAGCAGCTCACCAATCCGCACGGCGGCATGCAGCGCGTAGCCCGCCGCCGCCAGCTGCTCCCGCCCGCCCTGCTCCCGATCCACCAGCACCGCCACATCACGCACGCGCAATCCGCTCGCCTCCAGCACACGGATCGCTTCCAGCTTGCTCTCGGCGTGCGATACCACATCGTCAATCGCCAGCACCGTCTCCCCCGGCGTGAACGCGCCGTTGATGGTCCCGCCCGCCCCGTGCGATTTCTCCTCGCGCGGCGTGATCATCGGCACGCGCGTCACATGCGACAGCACCGCCACCAGTGGCGTCGCCGCCATCGGGATGCCCGCGTAGCGTGTGAACGCCAGCCCCGCGCGCGCGATCATCTCGGCCAGCGCCGCCACCGCCGCATCCAGCGCATCCGGGAAAGATTGCAGCACGCGCAGATCCACATAGATCGGCGAGAGCGGCGCGTCCGGTCGCGTCTCGTGCAGCTTCAGCCGGAACGCGCCAAATTTCACCGCGCCAGTCGCCAGCAGCGCATCCGCGAATGCCCGCTGCTTCTCCGTCAGTGCTGAGTCCCGTGCATCAGTCACGTCGCCGCTCCTCATTGTCGCGCGCACTCTTGCTACGCAGCCGCTCGATCTCCGTGCGCAGCCGCTGCGCCTCGCGCCGCGCCGCCGTCGCGAAATCCAGGCCGCTCGACGCATAGATCACGCTCCGCGACGCGCTCATGAGCAAGCCAGCGCCATGCGCGTCCAGCCCCGCCTTCACCGTCGCCGCCACGTCGCCGCCCTGCGACCCGATGCCCGGCACCAAAATCGGCAGATCGCCCACCCGCGCCCGCACCTGCCGCATCTCCTCCGGATACGTCGCCCCCACAACCAACCCACAGTTGCCGCGCACATTCCATTCCGCCGCCACTCGCTGCGCCAGCCGCAGATACAGCGGCTCCTCACGACTCTCCCCCGCCGCGCGCAGCCGCAGATCCTGAAACTCGCCCGCGCCCGGATTCGACGTGCGGCAGAGAATGAAGCACCCGTAGTCGCCCTGCGCCAGAAATGGATCCAGCGCGTCCCGGCCCAGATATGGCTGGAGCGTTACCGCGTCCGCGCCGTATGTCTGAAAGACCGCCCGCGCGTACGCCGCGCTCGTGCTGCCGATGTCGCCCCGCTTCGCATCCAGCAGCACCGGCACCTCAGGATAGCGCGTGTGGATGTAGGTGATCGTACGCATCAGCGCCCGCAATCCCGCCGGCCCATGTACTTCATAGAAAGCAATGTTGGGCTTGAAAGCGCAGACGAGATCGGCGGTCGCGTCCACTATCGCCTGGTTGAACGTCACCAGCGCGCCCTCCGCCTGCACGGCGTCGCAGTCGCGCTCCAGCGTCAACAGCCCCGTCTGGCCGCCGCGCACCGACTTAGGCAGCCGCTCCAGCTCGCCATCCAGCCCCACGCAGAGCAGTGTTTCCGCCTGCTCCCAGCGCGCCCGCAGCCGCTGCATGAATGTCAGCCGCGTATGCCCGCTGCCCACCGGCTGGGACCCCAGCGATGAATGCCGCGTCTCGTCGCTCACCATACCCCTGAGCCTTTATGTGTTCGTGTATGTGTTCGTGTCGTCGTTTCCGGGCAAGCGCCGGCGCCAGGTATGTCGCCGGCAACACAGGGTGTCCCAGGTAGGTATCGTACCAGACGCCACGCCCTCACGACATCTCAGTAGGCCGGGCGGAGCGCGGCGGCACAACCGGAAGGGACAGCACCAGCTCGAAATCATCGTCCGCCGCGATACGGTTGAAGCGCTCGAAGCCGCAGCCCAGGCACCGATGCACGATCACATGCTCGCCGTTTGGCCGCTGGAACGCACCGATAGGCTGCATCACCGCGCCGCACGCGCTGGCACGGTCGCCCGAGCGGCTAGCATCCACATGCCGCGAATAGAGACAGAACGGGCAGTGATTGCGGTGATGCCCTCCACTCGGCAGCGGCCCGATGAACCGCTTGCAGTGGCCGCACTTGAAGCTCTGCTCCGGCGTATGTCCACGCCCGCGAAATTGCGCCCGCGCTGGTGGCTCCTCCAGCGGCAGGCGCATGCGCCGTCCCTGCTCCCGCGCGCGCCGCTCCTCGCCGCGTACACGCTGTGCGCCCTCGCGCTCGTTCTCACCCGCGCGCGCGCGCCGTCCATCGCCGCGCTGCCGGCGCGCCCGCTCATCCCCCGCTTGCGCTCGCGGAGCCTCTTCGCGCTTGCCGCGCGCTTGCCGCTCAAATCTCACGTGTAGTGCTTCCCGCTCGACAACAACCGCCGTCACTCACGGCAGGCGCACGCCCGTATCCCAGCTCCCATCCGGACGCCGCACGAAATTATCAATCAGCCGCGCCGGGCCTACGCGCGCCGCCACTGCCAGCAGCGCCACGCCGCGCAGCTTCGTCAGCGGCTCGAAGGTATTGGGATCGCAGACTTCGGCGTAATCCAGCGTCGCCCGCGGCTCCTCCGCGATGATCTCCGCCATCGCCCGCGCCACCGCGTTGCCGCCATCCAGCGGCGCCTGATCCAGCATCTGGTAGCCCGCGTGCAGCGCCCGGTACAGCACCGTCGCCGCCTTCCGGTCCTCCGGCCCCAGGTAGCTATTGCGGCTGCTCATCGCCAGCCCGTCCGCCTCGCGGATCGTCGGCAGGATGCGCAGCGCGACCTGCTGATTCAGGTCCGCCACCATCCGCCGGACCACGGCCACCTGCTGCGCATCCTTCTGCCCGAAGTACGCCTGATGCGGCTGCACGATCTGAAAGAGCTTCAGCACCACCGTCGCCACGCCACGAAAGTGTCCCGGCCGGGTCGCCGCTTCGAGCCGCGTCGCCAGCGGTCCCGTCGGCTCGACATACGTGCTGAACCCCCGCGGATATATCTCCTCAGCCAGCGGCGTGAAGACGACATCCACCCCCGCCGCTTCCAGCCGCTCCAGGTCATGCGGCAGATCGCGCGGATAGCGCGACAGATCCTCACCGGGGCCGAACTGCGTGGGATTCACAAAGATGCTGGCCACCACTACGCCGTTCTCCGTGCGCGCCTGGCGGAAAAGCGAAAGATGTCCGGCGTGCAGAAAGCCCATCGTAGGCACCAGGCCCACGTCATGCAAGCCCGCCCAGCTTGGCCGCTCCCCAATGAGCTCCGCTATCGTCGCCAGCACCCGCATATCGTTTCATTCTCCCGCGAGATGGGTCGAATCCCAAAGCCACGCGGCCAGTATATCATGCGCGCCATCTCATCTCGCGTATCAGACAGCCTATGTCACGCGGCGCCCAGCCGTGTGGCAAGCTGCTCCACTGTCTCAGCTCCGCAGTGGGCGAGCGCATCTCGCAGCCGCTTGATACCCTGATCCATCTCCGCCACCGCCCGCCTACCTCCTGCGCGATCTACCGGCAGTATGTCATGCTCCGCTCGGACTCTCCCGCGACCTACGCCCAACTCCCGTCATCCACACCCAACGCCCGACGCATCCCCACACCTCCCGCCATCTCCCGCCACCACTTCGCGCCTCCGCCTCCATTTCCGCGTCTCTGCCATTGCTGGAAATAGAATGGGTGTTCTAGAATGTCCTCTGAAAGCACCGGACACTCGCTCATATGAAAGGGGGAATCGGGTAATGACGTTCCGCATCAACCAGACCGGCCATCAGGGCACCGCGCCGCAGGAGTCGCTCCCAAGTGGCAGCATCGTCACCGGCGAGTCCCGTGTCACCGTGCGCGGCTGCGCGCTCCAGCTCACGCTCTGGATCGCCCGCCACCAGAGCCGCATCAACGAGACGACCCCGGAAGGCGGCCAGCTCACCTTGAACTGGAAGGGTGAGTTTCCGCCATCCATCACTGGCGAGATCAGAACCAGACTCTGAGCGTTCCAGCTCCGTAGGGGCGTCCGGTGGACGCCCGCCGGCTCGTAACCGCCCTGTTGGTGATGAAACCGAGCGTTTCCAACCATCGCCCTCGACGCATCGTGATTGCTGGCTCAGCTCCCTGTGGAGCATGCGCCGGCGCTGAAACGTCCATCCCTGGTAAGCCCGAAAACGGCGCCGCGCACCCTCATTAGGATGCCGCGCCGTATGCATCCTCGCCGGAAGTTTCCCGAAGGAGCGCGACATGACTCCGCAGCGCACGTATCCTATTCTGACCATGCACCAGCAGTCCGCCGCGACCACGCCGGAGCCAGTGGAGCCACGGGAGCCACGGGAGGCAGTGGACTACCTCGCGCCCGTGCTGGCCGCATACGACACCCCCGACGAAGCCGTCAATCGCGAGCGCGCCACCGCCCTCTATTGCCGGGGCCACCGCATCGCCGACATCGCCACGCGGCTCGACGTGTCCGTCAGCACCATCACCACCTGGCTCACGGACGCGCGCTATCTCCTCAGCGCCGAGCTGCGCGCCAGTCGCGAGGAGCTGACGCTCCGCGCCATCGAGAGCGCCCGCGCGGTCGCCGCCGAAGCGTGGGAAGCCTACGAGCGCGATGAGCAAATTGAGCGCGAAATCCTCGCCGGGCAGCATGACTACCTGCGCCGCCGCGTCACCCGCCCTGACCGCGCATCCCCACACCGCGTCGCGAGCGATGAAGGCTCCACGGATGAGGACGCAGGCGGCGACCTGCTCTATGAAGAATTCGAGCGCCCACGCCACTCGCGCCAGGCAGCCCGCTTCCTCATGGTGGCGCTCGCCGCCCAGCGCGAAGTGGCACGGCTCCAGGGACTTCACAAGTACGTCGCCCCGCCGCCTCAGCCGGTGGAATTCAAGGTCACCGGCGCGGTCGCCGACGCCTCCGGTCCCATCGCGCCCGACCAGCCCGACCAGCTTGACCAGCCCGACTCCGCTGAGGCAGGCGCGGTCCTCGCGCCTGACGAAATCACCTGTGATGAGAGCGCGCCGCCGCCGCCAGCGGAGCCGTCAGCCCCCACGCAGCCCCACATCCCAGCGCCACAGCCTCCCGACATCCCGGCGCCGCAGGAGAGCAGCCAGCATGCGCACACATGACAACACCCACCCCAACGGCGCTGCGAACGCGGATAACCGGCCCAGCATGCCGCCGCATCCCGCCAGCGAATATCTCCTCCGGCGCTGGGATATGAACGACGTGCAGACGGCGTTCGCCATCGCGCCCGCGCGCTTCTCGTTCTATGTGGGCGGCGTCGGCGCCGGCAAGACCACCGCCGGAGCCATTCGCGCGATCCTGCGCGCGCTCAAATATCCTGGCTCGCTGGGGCTTATCGGCGCGCCCACCTATCCCATGCTTCACGACGCGACCGAGCGCACCTTCTTTGAGATCCTGCCACCCGGCCTCATCGCCGCCTATCACAAGTCCACCGGCCATCTGACGCTCGCCAGCGGCTCCGAGATCCTCTTTCGCTCCCTGGATGCTCCCGATTCCGTGCGCGGCCTCAATCTCGCCTGGTTCTGGCTCGACGAAGCGCCCCTCGCCAGCTATTACGCCTGGCAAATCCTCAAAGGACGCCTCCGGCAGCGCGGCGTCAGCACCGCCGCTTGGGCAACCGGCACGCCCCGTGGCCGCGACGGCTTCTGGCTGGACTTCGAGGAGCGGCCCCGCCCCAGTCATGCGCTCTTTCGCGCCGCTACCCACATCAACGCCAGGAACCTCCCGCCCGACTACATCGCGGAGCTTGGCTACAGTGGCGCCTTCGCGCTGCAAGAGATCGAAGGTCTGTTTGTCGCCTTCGAGGGCCTCGTCTACAGCTTCGACGCCACCCCGCAAGGACATCTGCGCGATCCGCGCCCGGATGCCGTCTGGCCAGAGGTCATCGGTGGCATAGATTGGGGCTTCGCCAACCCCACCGCCGCCCTCGTCTTCGGCCTGGATGGCGACGGGCGCGCCTGGCAGCTCGACGAGTTCTACCAGCGCCGCGCCGGCCTCGAAGATGTCGTGCTGCCCGCCATTCTCGAACTCACGCGCCGGTATCAGGTCCGCCGGTGGTACTGTGGACCCGACGAGCCGGAGCATATCACGGCTCTCGCCGCCGCCCTCGCCCGCGAAGGACTGCCTGCCCTTACCCTCAAAGCCGACAACGCCGTCCGCGCCGGCATCCAGACGATCACCGGCCTGCTTGCCGTCCGTCCTGACGGTACACGCGGTCTCTATGTCGCGCCGCGCTGCGTCCACACCATCGCCGAATACGGCTCCTACCAATATGAGCAGGCCGAGTCCGCTGGCCCTGATGCTGGCACGATGGGCGCCCGCCCGAATGGCCGCTCCCCCTCGGAACAGCCCCTCAAGCAAAAAGATCATGCCCAGGACGCCACCCGCTACGCCCTGCATACCCACTTCAGCCAGCAGCGCGCCACCAATGCCTACCTCGACGCCCTCGCGCGCCGTCTCAACCGCCAGCGGGATCGCGAATGAGGCTCCCGCGCACACGGGTCGAGCTGCTATCCCTGCCGCCCGATCCGCTGGCCGCCATCCCGCGATGCCCACGAACGACACCAGCCCAGGACAAAGGCGTATGCAATGGCAC
Source organism: Ktedonobacterales bacterium (assembly GCA_035310125.1). Classification (GTDB taxonomy): domain Bacteria; phylum Chloroflexota; class Ktedonobacteria; order Ktedonobacterales; family JADMIN01; genus DATGEP01. Next base: position 6,675 of record DATGEP010000248.1, read on the forward strand.
ATTCCGGCAGAATCGGCAGAATCGGCAACCGCATCGCACATTCCGGCAGAATCGGCAACCACTTCCCGTATTCCGGCAGAATCGGCAACCGCCTCCAACGCGCCTCAGACGTTCGCCGCTGTCTCCGAATCGCCCCTCGCGGACGACATCGGCAGCGTAAACCAGAACGTCGAGCCATTGCCCAGCTCACTCTCGACACCCACCTGCCCGGCGTGGCGCTCCACAATCGTCCGGCTGATATGCAAACCCAGACCAAGGCCCACCCCCGACCCGCTCTGCACATAGATGCCCGGCACCCGGTGGAAACGCTCCCACACCAGCTTCGCCTGCTTCGCTGTCAGCCCCGGCCCCTCGTCGCGGACCTCCACGCGCGCCACACCATCCATGACCCGCAACGAGACGACGACCGGCCGGTCCTCATCCGAATACTTGAGCGCGTTCGTGAGGTAATTCGTAACGACCTGCCCGATACGGTCGGCATCCGCGGCCACCGTCACCTCACCCTGTGGCGCCTCAAAGGCGATAGGCCGCAGCGGCCACGCCAACTGCTGCTCCCGCACCATCTCCGCGATAATCTCGGCCAGATTCACGGTGTCCAGACGCAGCTCCAGCTTATTGTTTCCGATCCGCGACACATCTACCAGATCGTTAACCAAACGCGCCAGCAGGTGCGCTTGCCGCTCCGCCCGCTCCAGCAACCCGTGCAGCGGCAGCAATTGCTCTACACTCAGCGTCTCCGGCTCGCGCAGGATGACCTGCAAGCGCCGCTCCGAAAGCTGCACATTCGCCAGCAGCGAGGTCAATGGCGTGCGCAGCTCATGACTCGCGACACTCAGAAATTCATCCATCAGGCGATTCGTCTCACGCAGCGCCCGCGTATTGGTCGCCGCGACCCCGCGCTCGCGCTCCAGGCGCTCGCGCTCGATGACCAGTGCCCCCATCTTCGCCACCGCGGCGACCAGCTCGATCTCATCAGCCGTATACTTATACTCGGTATCCGTGTAGTCCAGCGCCAGCAGCCCTACCAACCGCTCGCCCACGCGCATCGGAGCGATCATCAACGCCTGGGTGCCATAAGGATTGCCAATCCCTTGATAACGCGGCTCCCGCACGTCTATCACCTGGACCTGACCCGCTCGCAGTCGTGCCATCAGCCCCAGATCTGTTGCCATGTTCTCCGTCAACGTCATTTCGTGGCGCTGCCCCCCGGCGTTCCAGAACTGCTCCATCTCCGGTGTCAGCCCGACAGCGGCCATTGGGCGCATGATCTCCGTCTCCGCCTCGATTGCCGTGATGGTCACCCGCTGGCAGCCGATGACCTGCCTGGTCAGCTCCGCGATCCGCCGGGCCGTAATCTGCGCCGCCGGCTCTATCTCTTCGCCCGCCGACCCCCGCTCGCGCTCCACCAGCACCTCCGCCATCGAGAGCAGCGCGTTCGTCGTCTCGTGGTCAAACTGCTTCCGTTCCGTCACATCGCGAATGATTGCCACCCCGCCAACAATCACCCCTCTCCCGTCGCGGATGGGCGACCCACCGACGTTCCAGATGCGCTCGCGCCCGTCGTAGGTCCGTACCTGAACATCAACCGTCTGGTCGCCGGTCAGATTCTCACCGCCGACAATGCGTATGTGTGGCCATGCGTTCAGCGGCAACGGGCGCCATTCCTCGTCGCACATCTCCACCAGTGCGGACCAATCTGTTGCAGTCTGCCTGAGCGATTCCTGTGCGTCCGCCGGCGAGCGCGGGCCAAGCAGCCGCTGCCCCGTGCCATTCAAGCGCAGAATTCGCCCGTCGCGATCCATGACAGCCACGCCATCGCTCAGGGCTTCAAATGCGGCTCCAATCTCCAGGAGCCGCTGGCGTGCGGCGCGTCGCTTGGGCGTCCTTTTCCCCACCTCGACATCCGAAGCGACTCCCGTGCGAGCGGTGGCGGATTCCGCATCCGTACCGCCAATGTAAAACGGGGAAACCTTCTCGCTGTGCGCTGTCATACCAGACTCCATCGGCGCAACTTATCAGCCATTACGTCACCCATAGTATCAGAAGCGATTCACAACGTACATGCCGAGCCAACACAGATGTGCGCGAGCGGCGCCCGCGCCATAACGTCTCTGTGTGCAAGCCGCCATGTGAACCCCATGACCCGTGTCGCCGCGGACACAGACGCATGGCTCGAAACGCGACTACGCCGAAGTCCCACTCAGCGCTGCCCGGCGCTCCGTGAGCGCCGCTACCATCGAGGCGAAAATGAGCCGGCCATCCTCCCCGCCGAGCGCCGCCTCGCCACAGCGCTCCGGGTGCGGCATCATCGCGGCGACATTGCGGCTGGGGCTGACGATACCGGCGATATTACGCCGCGAGCCGTTTGGGTTGGCCTCCGGCGTCACACTGCCATCCGGGGCGCAGTAGCGCACGAGCACACCACCGCTCGCCTCCAGCGCGTCCAGCGTCTCGTCATCGGCGAAATAGTTACCCTCGCCATGCGAGATTGGAATGCGCAGCACCTGCCCCCGCTCGCAGAGCCGCGTGAAGGGTGTAGCGGCGTTCTCTACGCGCAGGTGCGTCCACTCACAGCGAAACTCCAGACTCGCGTTGCGCTGCATCGCGCCCGGCAGCATGCCCGCTTCCAGCAAAATCTGGAAGCCGTTGCAAATACCCAGCACCAGCCCGCCGCGCTCCGCGAACGACTGAATGGCCCCCATCACCGGCGCGAACCGGGCAATGGCCCCCGCGCGCAGGTAATCGCCGTACGAGAATCCCCCTGGCAGCACGATAGCATCGCAGCCCTGAAGATCAGTATCCTCATGCCAGATGCTGACCGCCTCGTGTCCCATCACGGGACCGAGTATATGCAAACAATCCTTGTCACTCCATGTGCCTGGAAACACCACCACGCCAAACTTCATTATTGCGCCTATCCCCTCGTTTTTCCCCTGGCCTTCAGGCCGCCTTTCGCGTGCGCCAGCCCTTATGGACTTTTACCACATACGTTGGACACACCATCGGCTGTAGAGGCGCCGCCTGCCGCGCCCGCCTTGTACGCGCTGGACGCCGTAGTAGGGGCGCCGCCTGCCGCGCCCGCCGCCGACCACACGGAGCTGCTGGTGTCCGCCACAATTTCTAAGAGTACATCAGCGCCGCGATGGTCCGTCCGCGCGTGGTCCAATCATGGATGGCCGCGACTCTCGCGCTCACCCCTCCACCCATTCTTCGCCGTCCTCCGCGACCTCTTTTTTCCAGATAGGCACGGTGGACTTGAGGGTGTCTATCGCGTAGCGGCACGCCTCGAATGCCTCGGCGCGGTGCGGGCAGGCCACGGCTACGACAACGCTGCACTCGCCAATCTCCAGCCGCCCCACGCGATGGACCAGCGCGATTCGGTCGGTGGACCAGCGCCGCTCCACCTCGGCGGCGATCTTCGCCATCTCCGCCTCCGCCATCTCAACGTAGGCGTCGTATTCGAGATAACGAATGCGCTTGCCGCGCGCGTTGTCGCGCACGACACCTTGAAACGTGACGATGCCGCCCACGCCGGGATGGCTCACCTGTCGCTCCAGCGCGCGCACCGCGTCGCCATCCAGCGGCTCACGAGTGATGTTGATTATCGCGGACACGGCGCACCTCCTCCAAGTGGCGGAATGAAGACCAGCTCATCGCCGTCGCGCAGCGGCGACTCCGGCGGCACATACGCCCGGTTGACGGCGGCAACACAGCGCGGCAGCAGGGGCGCCGCTGTAGGGTATCGCGCCGCCAGGGCAGCCCGAGCCGCCGCCACATCCGCGCCATCGGGCAGATCCAGCGCTTCGCCGTCCCTGCCCACCGCCTCGCGCAGCGACGCGAAATACCGCACTGAAACGCGCATCGCTCCTCCTACCTCTTCCCCACTCGCGGTGGGCATCGTCGCGCAGCTGCCCGCTGCACCCGCCGTCGCATGGAATGTCACGTACCGCCAACGTCTCGCCGGCCCGTCCGGGCATTCATACCCCGCTCCCGTGCGCCAGCCCCTGATGGCCGCGACCCCCCCTCGCCCCGCGTGTGTAGGGGCGCCGCCCGCTGCACCCGCCGAGGGTGACGTCCCCTCATCCCTTCCCGTTGGACCGCTCGGAGAGCAGCGTCGCCAGCTCCACGAACGTGCGCACGCCGAAGCCTGTCGCGCCCTTATCCAGCTCGGCATCGCGCCGGTCTTTGGCGTTCACGCCCGCAATGTCCAGGTGCGCCCATGGTACGTCGCCCGCGAAATTGCCGATGACCTTGGCCGCTGTGATCGCGCCGGCGGGGCGTCCGCCCGTCTGCTTCACATCGGCAATCTCACTGCGGATCTGCTCGTCGTATTCGGCATCCATCGGCATCGGCCAGACCTTTTCGCCCGCCGTCTCCGCCGCTGTCTGAATCGTGCGCGTCAGGCCCTCGTCATAGCTGAAGAGACCAGCCCGCACGTGACCCAGCGCGATGACACACGCGCCGGTCAGGGTCGCCGCGTCCACAATCGGCGCGTACCCCTGCTTGACAGCCCACGAGACACCGTCCGCCAGAACCAGCCGGCCCTCGGCGTCAGTATTGACGATCTCGATGGTCTTGCCGTTGGCGGCCCGCAGGATATCGCCAGGCCGGAATGCCTTACCGCCGGGCATGTTCTCCGTCGTCGGAACGATGCCAGTCACGTTGACGGCGGGCTTCAGCCGGCCAATCGCCATCATCGCGCCGATGACCGCCGCGCCGCCGCACATATCCATCTTCATCGCGTCCATGTCCGCCGCCGGCTTGATGGAGATGCCGCCCGTATCGAACGTAATGCCTTTGCCGACAAGCGCCAGCCCTGGCTCGCTCTTCGGCCCGCCCCGGTGCCGCAGGATGATGAAGCGCGGCTCCTCGGCGCTGCCCTGCGCCACACCCAGCAGCGCCCCCATGCCCAGCTCGCGCATGCGGTCCGGCCCGAAGATCTCGCACTCCAGCCCGACCTCGTGCGCCATCGCGCGCGCGCGGTTGGCAAGCTCGGTCGGCGTCAGCACATTCGGCGGCTCGTTGCCCAGGTCGCGGGCGAAGTTCGATGCCTCTGCGAGAATCTGGCCGCGCTCCACGGCGGCGCGCAGGGCAGGCTCGCGGCCCCGGCCCAGGATCGTCAGCGACTCGATACGTTTGCCGTCACCACTACCGCCCCCGTTGCCGTTGGTCTGGCCCTCCTGTTTAGGAGTCTTGTACAGGCGAAACTCATAGAGGCCCAGCAACGCGCCCTCAGTCGCCGCGCGCGCCGCCTGCGCCAGATTCACGCCCGACTCCGCGCCAGCCAGCGCCAGCCCCACCCGCTGCGCGCCCGCTTTGCGAAGCTGGCGGCACGCAATAGCGGAGGCGCGGCGCACACGATCTACGGTAAAGCGGCTGCGCGGCCCCAACCCGATGACGGCGACACGCGCCGGCTCGATCTTGCCAAGCGTGTGCAGCAGCGTCACCTCATCGGCGACGCCGGTAATCTCGCCGCTGGCTTGCAGGCCCGCGATGACGCCGGCCATCGCCTCGTCCAGCGCCGCCGCCGGCCCCTGCGGCTCAGCGTCGTCGGAGAAGATGCCAACCGCTACAGCGTCACCATCGAACTGCTGCACATCACGCGTACTGACTCGAACGTCCATGGATTCACTTCTCTCGTTTTCAGGATGGAGTGTGTATCATGTGCCGGCCCGCGGGACGATTGCCGGCATTCAGTGGAGCATAACCATGTAGATAGTAGCATACGCCAGTGGATGACGTGCCGCATATCGTGTCGGGGCGCCGCCTGCCGCGGTCACCGCGGGCGCGGACCCGCACTACAGGGGATGGCCGCACAACCCGATTCACAATCCTTCCGAGTCGCCCATGCCACGCAACAGCCGCTCGACCACCCTCAACAGGTCCGTTGCGCGGTAGGGTTTGGCGAGGTAATCGGTGCAGCCGCTTTGCAATGCCAGCTCGCGGTCCTCGCTCATGGCGTGGGCGGTGACGGCGACGATGGGCAGCGTGGCGCCGCCGGGCCGCTGCCGGATGATCTCCGTCGCCCGATATCCGTCCAGCACGGGCATCGAGAGGTCTATGAGCACGAGATCAATGTGTTCGTGATCCAGCACGTCCAGCGCTTCCAACCCATTCGTGGCCGAGCGATAGCGATAACCAGCGAAGCCGAGAATCTGCTCCATCAGGCAACGATTGTTCGCTTCGTTCTCGACGACGAGAATCGTGGCCTCAGCGGGCGCCGGGCGCGGCGGAGTCAGCAGCAGCTCGCCGCTGGTAGGATGCCGTGGGGTGCTGCCGGGCCGAAAAGGTGGTTGCATGCGCTGGCCGACCTCCGATTGACGGCGGATTTCGCGCCAACGCCACCGGGGCGCCGCGCGCTACGGGAGCGTGCCGACCTCATCCAGACAGCACCACCCCACCGCGCGCAAGCGCCCCGTTCCCCGCCATTGTAGCAGATATGTCGAGCGGGTCAAGTCGTTTAACTCACAGAATCCGTTTGTAGTACGAACACCCGGCGCTTACGCAAGCCAGGTACACGAGTATGTGGCACGCGGCTGGAAGATGACACACTGGCGGCGGTGCGGTGCTGAATATCGCGCTCAAGCTGGTCGGGCCTCAGCATCAAGGGTATCCGCGAGGTGGATTGAGGAGCTGTGAGGAGATGAAAGGGAGGCACACGTGTGCCTCCCCACAGATATACAGAATGAATTGTTCGAGCTACAGATTTTCGCTGAGCTTACCGTGGTCTACGAGCCAGCGAGCGAAAGTCAGCCGGCGCTCATCAATGCCAGATTCGAGATATTCAGGATGAGCGGAGAAGTGCTGGCAGAGAGCCAGCAGCCGCTCCTTCTCGTCAGAGGTGAAATCGTCAAGCTCGGTGCTGGCCGCCTCTGGCTGGCTGGTGACGTGGATACCGGATTCCCATGGTTGCATTGGAGCTGCCCTCCCGTTGGCGGTGAAGAGTTGATGATGGGTCTACCATCTAGTTCTCTCCCTCTATAGACAATACGGAAGGGAAATACGTTACAGATGTGAGCCGCATCACACCTCGCGCAGGAGGATGCTAAAGCCATCGAAGCGGTGCTTGCGCGTACCGGGATCGAAATCGAACGGCTCGCTTACCGATTTACCCGCCAGCGCCTCATCCAGCGCGGCCAGCACGTGTGCCGCGAGATTGACTGGCTGTAGCGGCTCCTCGTGACCGCCGCAGAGGGCGGCTACGCCGCTCGCCGCGATGCGTTCGAGTGAGGCGCGCCAATCCGGCAGATTCGCGTCTTCGGTCTGCATCCACAAGGTGCCCGCATAGCAGGTGTCGGCGCAGAAGAGGAAGCCGGTCGCGGAGTCGAGCAGACTGACGTGGCCGGGCGAGTGGCCTGGAGTATGCCAGACGGCAAGAGAGCGCCCGCCGAGGTCCACCACGCCGCCTTCGATCAGCTCGCCGGTGGCCGGCGCCGCGCGAATGTGCGTCACGCCCTCCACGTCGTAGTCTTCGGCAATGCGGTGCGCTTCCAGAGGGGAAATCAGCCGCTCGCCGAACTGGTATGCGCCGCCGACGTGGTCCCAATGGCTGTGCGTGCTAAGGCTGAGCAGGGGCTTCGACGTGAGCGCGCGGCAAGCGGCGAGCAGGTCCGCAATGCCCATGCCGGAGTCAATGACGGCGGCGCGGTCGCGTCCCTCGACGACGTACATATTGACGATCACGACATCGTAACCAGGGGCAGCGCGCCCAATCGGCTCCTGGATTACCCAGACGCCAGGGGCGAGCAGGCGCGTGGTGAGCCAATCATTCGTCACGTATTTGTCCTCCTGAGGTGCTGGTTGAATCTGATGGAGCCGCATCTGAAATAAGATTGTGGCGTATGGCTGCATAGTTTGCCGCGACTAGCGCTCGACGCTCTCGCCATGTGATGCCGGCACGGCTCCCATCGCGACGAGGTGCCGCTCGGCGGCCATGCGCAGGCGGCGCACGTAGTCGCGACCGGCATCGCACGCGACGAAGAGATGGAGCATGCGCGGGGCGGCAGGGGGAGTCGGATGGCGAGTGAGCGCGGTGGGGGAGCTGCCGGCGGCGATGGGCGGCAAGGCACGGCTCGCATTGGATACGATGGTTTCTACGATGACCTCGTGCGGCGCCAGGGCGGCCTCTCCGGCCAGGCGCGCCTCCAGCGCAAGGCGCTCGCGCCAGCGCGCGAGGGTCGCCGGAATGGCTGGAGATTCGGGAGAGACTTCCGCCTCCCACACGCAGCGATGGACATGCTCTTTGCCGGCTCGCACGCGCTGCACCAGCGCGATCAAGCCACGATCCAGCGCGTGAGAGAGGATGGCGAGCGCCTGCGCGTCAGTGCAATCGAGGAAATCTGGTGGCAGGATGTTAGTTGCGGTGGCCAGATCAATGGCTTTGCGCAGCATCGCGTGCGCAGCGAGATTGTGGTGGCCGGTGTGCAGGTAGGCGTAGACTGTCGCGCGGTCGCGCTGCCAGGCCAGCGCCTCCGGCTCGGCGGCTGACTGGAGGTATACGCGGTCGTCCATCGCGCTTTCTTGCGCGAGTGCCGCTGGCAGGGAACGGAGCGCACGTGCCAGCGTGCGGGGGTCGTAACTGGGGGTGGCGAGATCCGAAGCGAGCAGAAATCGCGCGACATTGTCGGCGTTATCGTAATCGAGTCTGCCATTGAGCAACGCGCCGCGTCCATCCTGGCCACCGCCAAGCACAAGCCGGGCTACCTCGTCCCAGTCCAGCCAGGCAAGCTGACGAGCGGCGGGGAGCGGAAGCGCGGCGCGCACGTCCGTCAGCAGGCGCGCCGAGCGGGATTCGTGATCCTCGCCGCAACGCTCGATCATCAGCGGCTCGGTGAGGTGCGAGAAGGGGCCGTGTCCCAGATCGTGCACCAGTGCGGCGGCCTGGAGAGCGCGGTCACGCGGGCGAGAGGCGCGGGCGAGCGCATAGACACCGATGGCGTGATCCAGCCGCGAAGGGAACGGGCGATCAAAGAGGAGCTCGCCGGGAACGTCAGAGAGGGAGACGCCAGCGAGTCGCTGAAAGGGAGGTGTCGCGAGCAGCGCCGCCGCCCACCCAGCGACGCGCACCTCCCCATAGAGCGGGTCAGGATGTGCGAAGGGGCGGGCGGATTTGGTGAGTCCGCCGGAGCCAGCGCCCCGGCCCAGCGGACTCGATGTTCGTTCGCCGCGCACGACGGGATCGGCGCTCATGCGTGTGCGCTCCGCGACGCGGCGGCGACGCGCCGGTCAAAAGGCGGCAGCGCCCAGCGCGACTGGCGAGGGGGAGACGCCGGGATGGCGACAGCGGGAGCCGCGGGCGCGGGATGGGTGCGGCGGTCAAAGATGCCGCTGGCGCCGAAGAGCAGCGCGGGCAGCGCCGGAATCCAGAAGAACACGACGAGGGCAAGCGCCCAGATCCAGCCATGGCCGCGGGTGAGAATGCGCCGCAGCGCGGTGGCGAGCGACACGCCCCAGGCCAGCACCGCCAGCACCGCGAAGATCAGCATGAGGCTCGCGTCGCGCAGCACATCCTGCCCGCGACCCATCAGAAATACGGCCAGTACGCCGAGGTCCGCCAGCGCCAACATGAATGCCCACATCTTTCCCATCTCGCCTGTCTCCTTCCGCCGGAAGCGACACGTACCAGCGCCGCTCCCGCTCGCGCCTCCAGCGTCTCGCCACAGTCTAGCAGACGAACGTGCCGGAGAGCAATTCAACTACCCTGACGGCCCACTGTGTCATGTCGCCGTCTACCTCTTTATTCTTTTGGAGGCACGAGATTCCGGCGGCGCAGCAGCATCGTTACGCCGCCGCCAATAGCAGCGCAGCCGGCAATGAGCGCCACAAACGTACCAAAATAGGCGGTGCCGAAGGAAACGTGCGTCAGGCCCAGGCCGAAGGCCGGGAAGAGCACGATCATCATCGCGCTAAAGAGCGTGGCGTCCAGGGAAAGCACGGTGGCGCGCTGCTCCTCAGGCGCCCGCTCGTTGAGGTAGCGATTCAGCGATGGGTAGAGCACGGAGTCGCCCGCGTGCAGCAGCACCAGGAAGCCAACCAGCCCCAGCGCGGGAATCGCGGTAGACATCGCCAGCAGCCCCAGCGCCATCGCGCCGAGGAAGATGCTCAACACCCAGCGGGCCGGGAGCATGCGCTGGATGCGTGGGGCGGCTGCCGCGCAGAGGGCATCAGGAACGATGGTGCAGGCGAAGATCAGGCCGATGACGACCGGCGAGAAACCCAACCCGTGAAAGTAGAGCTGCGTGTAGTAGCCAGTTGTCGTGATGACCGCCGCTTCCAATGCCGAGATACCCAGCAATCCCAGCAGCACGGGATCGCGCCATGCGGCGCGCAACGCCTGGCTGAAATGCGCCAGCGGCTTCGGCGGGTGCCGGTGAGGTGTGGGTGTGGGCGCGGCTTTGCCGGACGGCAGCATGAGCAGCGGCAGGATCGCCAGGAGCAACGAGAGGCCCGCGCAGAGAAACGGCAGCACCGGGTTGAGCGCGCTGAGCAGACCGCCGGAGGCCACGCCAAGTGTCTGCGCGAAGAGCGTCACCAGAAACATACGGCTGAAGAGCCGGCTGTAGCGCGCCGCCGCACCCTCATCGCGCGAGGGCCGGCTGGTCGCGATGAGCGGGGCGCCAGTCTCCGTTGGTGGCGCGGCGGCGTCCTGGTCGGGAGCTACCAGCGTCCAGAGGAGGGCGCTATCGGCGCCGCCACGAAAGGCGTACGCGACACCTTGCAGTGCGAAGTCCAGCGCAATCAGCGGCGCGATGGGCACGAGATACAGCAGCGAAGCGACGGCGCCGAGGATGCTGGAGACGATGAGGCTGGCGCGCCGGCCGACGAGATCGGCAAAGACACCAGTGGGAGCTTCAGCGATAAACTTCGCGATATGGAAACCCATCTCAAAGAGACCGATAGCGAAGGGGCTGTAGCCATGCGTCGCCAGATAGATGACCCAGATCGCCTGCGAAAACGTGGCGTTGGATGCGGCGGTATAGAGTCCGTACGCGACGTACCAGCGGCGGCGGGCGCGCGGCGCGGCGGACGGGGTGGATGTGGTCGCGGGCGTTGCGGGAAGAACGCTCATAGAAGGCCAAGACTCTCTCGAACAGGTTCGCGGCCGGGATGTTGCCGGAAAAGGGGGCAATGAGCCGCCCTTATGCATGTGCGCCGTGTGTGGACGATTTGGGCGCACGTGAAGGCCCGGCGCGTGGTATGGAATGCGCAAGAGAGGGAAGGTGAGAGGAAGGCAGCACCAATTGGCGGGAGCGAATCCCGCTCACGAGAGGGTGGCGCCTGTCCGCGACCTCCGCCACGTAAGCGAGTGCGCCGGGCTTACGCGGCTGGAGTGCCGTTCTTGGTGGGCCGGAAGGAGAGGGTCAGCCGCGCGACTCCGCTGCGGCGGGCGCGGCATTGTTTGTGTGCGTTCATGCGGGTTATAGTACCATTCGACGCCGGTTGGTGTCAATCGGTTCCTTGACAGACAGCGTTCGTTATGATATAAGGAAGCTGAGCGCCCCGCTGCTGGATGCGTCGGCGCGTCGCTCGTTCCAGTGCGCTCGCGCGGCTACTTCGCGCATGTTCGCCGCTGAACTCGTGAGCATCCGCTCCCTCCTCACACCTGGACTTTCTCCCTATTCTACCGCCTCATTCCCAGGCGATTTCCGGTGTGCCCCGTAGCTTCCACCTCACGTATCGCGTCTATCACCGCATCCACCACTCTCTTGAAAGGAGAATGGGCGTCAATCCTTATGTATGACGGCGCCAGCATCCGCGCCCATGTAGTAGCCACTTTCTCTCTGACGCCCACCTACGATGAACATTACTGAGCTTGAAACAAAGACTCTGGCCGAGTTACGCGATATCGCTCGCGGGTGGGATCTCTCTGGGTACAGCGCGCTCAAGAAGCACGATCTGATTTTCCGTTTGCTCCAGGCCGAGACGGAGCGCCAGGGCAATATCTTCAGCGCTGGCATCCTCGACATTGTGGAGGAGGGCTTCGGCTTCCTGCGGCACGACCGCTTCCTGCCCAGTCCCAATGATATCTACGTGTCGCAGACACAGATACGCCGCTTTGGGCTGCGCACCGGCGATATGGTCTCCGGCCAGGTGCGACCGCCGAAGGAAAACGAGAAATACTACAGCCTGCTGCGCGTCGAGGTGGTCAATGGCATTGACCCCGACGCCGCCAAACGCCGCCCGCACTTTGATACGTTGACGCCTATCTTCCCGCAGAAGATGTTCAATCTGGAGACAGAAGCCTCGAACATTACGGGCCGGATCATTAACCTCATCGCGCCTATCGGGCGCGGTCAGCGCGGCCTGATCGTCGCGCCGCCGAAGGCCGGCAAGACGCTGATGCTCAAGGCCATCGCCAATTCCATCGCCGCCAATTACACCGACGTTCACCTGATGGTCGCGCTGATCGGCGAACGTCCTGAAGAGGTCACCGACATGCGCCGGGGTGTGAAGGCGGAGGTGTTCAGCTCGACGTTCGATGAACCCGCCGATGCGCACACGCGGGTCGCGGAGATCGCGCTGGAGCGCGCCAAGCGGCTCGTGGAGTCGGGCCGGGATGTGGTCGTGATGCTTGATAGCATCACGCGCCTCACGCGCGCCTACAATCTCGCCATCTCGCCCAGCGGACGCACGCTCTCTGGCGGCCTCGATCCCGCCGCCATCAACCCGGCGCGCCGGTTCATCGGCGCGGCCCGCAATGTGGAAGAGGGCGGCTCACTCACGATCATCGCTACCGTGCTGGTGGATACGAATAGCCGCATGGACGACGTGATTTACGAGGAGTTCAAGGGCACGGGCAACATGGAGATCACCCTGGACCGCAAGCTCTCTGAGCGCCGTATCTTCCCCTCGATAGATATTACGCGCTCCAGCACCCGCCGCGAAGAGCTGTTGCTGGACGAGAATACGCTGCGGGCCGTCGTCGTCATGCGCAGAATGTTTAGCCAGCTCGCCGAGCAGGACGGCATCGAGGCGATGGAGCGCTTGCTGACGCAGATGGCGAAGACGCGCAGCAACGAGGAGTTCCTGGCAACGCTGCTCAAGAGTATGGCATAGCTGGCTGCCGAGAGTGGCGTCCCCGCCCGGCTCACGTATCTGCTCCGCCGCTGCTCAGCGGCTCCGATCCGCGTCTGGCACCACAATGTGATACCAAGTCCTCGTGGGCGCTCAGAGCAGAACGCGGCACCCGCGCTCCACGAGTTCTGTACGGGGTCGTAATACTCCAGCCTATACACCGGTGCCGGCGCACAGAAAACACGGCGCATGCGAGCCATATATGCAGCTCACATGCGCCGTTGTTGATTGCCCGCTCCTATCAGGTACAGAAAAGGGCGGGTAGGTAACGTTTAACGGGCGCCGCCGATCCAGCCACTTTGCTCGATAGCCTGGAGCAACGCGGCGTTGGAGGGTGTGCGCTCCATGACGCTGAGGAGCTGCTGGGTGGCCTGCTGCGCGGGAAGATCGGCCAGCCGGCGGCGGAGCGCCGTCGCCGCGCGCAGCTCGTCAGGGGTCAGCAATATCTCCTCGCGGCGCGTGCCGGACTTGACGGCATCAATGGCCGGGAAGAGCCGGCGCTGCGCCAGATCGCGCGAGAGGTGCAGCTCCATGTTGCCCGTGCCCTTGAACTCCTCGTAGACCACGTCGTCCTGCCGGCTGCCGGTGTCCACCAGACAGGTCGCCAGGATGGTCAGGCTGCCACCCTCCTCCAGGTTACGCGCGGCGCCAAAAGCCCGGCGGCCCGTGTCGAGCGCCTGCGCGTCTATGCCGCCCGACAGTGTGCGTCCCTGCCCACGCGAGGCAAGATTTTCCGCACGCGCCAGACGAGTCAGGGAGTCGAGCACCATGAAGGCGTCTTTGCCAGATTCGGCAACACGCTTCGCGCGCTCCACCGCGAGGGCCACCAGCCACGCATGCCGCTGGGTGTCTTCGTCGAAACTGGCCGCGTACACCAGCCCGCCGCGCGGCTCCAGCCGCGCTCGCAGATCCGTGACCTCTTCAGGCCGCTCGCCCACCAGCACCGCCATCACCACCGCGTCGGGATAGCCCTTGAGCACACTTTCTGCCGCCTCGCGGATCAGGGTCGTCTTGCCAGTCTTCGGCGGCGCGACGATCAGCGCCCGCGAGCCAAAGCCCAGCGGTGAGAAGAGATCAATGATGCGCGAGGAGATGGGCTGCGGCCCCTGCTCCAGGCGAATACGCCGGTCAGGGAAGCTTGCCGTGAGCTGCTCGAAGAGCGGGCGCTCACGCATATCTTCGGGGCGCACGTCGTTGACGGTATCAACGGCCACGACCAGCCGCCGCCCGTTACGCTCCTCGGCGCGCCCGCGCACCTCGTCGCCGGAGCGCAGACCCATGCGCCGCGCATCCTCCGGGTTCATCCGCGCAATAGGCAGCAGTGTCCGCCCGTCCAGGATCTCCGCTGGGCCGAGCCCCTGGCCGCCGTTCATCCAGAGAATGCCGCTCACGTCCACCGTGCGCACGAGGGAGGCCGGCGTTTGCTGGCGCACGCCCGCCGTGTAGCGGCCTTCGGGACCGTAGCGTGTATCCTGCCCGGCGGGCGCATTCGGCGCCGGCGCGCCGGGAGCCGCGGGCGTATAGAATGTCCGATCGTAGCCATTCTCGCGGGGCGTGCGATTGTACGTGCGCCCCCCCAAACCGCGCCGGTCGTTGTAGCCACCACGCCGGTCATAGGGAGCGCGCGTGCCCTGGTCGCGATAGGCGTCACGATAATTGTCACGGTCCCGGTAACTTTGCGGGCCACGCGGACTACGCTGGTCGCCATAGCCTGGCTGATTGGGATAGCCGGGCTGCCCCGTATAGTTTCGATTGCGTAGCGGGCGCCCTTGTCCAGCCACGCGGTCGCGGTCGTAGGGCGCCTGCCCTGGCTGGCTTGCATATGGCTCGTATGGTGTGTAGCCACCCGTCGCGGGCGCAGTACCCTGACTGTTGCCGTTATTGCCGGTATTTGGAGCTGGCTGTGCTGGCGCGTTGTCATGGCCAGGCGTGCTGGCGGGCTGCTGGCCGCGCCCACCCGGCAGGTAGGGTCCTCGCGGCGCGCCTGCCTGCGGACGTCCACCGCGGGGCTGCGATCCACGCTGACCGTGCGGCTCATTTGTGCGCCGGTATGGCTGCTCGACGCCGCCAGTTGCCGGTCGCCCTTCATGCGTGTCCCGCGCCTCCTGCCCGGTCCAGTCGGAGCGGTCGAAGCGCCGCCGGGGTGGCATGCCAGGCTGGTACGCGACGCCACGCATCGCGGGTGATGCGCTGTCCTGCGCTGGGGCCGCGGGCTCGGTAGATGCGGGCACCTCGTTCGCCGCGCGCTCATCAGTGCGCGGGCGGGCGAAACGATACGATGAGGCTGGGCGTGTTTCCGCCGCTGGTGCGCCCTCCGGCGTACTGGCGGCCAGAGGGGTGAGCGCTTCTTTGTGTTCCGGGTGTTCCGGGCGCATGGCTTCCGGCTGGTGAGGCGTGGTTGACTCGGCCGCTGAAGTGTCCGTAAGGCCGGATGCGATCGCCGCCGCATCCACGGCCTGCTCTGGCCGGGGGGCGCGGCGACTGCGATATGGCCGAGCCGGACCCGTCGCCGCGTCTACGACCTCTTCCACTGGCAGGCCGGGAATGACCGGAGCCGCCGGAGCCTCACCGGACGCTGCCTCGGCGCTCACGGCGGCACGAACGCGGCGCCCACGGCTGACGCGCGGCGAAGGAGCGCGTTTCACACTTACCGGGGTTTCCGACTCAACCGACTCAACCGCTGGCTGATCTGATTGCGCGGTATGCGCGGCTGCCTTGCGCGTGGCGCGCTGTCGTCGCGGTGCCGTCTCCTCAGCGCCAATCCCATCCTGGGGGGCAAGCGCTCCATTCAATGCCGTCACGGCGTCTATCGTACCCATTGTCTCCATCACCCCATTCGTTGGCGTTGTCGCGCGGCCCGCGCGGCGGGCGCGCGGCCGAGACGTGCTCTCCATCGCTTCCTGTCCATCGGAACCCGCGCGTGTCGCGGCCGTGTCCGGCTGCTCCCCCGTCGTGGAAAGCTCCTGGCGCCGGGACCGGCGGCGGGGCATTACATGATCCTGGTCTTCTGGCACACAGGCCTCCTGAGTTCATACGCTCATCGAGAAACGTCACGGATGGCGCCAGGGGCGTCTCCGCACGATACGGCATACGGACGATTTCAAAAACACATGTCGAGCATCATCTCGCATGAAGCCGGGAGCGTGTCACCAGTGCGCACACGCTTGCGGCTACTGAATTTCCAACATTGGGGCGCGAGTCGCACCGCAAATCTTCCACCTCAACTCACGATGGCATCTCGCCGTGTCCCGTGGATGGGCATCTCGCGCGGGCGTTTGGATGCGCTTCGCGACGATGGGACACGAGACGGATATTGCACCAAACAACGCATCTTCTCAGCCTGCCGCGCCTGGAATGGGAAAGAATGCCGCATGCGGCGAAGCGGCAAGCTCGCATGAGACGCGGGTGGTCATGAGATAGGTTTAGGAATGGCCGGCGGCGGGACCGTCTGGCGCTCGCGCCTCCCCGGCACACACCCACAGAGCAGACTTGTAAAACATTCCAGATGCCCTGATGCGCCTGGCGCTTCGTGGCATCCGCACACCTGCTTACTGTCGAAACCGCACGTGTTTCATGGCACCGGGAGGGTACTCCCTACTGGCCATGCGAGAAGGCTACCGAGCGGTTTGCCTCCTGGTGTTTCCTGTTGCGTCGAGCACTGCCAGCGCGGGGCGGGCTTTCCTGGTCCTCTCGTCTCTCGACAGGCTAGCATCGCGTGCCCGGTCGCTCGATGGCGTCCTCACGGGCGGAGTGGCGATGCCCAAATATTTCTGGCGTGTGACAGCGCACATCAGCAGGTTCTGAAGAGAGCATAGCATGCGCGCTCGCCACTGTCAAACCCGAAACCCTCGTATCCCCCTCTTGTCGAGATTGAACGCACGAGCACAGTGCGTAGCTTCACCTATAGCACGATTCGCGCCTAATGGATGACCTGATCGCTCGCGTGCCATCGCGTTGCCGGCACCGGCTCGCATAAACCGCTGTGGACCGCGCCCCACGAAAAACGCGAGAATGCCGGGTGCATTCCCGCACGAACATGGCGCGCGATGGGCAAGGATCAGCTCATCTCCGTACGTCACCAGTCTCGCCCATGCCCCCCTGTTGAAACCAGTCTCCCCCGGTCGGCGGCTCCGCTGGCCAGGTATGCAGTCCACTATGTTCCCACTCTTGCCGGCTTCCCTTGGATTGGCTCAAGCGATTCAGCCGTTGCAGCTCCACTTCCAGCTCGCTCTGCCGTGTCCGAAGCTGCACGAATCGCGCCCCAAGAAAAGCGGTATTCGATGCCTGCGCCAGCGCCCGCTGCTCCACTGAGCGCAAGACCTGAAACAACTTATGCCGATCTATACCTGGAAGCTCGCCGCTGCCCCGCTCGACGACCTGCACCTCTGCCACCAGCTCGTTCGCGGATGCGCCCAGTGTGCGCAACGCTGTGTCCGCCGCCGCGAGCAATTGCGACTGATCTCGGTTTGCGTCCAGCGCCGCTTCGATGGCTCGCCGCTGCTCCTGACCCCCGTGGGGCGACCCGGTGCCCATTCCCAGTCGCAGAGTCATGCGACCCAGCGCCACACGCACGGATTCGAGCGGCCCAAACATGCCAGGCTTGAGCGCGTGAATTGCGCTTTGGTCGCCATCTACCAGCCGGTACACCGTACCGGCAACCTCGGCAATCTGCTGATTTACCTGCACGCGCTCGCGCTCCAGTCGGGCCTGGGCGTCCTCAAGCAGATTCAGCGTTTCAAGCAGTCGCTGCTGCTCTGCCGCCTGTGTCTCGCGCTGCCGGCGTAGCTGCGCGATCTCCGCTCGCAGCCCCGCCTGAACGCCATTCATGACCGCCGCATACACGCCCACCCCCAGGACAATCGCAGCCAGCACCCCCGCCAGCGCGAGTGTCTCCGTCGCCCACCGATCGAGAGGCAAGCTGGGGAGCAGCGCGTTCATCGCCGCGAAGCACGCTCCACCGATAGCGGCAAACACGGTGCCGCTGCGCCACGAGAAGAGCAGCGCCGCCACCAGCGCCGGCGGCACAAACAACAACACGGTGAGCGCAGAGTCTCCGAGCAGCCAGAGCATCATGGCGGCGGCAGCAAGGTCCACCGCCGGCAGGAGCAGGCGCGCGGCGCTAGCCGCGCGCGGCCCCCACGAGCGCGCAAGCTCGAACGCGACGGCACCCGACACCGCTACAAGCGCCGCAAGGACGGCGGCCAGTGCGGGCAACACCACCGCTGGCCGCGCGAGGAACCATGTCAGCGCGCTGGCTATCGCACCCAGCAGACCCGCGCCCACATGCGCCGCGGCTATCACTACCAGCAGCCGATATCCCGCGCCCCGGCGCGCCCAGAAGTCCGCCCGCGCCGGATCAGCGATTTGCGCGTCTTCTGGCAGCGGACCTGGGGCCTGCCGTGAGCGTATGGAAGAGGCACTCGCTGCTCCGCTCCACGAGGAGCCCCAGCTCTCGTGGAACGGTATGCCATAGGCGCTCCGGCTGAATGCCGGTCCCTGTCCCTGACCCCTTGAATGTTCTCCCATGTCCCCCCACCTCATTCCTGGCTGCTTCCGCCCGATGCGCATGTCCGCACATCGGCTCTCGCCGTGAGAAGCTGTCTATCAGCAGGCAGAAACCCCTCCGCGCGCCTGCCAGGGGACTTCCGCCGGATGTCTCGTTTGGGGATCCCGAATGGTACGTGTGCGCCGGGTTGTTTTCGCATGTTGGACGAACGACCGGCGGATATAGTTACGGAAGCGGACGCCCGCCTTCTTAGGTGCGTGCGAATGAGGCAACCCGATCAGGTACACTGCGCCAAGTATACTCATTTGACTATCCGCCGTCCAGTGTGTCACGCCACGCCACGCTGGCCGTCGTGACAGTGCCGGCCCATCATCGCTCGAAACAGACCATCGCCTGAGACTACCTCCAGCCCAGGCGAGCGTCGCGGGGCGGCACCGTCCCATTCCACAGTCTGGCACTCGCTATGCCACTCTGTGTGCCTCTGGCGATTGGACCGTCTGGCCGGCGATCTGCTGGACGTATCGCACATATCCGCCGGCAAGCTGGAGCTGCGTCCTGAGCGCTGCGACCTCCTGGCAGTCGTCGGGGAAGTGGTCGAAGTGCAGCCGGAGAGGGAAGCGCCTTTGGGTTCACGCTGCCGTTGCGCCCGTCCGAAGCAATGTAGATCACTCCGTTACATCGCGCCACCACGTCAGCGCGATGGCTACTGCCGCGAAGATAACCGCGTAGACAAGCGCCACGATAAGCGTGTGCTGTCCCGTCACATCCACCAGGGGACCCGCGCCCAGCGAGACAGGCAGCGGTGGCGGCCCGTCCGCCGTCGTAGCGGCGGAAAGCGTGGCCGGCGTCAGGAGCGCAACGGGCATCTGGTTCAAGTTTGGCCCCAGAAAATAGCCTGTGATCTTCAGCCAGAACTCATTTTGCGTGAAGCCATGGATCAGGAACATCACGCCATCGCCGATGTTGTCCGCCGGAAACCACGCCAGTCCCAGCGCCAGCCCGAACGCGGGTGAGCGCCCAACGACGGTGAGCGCCGCCGCCAGCAGGATCGTCACTCCCATGCTCACCAGCACCGTCAGCAGGTATGTCCGCGCGTCTTGCCAGTAGCCCGGCGAGAGCGCGTGCAGCACGCTCAGGCTACCCGTGAGGGATTTCACGATGAGCATCAGCAGCACGGCATTGAGCAGAACGGCGCCGACCACCATCGTCAGCGCCACCAGCGCCAGCGCCAGCAGCTTCGCCGCGAGGAGCTGCAGCCGGCCTACGCCCCGCGCCAGTAACACGCGAATCGTGCCGTGCTGATATTCCATGCCAATGGCACGCGCCGTCATAATCAGCAGCACGAGACCTGAGAACACGCGCAGCAGCGCCAGCACCGCATTCATCTCTTCGTACAGGAAGGTGCCTGGCTCGCTTTGCAGCGCTTCCTTTGCGCCGGGTGTCGCCAGAAATGCCAGGTATGGCAGCGCGACCAGTACCGCCAGCGCACCCAGCATCATCCAGTTCAAGCGAAGGCGCGCAAGCTTATACAGCTCGCCGCGCACCATCCCCAGGAAGCGTGGGCGCGTGTTGCGCCGCGCATTCACGTCAACCGCCGCATCGGGCGCCATCGCTGGAGCGCTCATCATGCCTCTCCCGTCCCGTTCTGAGTCAGTTTCAGGAATACTTGCTCCAGGTCTTGCGCATGCGTCGTGAGCGCATCGGGCGGATGTCCCGCCCCCACCAGAAACAGGTTGAGCTCGCGCCCGCGGCCATCAGGCGCCGGCGTAATCAGCGCGCCGCGGTCATCCAGCCGCGCCGCCTGCCCCCAGGGCTGCGACCGCACCAATGCCAGCGCCGCCGGCGGCTGCTCGACTGTCACGACGAATTCGCCGGTGCCGCGCGTCAGCTCCTCCACGGTGGCCTCTGTGACCAACCGGCCCAGATTGATGATGGCGACGCGCGTACAAATCTGCTGCACTTCGCTCAGGATATGGCTGGAGATAAAGACCGTTTTGCCCTCACCAGCCAGCCGGTGCATGAGATCGCGCATCTCGACGATACCCATGGGGTCCAGTCCGTTGGCCGGCTCATCCAGGATCAACAGGTCGGGATTCTGCAAGAGCGCCATCGCCACACCCAGCCGCTGTTTCATGCCGAGGGAGTACGTTTTCACGCGGTCCTTGGCGCGGGACCGCAGTCCCACCAGATCCAGCACCGCATCAATACGTTGCTCCGGCACACCGCCCAGCACCGCGGCGACGGCGCGCAGGTTCGCTCGCCCGGAGAGAAAGGGATACAGCGCGGGCGTCTCGACCAGTGCGCCCACACGTGGCAGCACACGCGCACGGTGGTGTGCCACATCGTGACCGAGTATCTCCACGCTTCCCGCCGTGGGCCGGATCAATCCCAGCGCCATGCGGATCGTCGTCGTCTTGCCCGCGCCGTTGGGACCAAGAAAACCAAAAATCTCCCCGCGCCGCACATCCAGGCTGAGGTTGTTGACCGCCAGCCGATCCTTGTAACGCTTCGCCAGGTCGCGCGTACACAACACCGTCTCGCCCATGCGCGCCCCGACAGTCGCGGGGACTGGCGCCGCACGTAGCAGCTCCGCCATGCTCAGATGCCTCCACCCACGGCGCGTTGCTGCGACTGCGTTCGCCATCCACACGCCACGGTACCGCTGGCACCATACTACCAGCACGCGCAAATGTCATCCGCCAAACTGCTGAGCGCCGCCAACAAAAACAGCCCCGCTCTTCATGGGAGCGGGGCTGCTGGTGATGGATGACGCTTATACGGTTATACGGTTGTGGCGTCGGGTACCTGGGCCATGAATGTGTACCCCACGCCGGGGACTGTGACAATGAATTGAGGCGCGTTCGGCGCCGGCTCGACCTTTTGCCGCAGATGGCGGATGTGCGTCTTCACGAGGCCGGTGTCGCCGGCATCGTCGTAGCCCCACACGCGCTCCACGATCACATCCGTCGTTAATACCTGTCCACTGTGCGTGAGCAGCAGATGCAACAGGCGGCTCTCCGTCGGCGTCAGCCGCACTTTGATGCCGTTGCGCATCGCCTCGTGACGCATTGAATCCAGGCTGATTGGTCCGACGGCCACCAACGAGCTGCTGTTGATGTGCGGCGCTGACACCGCGCGCCGCCCCAGCGCTTGAATGCGCGCAAGCAATTGTCGCGGACTGAAGGGCTTGCGCAGGTAATCATCCGCGCCTAGATCCAATCCCCGCACCTCATCCGCCTCGCGGTCACGACATGTGAGAAACAGCACCAGTGCGGTAGACTCGCCGGACATCTTCCGGCATACCTCGAAGCCATCCACTTTGGGCATCTCGACATCCAGGATTACCAGACCCGGCTTGACTTCGCGCCAGCGAGCGATGGCTTGCTCGCCATCGAACGCACGCGAAACATCATAGCTGTGGCTCTTCAGCCAGTAGGTGAGGAGATCTACCAGATCCCTGTCATCATCCGCCACGAGAATCTTCATGATCTGCCCCTTCATACAAACATGTTGTCCTCACCCAACATCGGGCAGCACACCACCGGCATCAACGCCAGCTAAGGCTGTACCACATGAGCTGTTTCCGGCTTCAAGGCGCATCACCGAGCCTCCGAAGTCCGCGCCAGCTTGTGCTGTCCGCACCCGTTCCCCGTGTACCGTACCAGCCACACTGAACCAGCCACTCGCGCCTTCGCGAATACCAAACTCAAGCATGCGGCGATCCGAGTGGGAAGGTTGAGCGCCGCCTACTCACTCATAACCATAGCGGGTGTGTCGTCCAGCGCGAGTGTAGCATCATCTGGCAGTTGCGGCAAGGGAAGTACATCACAACTACTATGTGATCTGCGCAATGTTTGCCAACCTGCGCAGATCAGAGAGCTCGCGCGAGGATCATCACCCACTATCCTCTATAACGGCGGAACGATATAGAATGATACATCATGGCGTACTACCTGGGTAAAAGTACGGTTGTAATTTGGTTAAGAAACGGTTGCGGTCCCGGCCTCGCCCGCTGCCGCCGTATCCGCTGCTCCGCGCGTGCTTCTCGCGTTCCTATCGCCGCCGCGCATACTATACCGCCTGTTCACGCTCCGCCGCCAGTGCCTTTCGTCCGCGCGGATGATTCCGCTCCCTTACAATTCATGCGATGGATACTATGTCATAGCGCGACGCAGATATGGTGTAGCAGAGCGGCGATATATATCGCTCAGTGATACATACCTAAGCCATTCTACTGATGCAAAACGGCATACCGCACGCACCGGTGGCGCAGATACACCCGGTGAGGCCGCCGGGGACACCCGCGAAAGGGGGTCCATGCCCGGAATCTACGGCGAGATCAATCTGTCCGTCTGGAAAACGCTCAGCGCGCGGGCGCGGTGGCGTCGAGAGCGGGAGCGGCAACACTGGAGAAGTTCTTGAGGGCGAACTGCTCGATGGCGGCAATGACGTTTCCCAGCTCCTGCCCGCGCTCGGTAAGATGATATTCTACGCGAGGCGGGATCTCCAGGAAGGCTTGCCGCCGCACGAACCCCATCTCTTCCAGAAGCTTCAGCCGCTGTGAGAGCGTCTTCGAGCTGATATGCCCCATCAGCTCGCGCAGCTCGTTGAAGCGCCTCGGACCACGCAACAAACTGATAACGATCAGCAGAATCCACGCATCACCAATCAGGCGAATAGCACGCCCCATTGGATTCGTCGCGCAAGCTTCGGACATCTCCGTGGGATAGTCCTGATCGGAAGTGTTCATGCGCATGAGGATACCACGCTTCCGTGAGGAAATCAACACGCTTGACAACTCTAACTTCCTACGGTAAATTTACTTTCGTTAGGAAAGTGACGCAGATACAAACTGGCCGTTGCTCCTTGCTCGTGGAGCGGGAATGCTACCATTCAGGTGTAGCGAGTAGGGACGTAATGGGAAGGAAGATCATACATGGTTGCCACTCTGAGCGTAGGCCTCCTTCTTCTTCGCCTGGTGACTGGGCTGACCGTAGCCGTTCACGGAACGCAAAAGCTCTTTGGCTGGTTCGGAGGCTCTGGGCTTGATAAATTGCGACAGGGGTTCGAGAAGCAAGGTTTTCAGCCGGCATGGCTGTGGAGTAGCCTGGTGATTCTGGGAGAAGTTGGCGGAGGCGTCTCCCTCGCGCTTGGATTCTTAACGCCGCTGGGCGCTGCGGGAGTCATCGGTGTGATGGTCATGGCGATGGTCAAAGTACATTGGAAAAACGGCTTCATCGTCAGCAAGGGCGGATTCGAGTACACGCTGGTGCTGGCAACGATAGGCATCGCCATTGGACTGGCGGGACCGGGGGATTATTCGCTGGATGCCCTCTTTGGGATAGCTCCCACGCCGGCGCTGCTCTTCATTGTGCTGGCCGTCGTCGCCCTGATTGTTGATATCGCCGGGCTCCTCCTCAGCCGTGCGATCTTGGCCGCATCTCCTGGGGTGGCGGCTGGGGCCGCCGGGCAAGGCGTTCGGCCCGTTCAGTGAGTCGTATCTGAAAGGAAATAGAGGAAGCGATGGAGGAATCTATGAAAGTCGAAATCTGGTCGGATGTGGTCTGCCCCTGGTGCTACATCGGCAAGCGCCGCTTCGAATCGGCGTTGACCCAGTTTGCGCATCGCGATCAGGTTGAGGTCACCTGGCGCAGCTATCAGCTCGATCCGCAAGCTCCCCGCGAAACGGGACAAACAGTCACCGAGACCCTCGCGCGGAAATACGGCGTGAGCGTGGAGCAGGCCACAGCGATGAATGACCGGGTGAGTACGCTGGCCGCCCAGGAGGGACTGGAATATCACCTGGAGAACGCCTCATATAGCAATACCTTCGATGCCCACCGCTTGATCCATCTGGCAGCCACCCGGCATCTGCAGCACGAGGCGGAGGAGCGGTTCTTCAAGGCGTACTTTACCGAGGGGGCCGCGCTTAATGAAGCTGAGACGCTCGTACGGATCGCCGCCGAGGTGGGGATTCCCGCGGACGATGCGCGCGCTGTCCTCAGCACTGATGCGTATGCCGATGAGGTGCGGGCGGACGAACAGCGGGCAGGGATACTGGGAATTCGCGGCGTGCCGTTCTTTGTGATTGACGAGAAGTACGGCGTTTCAGGGGCGCAGCCATCCGACGTGTTTGGAAAAGTGCTTGAGCAAGCCTGGGCCGAATCTCACCCCCTGATTACCATCGGGAGCGCGGCGCAAGATGATGCCGGCACATGTGATGGAGACACCTGCGCTATCTCGTAAGATTACATATCCACCAGCATGTCCAGCGCTTCCACGTGATCGCGCTCGTACGTCTTGATGCTGATGCCGAGGTGCTCACAGACCCGCTTGCGCGGCCAGCGCTCCTCCACAGCCAGGCGGATGATGCGTCGCATCCGTGGGCGCATCCCGTCCACCACCGCCGATATTTCCGCGCGTGTCACCGTTCGCATCAGGCCGTCGGGCCGCTGGAAGGTGAATGACTCGGTTGTATCGGCGCGTGGTATGGAGCGGAGGATTTCACGGAGATATTGGCGTGCGCGCGCACGTCGAAACGCCGGGCTATCCACCTCCGCCGCTCCACCGGGGAACTGCATCCGCGTGTCACTGGCGCCGTCCATGCCCACCAGGTCTTCGATATCTGGCAGGTCCGCGCGCACATCCGCTCTGCCCACTTCTTCGGCGCTATCGGCTCGTTGCGGCACATCACCCGGTGCGCGCCATCCTAGCTCCCTCGGCATCTCCGACGAAAATGGCGGCGGCGACCCTTTCCCGTCGTTCCCCCACATCGCGCGCCTCCCTCGTAGCTTCATACAAACAGCAGGAGCCGGCGCCGATCAGAACCGATGCCTCAATCGCATGCTCCCGTGCGCCCCCATTCCGCCATCTGAAGAATAGAACATAAATTCTATTCTGTCAACCGCACGGATGCTGTCACCCCGCTTCTCTGTCCGCAGCTGGCCGTTGCTGTCCGTCTCCAGGTCAAGCTAGGAGGCTTGTATATAATGAGCACAGTATCATGGCACTTCCCGCACCGTGCCGCGAGAATACCCTGGAGGAACACTCATAGCCCCCACCAGCTGAACACCGAAAAATCGCGACGGCGCCTCGCCGCGACCCTGGAGGAGATGTGACTCATGAGCGCCCCCAACGCGTCATTCCCTGAGCTGGAAGAGACGGCGATTGCCGCCCTTCAGGTCGCCCTTGCTACTGGCCAGCTTACCGCGCGTCAGCTCATCGAGCGCTACCTCGCCCGCATCGCCGCGCTCGATAGCAGCGGCCCTACTCTGCGCTCCATCATCGAAACCAATCCGGATGCCCTCGACATCGCGGACGCCCTCGACCGCGAGCGCGCCGCCGGAACGGTGCGCGGCCCGCTGCATGGCATCCCCATCTTGCTCAAAGACAATATTGACACCGCCGATCGCATGAACACCACCGCCGGATCGCTCGCGCTCCTTGGCGCCCACCCCACACAGGATGCCACCGCCGCCGCGAAGCTGCGCCGGGCCGGCGCCATCCTGCTCGGAAAGGCGAACATGAGCGAGTGGGCCAACTTCCGCTCCAGCCATTCTTCCAGTGGCTGGAGCGGGCGCGGCGGCCAGGCCCGCAACCCGTACGCCCTCGACCGTACTCCCTGCGGGTCAAGCTCTGGCTCCGCTATCGCCGTTGCCGCCAATCTCGCCCCCGCCGCCCTCGGCACTGAAACCGACGGCTCAATCCTCTGTCCTTCCGCAGCAAACAATCTCGTCGGCATCAAGCCTACCCTCGGCCTCACCAGTCGCGCGGGCGTCGTTCCCATCGCCCACAGTCAGGATGTCGTCGGCCCTATCGGCCGCACCGTCGCCGACGCTGCCCTTCTTCTCGGCGCGCTCACCGGTGCAGACCCGCGTGACCCCGCCACCGCCGGGAGCCTGGGCAACTTTTCGACCGACTATATGGGCTTCCTGGACCCCAACGGTCTGCGTGGCGCGCGCCTCGGCGTTCCCCGTGAGGTCTACTTCGGTTACAGCGAGAAGACCGACGCCGTTGCCAACGCCGCCATCGAAACGCTCACATCCCTGGGCGCCGTTGTGGTGGACCCTGCCAACATCCCCACCGCCAAGCAGATGCAGACATCAGAGGCCGAATTCACCGTCCTGCTCTACGAGTTCAAGGCCGATCTCAACGCCTATCTCGCCGACCTCGGCCCCAACGCGCCGGTTCACACCCTCGAAGAGGTCATCGCCTTCAACGCCGCGCACGCCGCTGACGAGCTGCCATGCTTTGGGCAGGATATCCTTGAAGCCGCCCAGGCGAAAGGCCCCCTCACCGATCCCGCCTACCTCGCCGCCCGCGCGGAATGTATCCGCCTTTCCCAGCAGGATGGCATAGACGCCGTGCTCAACGATTACCAGCTCGACGCCCTTGTGCTGCCCACGGGGCGACCAGCCTGGAAGATTGATCTCGTCAACGGCGACCCCAGCGGCGGTGGCGGCAGCTCGCAGCCTGGCGCACTTGCCGGCTACCCTTCCATCACGGTTCCCGCCGGCTATGCCGCCGGTGAGCTGCCCGTCGGTCTCACCTTCCTGGGCCGCGCCTACAGCGAGCCGATGCTCATCAAGCTCGCGTATGCTTTTGAGCAGGCGACACTCCACCGTCGCCCACCCCGCTTCCTGCCGAGCGTGCCGTAGGAGCGTCCGGGTACATGACCATCTCGGAACGTTTGCATACCGCAAGGAGCACTCATGAGCGCAAACATGCCCATGATCTTCATCAGCGCCGCCGCATCCGACCATCCATTCGTACACAGCCTGAGCATCCGGCTCCAGGCGCGCGGCCTGTATCTGACCACGGGCGCTGAGCTCAATCCGGCTACGCCGCCCGCGGAGATCGGACGTGCTATCAGCCAGTGCGCGCTGTTCTTCGTCGCCATCTCGGCGGCGGGCGTGGCGTCGCCCATGGTGCGGCAGGAGTATCAATACGCCCTCAGCCTCGGCAAGCCCGTCGTACCCATCATTATCGCGCGGCGGGTGACTCTTCCGCCGGACCTGCAGCCGGTACAATGGGTGGATTATCGTGGCTCCGACGAGGATGGCTGGCGCGACATGCTCGTGGCGCTTGCCACAGCGGGGATCGCTCGCTTTCCGGCACCCCGCCCCCCCACGCTGGACACCGAGGTCGTCCTCGCCCAGTCGCTTGCTGGGCGCATCTCTCCCGACTGGACCGTCTATCGCCGCTTCGTGCGGGGATCGCGCAAGATCCTTGGGAGCGCCGTCGCGGGCGGGGGCACCATTTTTATCCTGACGGCGATTACCGCCATCGTCATCGGCTTCGGTCCCCTCGTGCTTTTCCACGACGTCATCATCGGCATCGTGGTTTTCCTCCGGTTCAGCCCACGCCGGTTGACTCAGGAAAAGCGAGGCGAGATGCTTATCGTGACGCCTGAAGGGGTTATCTTTCACCAGCGCGGCGGAGACATCGCTTGCTCATTTCACGACATCGCGGCTATCACCCAGGTGGCGGAGTCTATCGCCGGCACGACGACGCTTACTATCACCCCCACTGGTGGCCGGCCATCCTATTCCGTCGCCATTAGCTGGCGCTTTAGCCTCACCGCAGCTATCGCTGAACAGATCATCATGCTCCACCGCGCCTACATAAACCGGTACATCACGGCCATGCCCGCGTCGCCGCCGCCGCCGCCAGCATCCCTCATCTTTATCAGTCATGCCCGCAAAGATGCCGCTTTCGTTGACATCATGGAGCTCGGTCTGCGGCAGCGCGGCCTCAAACCCTGGGTTGATCGCACGATGCTCTTCGGTGGCCAGCAATGGCCGGCGGAGCTGCGTCAGGCCATCGAGCGCTGCGCGGCGCTGGTCGTCGTCGTGACGCCCGCCGCCGTGGCATCCGCCGCCGTCCAACGGGAGTACATGTATGCACTTCAGCTAGGCAAGCCGGTGATTGCTGTGCTGGCGACGACGACCGGCACCGTGCCACCAATGCTGCAATCCCTGATCCGCGCTGACTACCGCCGCTCTGATATCCGCGGACTCATGGAGCTAAACGTCGCCCTAGATGATCTTGGCGTCAAGCCCACTCTGCCGACCGATATGTTCCAACTCGACTCTACCTTGATTGTCGCGCGAGCCTATCAGGGGCGTGTACCGCCGGGCGGCCGTGTGTACAAGGGTGGCATTCCGCGCCGGATGATCGCCGCGTCGCTGTACGTCGCGTTCTTTAGCCTGGTTGTCGGTCCACTTGTCTACCTGAGCACTCGCTGGCCGGTCATCCTCTTTGACGAACCCATTTTTCTGCTGGGCATCGGCATTCCGTTCGTCCACGCCATGTGGCAAAAGGTACGGCTGCCCGAGCTTATCATCACGCTGCCCGAAGGCGTTGTCAGCTTTCAACGCAACCGCCCCATCGAGGCACCGTTCGCATATCTGAGCGCGTCGGCGGACCGGCATGGCCTCTGGAGCTCGCGTGTGCTCATCACACCCAAGAGCTCACGGCGGCGGTATGTCATGAAAATCCCGAGCCACTTCCGGGAGCACCGGCAAATCGCCGAGCAGATCGTCGCCGACTATCAGCGCTATGCCAACCAGTATGCCAATGCCAATCACCCGGCCGTACCGATGCGGCGGTAGCGCGCCTCGGCCAGTGAGTACAGCCCGTAGGCGATCAGGCCAAGCGCGACAGCGGCCAGCAGCCACCGTCCCAACGGCTGTTGCGCCAGCGTTGCCAGGGCGCCGCTCAGGCCCTTCGCATCCTGGGGATTATGGTGAGCCGCCGCGACGATCAGGAACAGACCGATCACCGTGAA
Source organism: Ktedonobacterales bacterium (assembly GCA_035310125.1). GTDB lineage: Bacteria > Chloroflexota > Ktedonobacteria > Ktedonobacterales > JADMIN01 > DATGEP01. The sequence goes on from DATGEP010000248.1 coordinate 36,044, forward strand.
GACGAAGCCAAGCGCGGCATATCCAGCGCGGCCCAGCCGGACTACCCAATCGTTTACGGGGCCGCCCGCCTGGAGCTGCTCACGGAAATCCGCTTTGTAGGCGCGGTAAAACAGCGCCGCGGCCACGCCCAATACGATCAAGCCAACGAGCACGACCAGCGCCACACCGCCCGGTGCTTTGAGCAGCCGCGCCGTCCAGTCCTGGGTGGAGGCGTTCGAGCTTTTCCCCGCCGATCCCAGGCCAGCATCGAAACGGGCGGCGCCAATCGCTAGACCGAGATAGATGACGCCGACAACACCATAGCCGATGCGGGTGACGACACCTTTGGCATCGGTTCCTTTGCCTTCGACATCCAGAATCGCCTGGCAGATGCTCCAGAGACCATAGGCCAGCAGACCGATGGCGACCAGGGCCAGCAGCACACGTCCGAAGGGTTGCTGGTAGAGCGTGACGATTGCTCCACGCTGATCCGTGATCGCGCCGCCGGCGCCAAAAGCAGCCTGGGCCGCGAGCACGCCGATAATCAAATAGACGATGCCTTTGGCCGCATAGCCCGTGCGGGCCGCCGCGCGGCTCCACGGGTGGCTCACCGCACGGCGAGCGCTCTGCTCCACGCGCTGAATGTCATCGCGGGCCTCAGCTCCCGATTTTGCCATCTCACTACCTCCTCTTCCCGCGCATAAACGCGGTAATGTAAGGCAACTATGCAAAATCGGTGCCGTTCCTGACACGCAGCACGCCCTGAGGGCGGCGCGGGCGCGGCCAGCCTAGCGCGCGGGGTCGTTTGTACCCATTGGGGGCGCGCCACTGGATGTGGGTGGGGCGGGATCGGCATCCACCACGTTCTCGGGCCGCGAGGCAGCGGGGTGTCCGGCGGTGTGGAGCACGCGCTCGGTGACGTCAATGGCGCGCTCGGCGACATCGGCGAGGCGATGGGCGGCATGAACGCCCCGCTCGGCCACCTCCAAGGCTTTGTCTACCCGCTTCGTCATCCACTCGCCGACGCGAGCGCCAGTCGTTTTCGCGGCGCTTGCTACGTCGGACGTGGCCGGTGTTGGGGGTATCTTGGATTTGGGTTCGGGTGTCATCGTGCTTCCCCTTTCCGCTCATGTTGAGCACCGAGGGTGGCGGGCGACACAAGCGCTGCATACTGTTGAGAAACGACGGTTGCGCTACACATCATTTTAGACGAAGCGCGCGGCGAGCGCCAGAGGCGCTAGGCGAGCTTGACGCCGACGCAGACATAGTAATTCATGCTGGCGAAGAAGCGACCCCGCGCGGCCAGATCGGCAAGCTGGCTGATCCAGCGGCTGGCCTCCTCGGCGGTGAGCGTGCCGTTGTCTCTGGCGGACTCGGCCTGCCGGACCGCGCTCGTGTAGAGATAGGAATGCGGCTCGGTGTCCATCTGTACGACAGGATGTATCTCGACGGCCCGCAACCCGGCGTCACGATAGAGCCGGAGGAGCTTACGTCCCATCCAGCCATCCACACGCTCGGCGGTGCCGAAGTGAGCGAGCCGCTCGGTGAGGGCGCGGTCGGGGTGGTCAATGATCCAGGTGTCGGTGTCCTGATCAACGCTGATCACATGTCCGCCTGGACGGGTGACGCGGATCATCTCGGCGAGCGCACGCGGCACGGTCTCTGGCGGAAGGTGCAGAAGCACCGTTTGCTCGATGCAGGCGGCGGCGCTGGCATCGGGCAGATCGAGCCGGTCGGCGCTGCTCTGGAGTATCTCGGCCCGGTCGCTGCATCCTTCACGGGCGAGACGCTGGCGCGCCAGCTCGACGAACGCGGGCTGCGGCTCGATGCCGATGGCGCGCCCATCAGGGCCGACGGCGTGTGAGAGGGCCATCAGCAACGGGCCAGTGCCGCAGCCAACTTCCACAACAGTATCGCCCAACTGGAGCGCCGCCAGCCGCAGCACGAGCGCACGCATCGCGACGAAGTCGGGTACACCGGCCCGCCGGTCCAGACGTTCCGCGTGGCTCCGCGCGGTGGCATCGTCCCAGCCAACGCTTTGTGTCCAGGGATCGGGCGGGCCGGAAATCATGGATGGTTAGCTCCCTTCAGCGATTACGGCTGGAAGGCGTCTTTCAGCTTCTCGAAGCCGCGCTCGAACAGGTTGTGCTGCCCCTTCTCGTTCTGTAGCCGCTCGATGTCGGCGAACTCGCGGAGCAGCTCTTTCTGTCGCGCTGTCAGCGATTGCGGTGTCACCAGCTTGACGGTGACTAGCTCGTCGCCGCGTGAGGCGCTGTGAATGACGGGCACGCCCTTGCCTTTGAGGCGGAAGGTGCGCCCGCTCTGCGTGCCGGTCGGGATCTTCAGCGTTTCTTTGCCGTCAAGGGTCGGGACTTCTACTTCGGCGCCAAGCGCGGCCTCCGCGAAGCTGATGGGCAGATCGTAGAGGATGTCGGTGCCCTGGCGCTTGAAGTATTCGTGTGGCTTGACGCTGAGCGCGACGAAGAGATTGCCGGGTGTGCCGCCACGCGGTGGCACCTCGCCCTCGCCCGTCACGCGGACATTGATGCCGTCGTCCACACCCGCCGGGATGTTGACGGTCACACGGCGGACGTTGCGGACGCGGCCCTGGCCCTGGCAGCGCTCGCATGGGGTCGTGATGACACGGCCCTCGCCCCGGCAGCGGTCGCACACCATGACATTGACGAACTGGCCGAAGATGGATTGCTGGACGCGACGGATCTCGCCAGTACCCTGGCAGGCGCTACACCGCTGGGTGTTGGTGCCAGGCTGGGCACCGGCGCCCCGGCAGTTGGGACAGGTCTCCCAGCGGGGTATCTCGATCTCCTTCTGGCAGCCGCGCACGGCCTCCTCGAAGGAGATGGTCAGCTCATAGCGCAGGTCCGCGCCGCGTTGTGGACCGGCGCGGCGGGTCTGGGTCCCAGCGGCATTGGCGAAGATTTGCTCGAAGATGTCGCTGAAGCTGCCGAAGCCAAAGCCCTCGAATGGGTTGGCACCGGCGCCCGCCGCGCCAGAGACACCAGCGTGGCCAAAGCGGTCGTATGTCTGGCGCTTCTGCGCGTCACCCAGCACCTCGTAGGCTTCATTGATCTCCTTGAACCGCTCTTCGGCACCATTTTCGCGATTGACGTCAGGATGGTATTGGCGTGCCAGCCGGCGAAACGCTTTTTTGATCTCATCCTCGTTGGCGTTGCGCGCGACTCCAAGGATCTCATAATAATCTCGTTTGGCAGCCATCGGCATCCTCTTTATCCCGCTCTTTCACCTGGGTGCCTCTCCAGTTTCCCAGGTAGCACATCCCGAAGAAACACCCATCCCCGTGACGGCTCACCAGAACCAGTGAGCCAACGGTTCCTCACTATCACTTTTAACGCACGAGGGCTTCCAGCATATCTGGAAGCCTCGTGCCAGCAATCTCGCAGTGGCAGTGCCAGCACTGTACGCGCAGAATACGCAATCTGACAAGTGGCCAGGGAGCCAGGTAGCCAGATTGGACGACCCGCGCGGCATGCGCCCCTGCCTTCAGAGCCAATGACGCTGGCAGGGACGGCGGTGGATGCCCACCGAACATCCCTACACAGCGCCAGCCGGCTACATCTCTTTGAATTCGCCCTCAACGGTGTTGTCTTCGCCCGGGTTGCCGCTGGAAGACTCGCCCTCTGGGGCGCCGCTCGCCGCACCGGCACTAGCGGCGCTGTATAGCTGCTCGCCGACCTTCAGCATAGCTGCGGAGAGGGCGTCCTTCGCGGAGCGCATGCGCTCGACGTCCTCGGTGCCAAGGGCCGAGCGGACATCCTGGATCTTGGACTCCACATCGCTCTTCGTGTCGCTGGAAACCTTGTCGCCAAGGTCACGCAGCGTCTTCTCCGCCTGGTACACGGCGTTGTCGGCCTCGTTGCGCACCTCGATCTCCTCGCGGCGGCGGCGATCCTCGTCGGCGTGCGACTCGGCATCCTTCACCATTCGCTCGATCTGGTCCTTGTTCAGACCACTCGACGGCTGGATAGTGATGCGCTGCTCGCGGCCGGTGCCGCGGTCGTGGGCCTTCACGTTGACGATGCCGTTGGCGTCAATGTCGAATGTGACCTCGATCTGCGGGATACCACGCGGCGCGGGCGGAATGCCATCCAGGATGAAGTTGCCAAGGATGCGGTTGTCGCGAGCCATGTCGCGCTCGCCCTGGTAGACCTTGATCTCAACGCTGGTCTGGCCGTCGCTGGCCGTAGAGAAGACCTGGCTTTTCTGCGTTGGGATAGTGGTGTTGCGCTCGATGAGCCGGGTCATCACGCCGCCGAGGGTTTCGATGCCCAGGGAGAGCGGCGTCACGTCGAGCAGGAGCACATCGCGAACTTCGCCGGTGAGCACGCCGGCCTGGATGGCGGCGCCGACGGCGACCACCTCGTCCGGGTTGACGCCCTTGTTCGGGTCCTTGTCGAAGATGCGCTTGACCATCGCCTGCACAGCGGGCATGCGAGTCATGCCGCCGACCAGTACCACCTCGTTGATATCCGCCGCGCGGGCGCCGGCATCTTCGAGGGCTTTGACGACGGGCACGCGCGACTTGTCAATCAGATCGTCCACGAGCTGTTCCAGCTTGGCGCGGGTCAGCGTGACGGTAAGATGCTTGGGGCCGCTGGCGTCGGCGGTGATGAAGGGGAGATTGATCTCCGTCTGCATCGAGGACGACAGCTCTTTCTTGGCCTTTTCTGCCGCTTCCTTCAGGCGCTGGAGCGCCATCTTATCGCCGCGCAGATCAATACCCTGCTCGCGCTTGAATTCGTCGGCGAGCCAGTTGATGATGCGCTGGTCGAAGTCGTCGCCGCCCAGGTGGGTATCACCATTGGTGGACTTCACCTCGAAGACGCCCTCACCCAGCTCTAGCACGGAGATGTCGAAGGTGCCGCCGCCCAGGTCGTAGACGGCGATACGCTCATCCTTCTTCTTGTCCAGACCGTAGGCCAGCGAGGCGGCGGTCGGCTCGTTGATGATGCGCATGACTTCCAGGCCGGCGATCTTACCGGAATCGCGCGTGGCGGAGCGCTGGGCATCGTTGAAATATGCCGGCACAGTGATGACGGCCTGCGTCACCTTCTCGCCCAGGTAGGCTTCGGCGTCGGCTTTGAGCTTCTGCAGGATCATGGCGCTGATTTCGGGCGGCGAGTATTGTTTGCCGTTGGCCTCCACCCAGGCGTCGCCGTTGGAGGCACGCACGACTTTGAACGGGACGAGCGCACGGTCTCGGGCGACCTCGGGGTCGTCATACTTGCGGCCCATGAAGCGCTTGATAGAGAAGACGGTATTCTCTGCGTTGGTGATGGCCTGGCGCTTGGCGACCTCGCCAACCAGACGCTCGCCACTCTTTGTGAACGCCACGACGGACGGCGTGGTGCGGCTGCCTTCGGCGTTCGGGATGACGACCGGCTCGCCACCTTCCATCACAGCCACGCAGCTATTGGTAGTTCCCAGGTCAATGCCGATAACTTTGCTCACAGACTGAGCCTCCTCAAGTGTGTCAAAATCGGGTCAATTACGAATGGTCTCGTGCGTGCCCGTACATCCTTAAGAGTGTACGGGACTAGGACGCGCTGGGTTCGGGGTCCTCATCTGCCAGCCCCGGTGACTTCACCCCCGGCCCCTCTCCCCGCGGGGAGAGCGGAGGATCGGTTGCCGATTCTGCCGGAATCGACGTTTTCCCTTGCGTGCTAGAGGACGCGGCAGACTGCGCCCCAACATCCCCGCCGAGAGGGAAGGTGGAATCGGTTGCCGATTCTGCCGGAATCTCAGATTCAGCGGCGGCAGCGGTTGCCGATTCTGCCGGAATCTGGGAGTTGTCGTCGGCGCCGTCGGGCGCAGCAGGCTGCGCCCCTACATCTTCACCGAAAGGCGAAGGAGTGATGGTTGCCGATTCTGCCGCTTTCGCGAGTTGCACCAGGGCTGGGCGAAGGATGTAGCCTTCGATCTGATAGCCGCGCTGCACGACGAACGCCACGTTGCCGGCGGGATGCTCAGCAGTCTCCACCTCGCCAATGGCTTCGTGGCGGGATGGATCAAACGGCTTGCCGGGCGTCGCTTCGACGAGCTGAATGCCGCAGGCGTTGAGCGCGCTTTCCAGCTGAAGGCGAACAAGCTCGACGCCGCTGATCCAGGTGAGCCGTTGGAGGGACGGTGGCAGCGTGGCGAAAGCGCGCTCGAAGCTGTCCAGCGCGGGCAGGATGAGCCGCGCGGCCTCGATGGCGAGCGCCCGCTGTACCTGCTGCTGCTCCTGCTGGGCGCGGCGCTTGAAGTTGGCGAAGTCGGCCTGGGCGCGCTGCCAGCGGGTCATGTAGTCGGTGGCGGCGTCGCGCTCAGTGGCTAGCTGACGCTCCAGCTCGGCCACGCGCGCCGCCAGATCGCCAGCGTTCCCATCGCTGGCAGCGGGCATGGCAGGCGTCGCGGGCGTTTCCGAGCGAGCGGTATCCGCGGCGCCAGTTTGCTCGGTGTCTTCCGCCTGCGCGCCGTGCGCCGCCGCGGATACCGCCGGATCTTCTTCAGTCATCGGTCCCCCTTATCATCCTTCCGTGCCATACAACTCAGAAAGGAGATCGTTGAGCATCTCTGTCATGTAGCGCACAACAGCGATGGCGCGGCCATATTGCATGCGCGTCGGCCCGACGATGCCAAGCATGCCGCCCACCTGGCCGGGAGCGCCGTAGCGCGAGACGACGACACTCATGTCTTTGAGGCCGTCGGTTTCGTTCTCGGAGCCGATGATGACCTGCACACCCTCGGAGCTCATCACCTGCGGCGCGATGGCCGGCAGGAAACGGCTGCGCTCCAGCACCTCGACGACCTTGCGGATGCGCTCGGGCTGGGCGTGGTTGAATTCGTCGCGCCGCAAGAGCTGCACAATGCCGTCGTGATAGAAGGCGTCGGGCGTGAGCAGATCAAGCTGTGAGAGCATGCGCGCCAAGGCGTCCAGCACGATGCGCTCGTTCGGCTCAAGCGTGTCGGCCTGACGCTCGGTCCACGCGCCGACGCGCTCAGCGCTCTCACCGCGGAACATCTCGTTGAAGCGCCGCGAGAGGCGGCTCAATTCCTCCTGCGTGGCGGGCAGGTCCAGCAGCAGCCGCTCCTGACGCACGGAGCCGTCATCCAGCACAACCACGAGCAACGCCACGGTATCAGCGAGCGAGAGCAGCTCGAAGTGGCGCAGACGGGCACTCAGGCTCCGCGGCGGCGTGATGATGGCGGCGCTCTGGAGCGCCTGCGCCATGACAGACGCTGTCAGCCGGACCCACTCGTCAAGCTGGTGCTGCACCTGATAGAACTGGTGATGGATGAGGCGCTGCTCTTCGAGGGAGAGCTGCGACTCGCCCATGAGCCGCTCGACGAAGTAGCGGTAACCGAGATCCGTAGGCGTGCGCCCGGCGGAGACGTGCGGCTGGAAGATGAGGCCGTCCTCTTCGAGGGCGGCAAGCTCGTTGCGAACGGTCGCGGAGGCATAGCCGGGGCCGTGGATCTGGGCGAGCTGGTCGGAGAGCTGCTTGGAGGCAACTGGCTCGGCGGTGCGGATGTATTCCTCGACGAGGGCGCGCAGGATGGCCTCCTTGCGCGGACTCAAGCGGCGTACTCCAGACATGGCGCGGCCAGCCTCCAGGCGTGGTGGGGTGGGTGTAGCGCTCGCGGCCCGCATGTGCCGGCGCGCGGAACCAGGGCTGCAGCCCGGTCCGGCGTCTCTCCCTATCACCCACTTCATCGGACTGTTAGCAGTCCCATGAATGGACTGCTAACCCTCCAAAGATACCACCGGCTGGCAAAGGTGTCAAGGGAGTGCTAGAGAGACGTAGCACCCGTCCCTCCCGCGCGGTTTGCTCTGGATTGCGGCCCGCCACGATAAAGATCGCTGCCGCCAGAAAGAGCCGCCCCTCGCGGTCGTGTTCCTCCATCTCGTCCGGCAGCTACGGCGGCGGGAGCGGTGGGGTCTCGAATTGGCGGGACAGCTCGCGCTCTTCGCGGATGACGGGGAGGAGTAGCGGGGGCGTCTCGCCGCGAATGACGGCAGCGAAACGGGCGGTGAAGGCGTCCAGCGAAAAAAGCGATTCGACGACGCGGCGGCCGTTGCGGCCAAGCTCCCCGGCCACGTCGGGATAATCGAGAAGATATTGGATGGCGCGGCGCAGCTCGTCCGCATCGCTGGGAGTGACGTAGAAGCCGGTGGGCAGGTCTCCGAGCGTCGCGGCGACTTCGGGGGCGTCTACAAAGCCAGGCCACCACTCGCGCATGACACGTCCACGCCCGACGTTGCGCCGGTCGCGCACGACATCAGTCTGGCCGCGTGTGGCGGTGACGATGACGGGCTTGCTCATTGCCATCGCTTCGAGGATGACGGTGATTCCTGCCTGATTGTCCACATCTTTGAGGGGCACGACGACGACGCGCGCGGCGGCGTAGAGGTCGCGCAAGGGCAGATACGTGTAGCTCTGAACGGAGATATTGGCGGGCAGATTGGGTGAGGCGGCAAAGGCAGCGTGGTGGGACCAGCTGCTGGCGGCGGCGATACGAATCTCCGCCGCCAGCCCGCGCGCGGCTCGCACCAGGGTATCGTAGTCGCGGAATTCGAGACCGACGGCACAGATGAGCGGCAATCCCCCCTCTGGTGATCGTTCGCCGCCGTCGCCAGGAGCAGCGCCTGGACGCCAGAAAGCGGCATCGGCAAAGTATGGCAGGAGGGCGACACGCTCGGCAGGCATGCGCAGCTCGCGGATGGCAAGCTGGCGCTGGGCGCTGCTATGCACAATCAAGGTGTCAACGTGGCTGCCGGCGCCCAGACGAAAGAGGATGCGCTTGGGGCGCGTGGAAAGGTAGTGCGTGAGCATGACATGGCGTGGACGGCCGGCACGCCGCCCGCGCAGCTTGAGGAGCAGCGCGAGCGGCAGCCCGACATTCTCGCCGTCGGTGTAGATGGCATCGTAGCTCCGGCGACGGCGAAATGCGGCCCAGGCGAGCGCGGGACGGATACCGGCGGCGCGGGCAATCAGCCGGCCCAGGCGCGTGCGGCGGGCATCCGCTGGGCAGAGGAGGTCGGCTTGCAGGGCGGCGCGCAACATCGCATAGTCGCGGCGCGGCTCGCGCCCGGCAGCGACGGCTCCGGCCAGCCCGTCCGGCGGCTGCGCCGAGATGACGAGCAGAACACGCGGGCGGGCGGCCTGGGCTTCGCGGCGGCTGGATGTCGTCATGAGAGCGGGATTCATCGGCTCTCGCGTGAGAGCAGCGTGAGGCGCGGGCGCGGGCGCGTGCCACTCGACGTGGCGGCGGCGATTTCCCCGGCGGGCGCGCCGGTTATCTCGCGTGCCAGCACCGGCAGGTGTGTCAGTGGTGGCTCTGGCCGCAACCCAAGCACAGTGCGCATGAGTGAGACATCCGCGACGAAACGCTCGACCTCCATTGAGCGAGCGGGCAGATAGCGAATCTCGATGGCATTGTCCACGGTGTCGCGAATCTTTTCCGCGAGCACGTGGATAGGTGTCGGGCGTCCGGAGCCGATATTCAGCGCGACGAAAAAGCCGCGCTCGTCGCTTTCGACGGGCAGGAGTCCGGCGGCAGCAAAGATGACGCACGGCGCGAGGGCGGCGCGCACCATCGCGCTGACGGCGTCGTCCACCGAGATGAAATCGAGCACCTGCGCGCCGCCATAAATAGTCAGGTCTTCGCCGCGCGCCGCGCGCTCAAGCCAGCTAGGGATGACCCGGCCGGTGTCCCCGGAGCCGTAGACATTCGTCATGCGCAGCGCCACGATCTCCAGTCCTCCGCTCGCGGCGGCGGCGCGGCAGATCATCTCGCCGGCGGCTTTGCTGGCGCCATAGGCGTTCTTGGGAATGAGCGGGTCATGCTCGGTGACAGGCAGCTCGGCGGCCTGGCCGTAGACCTCGCGAGAGGAGGCAAATATGAGCCGGCGGGCGCCGGCTGCCATCGCGGCCTGAAGCACGTTGTAGGTGCCAGCGACGTTCGTCGTGAAGGCGTAATCCGGGTCGCTCTCGGAGCCAAGAACGTTGGACTGCGCGGCGAGATGAAACACGTACTCCGCGCCCTCCATCACGTCGTCCACGAACGCCGGAGCGCGCACGTCGCCTTCTACGAGGCGAACGGCGCCAGAGTGGATCAGCGGCGCCAGCGCCTCGCGCGAGCCACGGCGCAGGTTGTCGAGCACGACGACCGGCTCATCCGCGCAGCCGAAAGCGCCTCGCGTGGCGCAGAGACGAGCGACCAGATGGCGCCCAATAAAGCCGGCGCCGCCTGTTACGACGATGCTCATATACTTCTCCGATGCTGGAATGATAGCCACGATGCTATTCGAGCCATACGAGACTGCTCGCCGGACGCCCGCACGCCCACATATGGCAAGCGAGCTATGCGTCCGTATACTCCACCACCCAATGCCGGAGTACGACAGCTTATAGTGAGGCTACCACTCTGATAGCGCGAGTCCGGGGTCAGGGCACGTTGTAGGCGTGTGGAGATTACGTGAGGTCAGGTGAAGATTTCCCGGCCTGACTCGTCATGCACCTGCGATGAGCGCGCCGCCTGGATGCTGAGGCACATGGTAGCGATGCCCGCACGCCGTCAATCGGCGACGGCATAGATCTCTGGGGTCGGATGCGGCAGGCGATGGGCGCGGTCGGTGGCGCCCTTGACCACATTCAGCAGACGGTGAGCGTTGCGCTGAGCGTCGTATTCGTCTTCGACGGTGGCACGGCCCCGGTCGCCCATATGCGCGCGCAGGTCCGGCGATTGGATGAGGCGGTGGATCGCCGCCGTCAGCGCGTCCATATTACCTGGCTCGACCAGAAATCCTTGCTCGCCGTCCCGCACCATCTCTGGGATCGCGCCGACACGTGTGGTGACGATGGGTAAGGAAGCGGCCATCGCTTCAGGCACGGCGAGCGGCGCGCAATCGGCCAGTGTCGGGAAGACAAAGATGTCCGCCGCGGCGTAGAGGCGCAGGAGGGTGTCACTATTGGGCGTGACATTATGGTAGACTTTGAGGTTACGCGCCGGTGCGACGGGCGATTGCGTCACAATGGATAACTCACACTCGGCTTGTAGCTCGCGCTTGAAGCACTGGAGCAGAATGTTGCCGCCCTTGCGCTCGAAATCACCGCCCACGAACAGCAGCCGGGGCAGCCGGCCCTCAGCCGATTGTATGCGGTCGTAGCCGGTGTGGCGCGGCCACTGGGCGAGGTCTACGCCGGGCGGGATAACCGTAACCTTCTCCGGCAGGACGCCGTAGTCGTGGACGAGCGAGTCCTTCGCCCACTGGCACCACGTCACCAGCGCTTCGGCATGGTCGAACGCGCGTTTATTGAGGCGGAACTTGAGCTTCTCCAGCGGCCCGCCCGCGTGATGACCATAAAAGGCGCCGACGGTATCGTAGTTGATGGGCGTGGCGTCGAGCGAGATGATGGTAGGCAGATCGGTGACGCGGGTGGACAGGAGCGACGTCACCTGCGTGTGATAGAAGATGGCATCGAGCGTGGTCTTGCGGCGTGTGCGAAGGATATCCCGATGGGCAAGAATGCTGGCACGGACAGACCAATTGCTGCGAAGGACGGGTACACGCCGCCAGCGCTCCGGCACCTCGAACTCAATGGGCAGCCAGGTAGGCTTGACCGTTTCGTCAGTGCGCACGTACCGCAGCAAGTTGCGATAGTGGGTGCGGTGCCCAAGATTCTGCTCCATGACGAAACCGAGCCGGTACGATATCATGGCCTCGCGCTCCATACCCCGTTCCCCTCACAACCACCGCACTACCACACCAGCGTTCGGGCACGCCTTTGCACGCCACATCGAATGGATTGTAGCGTCCGTGCAGGGAGGTGGCGTGATGATCGCGTTGAGATAGCATTAAGCTATGGGGAGCTGTCGGCTGATCGCCGCCGTACCAGCCAGCGGGTGAATCGCGGCGAGCCGCACCGTGAGGACGGCCGCGAGCAGCACAAGCGCCACAATCATGCCGATGACACTGGCCCACCCGCCCCACGCCCAGAACAGACCGCCAACCGTGCCACCTATGCTCCCACCCACGTAGTAGGTGAACAGGTAGAGCGCGGATGCCTGCGCTTTGTCATGGAGCGCGCGCCGGCCAATCCAGCTGCTGGCAATCGAATGCGCGCTGAAGAACCCGAAGGTGAAGACGGCAAGACCAAAGATCTTTATCACGAGCGGCGCGGCTAAGGTGAGCAGCGCCCCCACCAGCATAATGCCGACGCCAATCCACAGCACACGCCGCCGGCCAAGCCGGTCCGCTAGATGGCCCATCCAGGTGGACGCGAACGTGCCCACGAGGTAGAGCGCGAAAATCCAGCCGATGGCGCTCTGGCTCAGGTGGTACGGCGGCGCCATGAGCGCGAAGCCGATGTAGTTGTACAGCGTGACGAAACTGCCCATGAGCAGGAAGCCAATTCCATAGAGGCAGCGCAAGCCGGGGTCCTGGAGGTGGCTGACCAGTGACCGGCCCAGCGCGCCCAGCGCGAGTGGTCGCGCCGCGAAGTGGCGGGAGGGCGGGAGAGTGCGCCAGAAGTACACGGCGCTGGCAAACCCAATGAGGCCGGTGACGGCGAGGGCGATCCGCCACGATGAGATGTCGGTCAGGATCCCAATGCTGATGCGCCCGGTCATGCCGCCGATGGCATTCCCGCCAATCATCATCCCCATGGCGTATCCCAGGCTCGGCGCATAGACTTCTTCACTCAGGTAGGCCATGGCGATGGCTGGCACACCGGCCAGCACGATGCCCTGGACCGCGCGAATGACGAGGAGCGTGGAGAAGGTCGGCGCGAACGCACTCAACATCGCCAGCAGCGCGGTCGCGAAGAGCGCGATGGTCATGACTGGCTTGCGTCCCCATGCTTCTGAGAGCGAGCCGGCCAGCAGCATGCAGATGGCCAGGGTGCCGGTGGTGACGGAGATCGAGAGGCTCGCCTCCGCTGGGCTGATGTGGAATTCATGCGTGAAGGCCGGCAGCAGTGGCTGCGTGCAGTACATCACCGCGTAGGTGATGAAAGCGCCCGCGACGAGCGCCGCACTGGCACGCCGGAAGCCGCGTGTTCCCTGCCGCAGGTAACTATCCGACGCAGAGTCTGGCGCGCGCTCCGCCCCTGCTACGCTCGCGATACGTGCCATACTTGCCATGCTGGCGATATCCCCGCTTCATCAGTGTTCCGGGCGCCGCGTACTGGTCGTGATTCTCGCGCTCGTGTGGCCTGAGCCTTTGCCTGACTGACTCTATAAAGTGTACCTTGCGCTCAATAGGATGTCCAATATATGATTTATCAGTAATTGATATGCTGGGAGTATAAGTCATGGAGCTACGCCACCTCCGCTATTTTGTCGCCGTCGCCGAGGAGCTGCACTTCGGACGGGCTGCCATCCGCCTGGGTATGGCACAGCCCCCGCTCAGCCAGCAAATCCGCCAGCTGGAGGGGGAATTGGGGGTGCAGCTGCTGTCGCGCACGCGCCGCCGGGTGGAGCTCACTGACGCGGGGCGGGTGTTTCTCGTGGCCGCGCACGATATTCTGGCGCGCGCGGGGGCCGCGATTGAGGCCGCGCGACGGGCGCAGCGTGGCGAGATTGGCGCGCTGCGGGTGGGTTTCGCGGGGTCCGCGGCCTACGAGGTCATGCCGCTCATGGTCCGGGCGTATCGTGACCGTTACCGCGATGTAGACGTGACGCTGCGCGAGATGACGACCTTGGAGCAGATTGACGCGCTTCAGGGAGATCGGCTGGATGTCGGTTTCGCGCGGATGCCGGTGAGCAACCCAGCGCTTGCCGTCGAGGTGGTCCGGCGCGAGCCATTTCTCGTCGCCTTGCCGGAGGGGCATCCGCTCACCATGCGCGACCGGATTCCGGCGCGGGCGCTGGCGGATGAGCCGTTCATTCTGCTGCCGCGCCACTGGCAGTCGGGATTCTACGATGCGGTGATCGCCTACTGCCACGCGCAGGGATTTAGCCCGCACGTATTGCAGGAGGCGACTGAGTTTCATACAATCGTCGGGCTGGTGGCGGCTGGCCTGGGTGTCTCACTGGTGCCGGCGGCGGTGAGCAACCTGCGCGGGCGCGGTGTCGCCTACCGCCAGCTTGAAGGCGAGCCTCCCCAAGCCGAGCTGGCCATCATCTGGCGAAAGAACGACATCTCACGCGTATTGGGAGCGTTTCTGGCGGTCGTGCGCGAGCTGGCGGCGGGCATGCCAGACGGCCCAGAGCAAGTGGACCCCTGACGCGACGCCAGCATGGACAGCGCGGCATGCTCCCCGGTTGTCATGGTTGAGGAACATATACTCTATAAGATGTAGAGATACGCGCCGCCCCCGGACCGCAACCAACTGTCCACTGCGCGCGTTGTGGCGCGGGGATACGATGGGGCAGTCATATTATGCGGGTTGGGGGAGTGGGAGCATGCTCGTACACGAGTTTTTGGAGCGGAGCGCGCGGCGGTTTCCGGAGAAGGAGGCGCTGATCTTTGAAGGGTGGCGGCTGACGTATGCGCAGCTCGACGCGTGCGCGAACCAGCTCGCGCATGCGCTGCGCGCGGCGGGTGTGGCGCGCGGGGACCGGGTGATGATCTTCGCGGAGAACCGTGTCGAGACGGCCATCGCCATTTTTGGCGCGCTCAAAGCTGGCGGCGTCTTCGTCGTCGTGAATCCGACCACCAAGGCGAGCAAGCTCGCATACCTGCTGCGGAACTGCCGCCCGGCGGCGCTCGTCACGCAGCGCGCCCGCGCTGGGGTGGCGCTGGCTGCCTGCGCGGAGGGCGGCGCATCGCTGCGGGTGACGATCTGGGCTGATCTGGCGCTGGGAACGCCCGCCCCGGCAGTGACTGGGCCGGGCGGCACGTCCATTCCGTCGCTGCGGTGGGACGAGGCGCTCGCCGCGCAGCCCGCGACGAAGCCCGCTGTGCCGTGCATTGATATTGACCTCGCGACGATCATCTATACCTCTGGAAGCACCGGCAATCCCAAGGGCGTCGTCTCGACACACGCGAACGTGCGCGCCGCCGCGACCTCAATTACGACCTATCTTGAGAACACGCCGGACGATGTTGTGCTCTCTGTGCTGCCGCTTTCCTTCGATTACGGCCTCTACCAGCTTCTGATGGTGTGTCTCTTCGGCGGCACGCTCGTGCTGGAGCGCGGCTTCACCTTCCCGGCGCGGGCGCTGAAACTGCTGCATGACGCGCGCGTGACGGGTTTCCCAGTGGTGCCGACCATTGCCTCGATCCTGCTCCAGATGGAGACGCTGCGCGGCGAAGACTATCCCGATCTGCGCTACATAACCAACACGGCGGCGGCGCTGCCGGTGAGCCACATCCAGCGCCTGCGCGAGAAATTTCCCGCGGTGCGACTCTTCTCGATGTATGGGTTGACGGAATGCAAGCGTGTCTCGTATCTGCCGCCGGAAGAGCTGGATCGCCGCCCCGGGTCGGTAGGCATCGCGATTCCTAACACCGAGGTCTACGTGGTGGACGACGAGGGGAAGCGCGTGCCGCCGGAGACCATTGGCGAGCTGGTGGTGCGTGGCGCGCATGTCATGCGCGGCTACTGGGAGGCGCCAGAGGAGACGGCGAAGCGCTACCGGCCAGGGCCGCTGCCCGGTGAGACGGTGCTGTACACCGGCGACCTTTTCAAGATGGATGCGGACGGCTTTCTCTATTTCATTGGTCGCAAAGACGACATCATCAAGAGCCGTGGCGAGAAAGTGGCGCCGAAAGAGATCGAAGCGGCGCTGTATCAGCTTGACGGCGTGCAGGAGGCGGCGGCGGTGGGCGTGCCTGATCCGATGCTGGGTGAGGCGATCAAGATCTTCGTGGCGCTGGTCCCCGATGCGCCGCTGTCAGAGCGTGAGATTCGCGCCCACTGCGCCCACATCCTCGAAGATTTCATGCAGCCCAAGTACGTAGAGATCTGGACGGGACCGCTGCCGAAGGGCAATACTGGTAAGATTGACAAGAAGGCGCTGATCTAAATGTGTGGAATAGCTGGGATTGTGAATCTGACAGGGACGCGGAGGCCGGATGCGCGCGATGTGGCGGCGATGATCGCAATGCTGCGGCATCGCGGTCCGGAGAGCGCGGCAGTGTATCTGGATCCCCGTGGACGAGCGGGACTCGGTCATGTGCGCCTCTCCCTTGTAGACCTGGCGGGCGGCACACAACCACTGACGAACGAAGACGGTACGCTCTGGTGCGTCGTCAACGGCGAGTTCTTCAACTACATCGAGCTGGCGGCAGAGCTGCGGGCGGCGGGACATACGCTGCGCACCGGGTCTGATAGCGAGCTGCTGCTGCACCTCTACGAAGATCGCGGTCTGGAAGGGGCGCTGGCGGCGATAATCGGGCAGTTCGCCTTCGCGCTGTGGGATGAGCGGCGCGGCGAGGTGATGCTGGCGCGCGACCGGCTGGGCGTGCGCCCGCTGTTCTATGCCGTTGCCGGAGGCGCGTTGCTCTTTGGGTCGGAGATCAAGGCGCTGCTGGCCGACGAGCGTGTCTCCGCCAGCCCCAACGTCGCTGCGCTGGACCAGACGTTTACGTACTGGGCGCCGCTGCCAGGCAGCACGCTGTTCGCCGGCATTCATGAGCTGCCGGCGGGATGTACCCTGCGCGCGCGGGCGGAGGCGCCGGACATCGAGGTGCGCCGCTACTGGTGGATGCGCTTCTCGGAGCCGGACGGCGGCGGCATGCCCGCCAGCGAAGATGAAGCGGCGGAGGCGCTGCGGGCGCTGCTGGTGGACGCGACCCAGCTACGGCTGCGGGCGGACGTACCCGTGGGTGCGTACCTCAGCGGTGGACTGGATTCCTCGGCAATCACGGCGATTGCGCGGCGCTACGCGGGCAACTCGCTGCAAACCTTCTCGGTCGCCTTCACGGACGCCGATTTCGACGAGCGCGACTTTCAGCTGCGGATGGCGCGGCACCTGGGTACCGAGCACGCTGTGGTGGAATGCGGCGCGCGCGACATCGCCGAGGTCTTCCCCGACGTGATCTGGCATACGGAAGTGCCGATTCTGCGCACGTCGCCCGCGCCGTTGTTCCTGCTCTCCGCACTGGTGCGGCGGCACGGGCTGAAGGTGGTGCTCACGGGTGAGGGCAGCGACGAGTTCCTTGGCGGCTACGACATTTTCAAGGAGGCAATGGTACGGCGCTTCTGGGCGCGCGATCCCGGCTCGAAGCTACGCCCGCTGCTGGCGCGGCGGCTGCACGGCCACGCCGCCAGTGTGCGCGCCGCCAGCCAGGCCGCGCCGGCTTTCCTGGAGGCATTCTACCGGCAGGGCCTTACCGAGACGGACGACCTCGCCTACAGCCACCGTCCTCGCTGGCGCAATACCGCGCGGCTCAAGGGGCTCTTCGCGCCAGAGGCGCGCGCCGCGCTGGCGGCGGACAGCTACGATGCGGAGGCCGCGCTCTGGGCGTCGCTCGATCCCGCGCTGGCGGAGCTTGATCCGCTGGGACGTGCGCAATATCTGGAGGCGAGCCTCTTCATGCCGCAGTATCTGCTCTCATCGCAGGGCGACCGCATGGCAATGGCGCATAGTGTCGAGGGGCGATTCCCATTTCTGGATCACCGCGTCGTAGAGTTTGCGATGGCGCTGCCCGCGCGCTTCAAGCTACGCGGGCTGAACGAAAAGTATCTGCTGAAGCGCGCGGTGCGCGATCTGCTGCCGGACGAGATCTGGCAGCGGCATAAGCAGCCGTATCGTGCGCCCATTCGTGATGCTTTCGCGGGTCAGGACGCGCCGGCGTATGTGGCGGAGCTGCTGGCGCCAGAGCGCGTCGCCGCGGCAGGTCTCCTGGCGCCGGACGCGGTAAGCCGGCTGCTACGCAAGGCACGCGGCGGGCCGCTGGGCGAGATGGACGAGATGGCGCTGGTGGGCGCGCTCTCGACGCAGCTCTGGCATGAGGCGTTCGTGATGGACTTCGCCCGACGGCGCGCTTCGGCGTTCGCGGCGCTGGGGGACGTGACGCGGGTCTCGTATGGGAACATGGAGCCACTTCATCTGGGCGGTGCGCTGACCGTCAGGATAAATGTATAGCGTGACCGGCTGATTTCGTGTAGTATAGCCGCAACATACGGATGGGTGCCGCCGGTCGGTCCGTGCGACTCTCCGAATGACGGGGGCGAAGCGTTCATGTAGAAACTCATCTCATACATGGGTAGGGGCTTTCTTGAGCCGGCTTCGCATGCGACCTGGAGAGGCCGTGTGGGTATTTATGAGATGAGCTGCATGTGGGAGAAGATGGAATCGTCATGGATACACAAACGAACGTTGTGAATGAGACGCTTATTCGCGAGCAGCTACGCGACTTCTTGCAGCAGAACTTTCTCTACGACGGTGATGTATCGCAGGTTGGCGACGATGAATCGCTGCTGGAGCGTGGCATCGTGGACTCGACGGGCGTGTTGGAGCTGGTGCTCTTCGCCGAAGAGACCTACGACATCACGGTGGATTCCGCCGATCTGCTACCGGAGAACTTCGACTCGATCAATAGCCTGACCAGATATGTAGCGCAGCGGATGAGCCAGCAGTAGCCTCGTACATTCCCATTCCGGCGCAGACCATCAGCACGCCAAAATCCGACGCCAAAATCCGACGCCATCGCGCAGCGAGGGAAAAACCATGCGGCCAACAGGTAAAAGAACGGACGTTGGCTCATCGCGCCCCTACGTGACCACCGTGGCGGAGGCAGCGAATCGTGCACGTTCTGCCGCCGCGCCCAGCCTGGAGCGAGCGCGGACACTCTGGCGGAATCCACGCGTACGTCTGGCCGTGGGGCTGGTCGCGGCCCTGGTGGTGCTGCTCAGCGCGCTGCGCACCGCGGCGACGCCCTTTACCGGAGGCGATCTGCTGTACTTCACCGGGCGGTCGCATGATTTGCTGACCGGGCGCGATCCATACGCCGCCGCACTCTCCGGGCCGCGCGTGACGAACGGCGAATACAATGACATCTTCCTCTACGCGCCCATCCTCTACTACCTGCTGGCCCCGCTGTCGCTCGTGCGTTTCGCGACGGCGTGGTGGATCTGGTCGGCGCTCAACGCGGGCTTCCTGATGGGAGGCTGCGTCGCGGTGGTGAAGCTAATGCGCCCACAGGCCTCGCTGGCGCTGGGCCTCGTGCTCGCCGTCGCGGTGACATTTACCAGCATGGCGCGGTTTGAGCTGTATTACGGGAATGTAGATGTCTTGCTGCTCTGTCTGCTGGCGACTGCGGCACTGGCGGCGCGCGGAGGCAAGACGCTGCTTGCGGGAGTGCTGCTGGGCCTCACGCCGGTGGTCTATCTTCAGGCGCTACCCATCGTCCTCTACTATCTCTGGAAGCGTGAATACCGGGTGGTCATCATCGGGGCGGCGACATTTTTCGCGGCGGAGGCGCTCGGTTTCCTGCTCGCGCCCGCGGGCACCCTCGGACACTTCTGGTCAATCATCACCTACTTCTTTGGCGATTGGAGTGCGATCTATATCAACCAGTCGCTCTACGGGCTACTGGCGCGGTGGTTCCGGCCCATGCTCTATAGCGCCGGGCCGTTGCTCAATCTGCCCTGGCTGCCGGCGCTTGGCTGGCTGGCGCTGGCGGCGGTGGTGCTGACCCTCACCGGCCACCGCATCGCGCGGCGCCCCATCGCGGCAGGCGATAGTCACCGCGCGGGCCTGGAGCTGGCGCTGGCTATTGCGGGACTCTGCCTCATCTTTCCCGTCCTGGAGGCCAACACGTTCATCCTGGCCGGACTGCCCCTGATCGCGCTGGCGCTGGCGGTCGCCACCACATGGAGCGGCGCGACGCGGCGCTTCCAGGCGCTGGGTATCGCGCTCGTGATCTTCTTCGCCGTTAGCACGCTCGGATTGACACGGCTGATGGCGCGCCTCTCGGAGCAGTCCGGGCTGCACGGCTTTGGACTGCTCGCCCTCACAATCGGCGCCGCGCCCTATCTGTATCTCGCCGCCGCGCTGTTCGCGCTGATATGTGTGGCGCTCCCTGAGCCGAAGAACGCGGCGATATAATACCGCGCCTGGGCAGACGGCGCAGCAGGCAGCGCCCCTACAGACGGACGGACGCGCAGGAGACGGGAGGCGGGCGTCCACCGGACGGGCGAGCGTCCACCGGACGGGCGAGCGCCCCTACACGCCCGTGGCGACGGCCAGCATCCCAATCGGATTGGTGGTTATGTGCCACATGACTACTACTTACCTAGACTTTGTCCATTGCTCTCGCTATCATCTGCGAGCACACAAGGGCCGGCACAGCATGCTTCGCCTTTTCGCGTATCACTGGCTCAGCGCGCTGTCGGAAAACGTATGTGTGCTGATGTCGTGACCATGTGGCAGTACCTCCCAGGCGCGTAACCGTCGTCTTCGACGCCCACTTCCTGGCCTGCCAAGCTTGTCTGAGGACGCCTGACCGGGTATACTCCCTCTACACAAGTGGACAAGTGGACAACATCGTGTGGGGCGTGCGAGCCGCCCTGTTTTGCGACTCATCGCCATTCCTGCCACTACCCCTCTTCTCTCCTCACTGGGCCTGCTTACGATGGAGGAGCACGACAACCATGGAGACGCTCAACGGCAGCGTGGCTCTCGTCACAGGCGCCTCGTCCGGCATCGGTAAAGGGATCGCTACCATGCTGGCTGCGGAAGGCGTGCAGGTGGCCTTGGTCGCCCGCCGTGAGCACGAGCTCCAGGGGGTCGCCGATGCCATTCGCCACCACGGTGGTACGGCCCTCGTCGCCTCTGCCGACTTGCGCGATGACCAGGCGCTGCGCGCGGTGGTCGAGCAGACCCGCGCCAGCCTCGGCCCCATTGATATGCTCGTCAACAGTGGCGGGATCGTCGAGACGACGCCCATTCATGAGCTCGATCTGCAGGCGTGGGATGCCTGTCTGGCAGTCAATCTGCGCGCGCCCGCCCTGCTGTGCGCAGCCCTGCTCCCGAGCATGCGGGAACGGAAGCGCGGCTACATCGTCAACATCGCCAGCGAAGCCGGCGCCCTCGTCTATGCGGGCATGGGAGCGTATGCCGTCAGTAAGCATGGGCTGCGGGTCTTGACGGAATTGATCCAGGACGAAAACCAGGAACATGGCGTCAAGGCGTGGGCCATTTGTCCCGGCTATGTCGACACGCCGATGGTGGCGGCGTGGGATCCTGATGCGCTCCCCCACAATTTCTTGCAGGTGGGGGAAGTAGTTGAGGTGGTGCGCTTCCTCCTGACCCAGGGGGCGAATGTGAAGATGGGTCCAGAGATTCTGATTCGCACGACACGCAACCCCCATGCGCCAGATTGAAGGATCGCGGAGGAAGCATGATGTCTCGCAACGGTGCAGGATCTTCGCGCGCAGCGCCTCTTATCCCGATGCGCAGATGCTCAAATGGATAAAGTCTAGCTTACAAACTATCTCAAAAGGCAGGTAGTCTTTGACTAGCGTGTGTGCGATGTCGTTGGCCCTCCTCTCGATGCACCGGGAGCGGTTTGCCGCAGGCTGATGCGAGCACGACCGACGTGGTCGAGTCGTGTTGACATGGTACGACCGGCAGGTGTGACCCAGCGCATACCACATCTCGTTGGTATCCGGGTACAATTGAGGCACTACGCACGTCACATGTCGGTGCCAAGAGGTAAGCAACATGAAGGTGCTCTGGGGAAATAGGCCGCGGGCAACCACTGCGCCAACACGGAGCATCGCCGATTGGACTCCCCAGATGCGTCTGGACGGGATGCGTGCCGCATTCAAAGCCTTTCGGCATGCGTATCCTGCCTACGATACGACCCGCAAGCTGGACGATCTGCGTACCGCTGACTACGCGCGCCTGGACCGACTGGGACATGTCTATCTGGACTACACGGGCGGCGGCGTATACGCGCAATCGCAGGTCGCCAGGCATATGGCGCTGCTCAATAACGGCGTGTTCGGCAATCCACATTCGCATAATTTGACATCCATGGCCATGACGCGCCTGGTCGAGCAGGCACGCAACTACGTGCTGACGTATTTCCATGCCTCGCCCGAGGAATACATGGTGATCTTTACGCCGAACGCGACTGGTGCGCTCAGGCTTATTGGCGAGTCCTACCCATTTCGGCCAGGCGACACCTATCTGCTGACGTTCGACAACCACAATTCCGTCAACGGCATACGGGAGTATGCGCGCTGCAGGCAGGCGACGGTGACCTACGTTCCCATCGTGCTGCCAGAGATGCGCGTGGACACGGTCACATTGGCAGCTGAGATGGATAAGGCCCGTCCGGGGGGCAATAACCTGTTCGCCTATCCGGCGCAATCCAATTTCTCCGGTGTCCAGCATCCACTGGAGTGGATTGCGCAGGCGCAAGCCAAGGGGTGGGATGTGTTGTTGGACGCAGCGGCATATGTCCCCACCAACCGCCTCGATCTCAGGCAGTGGCATCCTGACTTCGTGTCAATCTCGTTTTACAAGATCTTCGGCTATCCGACGGGAATCGGCTGTCTCATCGCACGCAAGCCTGCCCTGCGCAAGCTGAAACGTCCCTGGTACGCGGGAGGCACGATCACGTTCTCGTCCGTGGTGGCATTCGACCACTACCTGACGCCTGGTCCCGCCAGCTTCGAGGACGGAACAGTCAATTACCTGGGCATACCGGCCATTGAGTCGGGTCTCAAGCTTATCGAGTCCATTGGGATAGACATGATTCACACGCGGGTGACATGTCTGGCCGCTTGGCTCATCGCGCAGATGGTTGGCCTGCGCCACAGCAATGGCGCGCCGCTCGTGCAGCTCTACGGGCCGCCGAACACACATATGCGCGGGGGCACGATTCAGGTCAATTTCTTCGACCCCGACGGCAGATTGATTGACTGTACGATGGTCGAGCGCCTGGCAAACGAGGTCCGCATCTCGCTGCGTGCGGGATGCCACTGCAATCCCGGTGCACGCGAAGTAGCGCTGGGATTTACCGCGGATGACTTGTTGGTGTGCTTCAAGGACAAGGACAGCCAGACCTACGAGCAGTTCTTGCAGGTGATTGACGGCAAGACGACCGGCGCACTGCGGGCTTCGCTGGGCCTCGTCACCACGTTCGCCGACGTGTACACCTATGTACAGTTTGCCAAGACGTTGATCGATCGCCACGCCTTAAGCTGATGGGCGACGTCTCGGACCCACTACTACTACCGTGCGATGAGCACGTCGTTGGGATACGGGCCGGCGGGCTTTGAGCTGCCTCGGCATCCCGCATTATGCCACTAGCGTGCTATTGGGTGCGTCAGGGGCATAATCACTATCGGATTTGGTATAACGGGTCACGCGGACCCTGCTCACAACCTCCGCAACCCCTGCCCTACAAAACGTGTTGTAGTCTCAGAAGACACGCTTTTTGACGAGGGGAGATGAGCACGTGGAGGAGAACGACCTGAGCGCGGCGCTGGCGGCTAGCGTGGACGGCGCATACGAGGACGTCGTGCGCGCCTTCCAGCACCGGCTGTACGCCTTCGCGCTGCGTATGTGTGGCAGCCCCCAGGATGCCGAGGAAATCGCACAGGATGCCTTCATCCGCGCGTACCGGGCGTTGCGGACGTATCCCGCCGAACGTGTGCGGGCGCTGGCGTTGCGGCCCTGGCTGTATCAAATCACCCTCAATGTGTGCCGCAACCGCGCGCGACCGGGGCGCCCGCTCTCCGTGCCACTGGATGGCGCTGAAGGCGGCGCGCCGCTGGAGATCGAGGGCGACGCGCGTGAGCGCCCAGATGTGATCGCGGAACAGATGGAGCTGCGCCACACCGTAGCGACAGCCATTCTGCGGCTACCGGTGCACTTCCGCGCTGCCGTAATTCTGCGGCATGTCGAGGGGCTGAGCTATCAGGAGATTGCGGTGTTGTTGGGCCAGCCGCCGGGCACGGTGAAAGCGCATGTCCACCGGGGCGCGAAGCTGCTGCGCGAGGTGCTGGCGGCGGCCCCCGAGCTTGCTGGAGTCTGATGGCGCGGAATGCGAAATGCATGGCAGAACCAGATTGAACGTGAGGGAATCATATGGAGCGAAGAAGCGTGGACGCGCTGACCGAAGCGCGTGAGCTGGTACGACGGCTGCGGGCGCTGGCGGATGTTGATGCGCCGGTGTCGCTGATGGCGAATGTGCTGGGTGAGCTTGGGTTGGGTGACCGCTACTTTCCGGTGAATACGCCGCTGGGGCGCGTCTACGTGGCCTATAGCGAGCGCGGCATCTCAGCGGTACGGCTTTCGTCGTCGCCGGAGGTATTCGAGGAACAGTTTCAGGCAGAGTTTGGGCGGCGCGCGTGGCGGCTGGCGGAGCCACCGATGCAGCTCGCGCGCAAAGTGGAGAGACGGCTGCGCGAGAATACGGGCGAGCTACGCTTCGATCTGCGCGACCTCTCGGAGTTTGAGCAAGCGGTGCTGTTGAAGGCGCTGGAGATACCGCGTGGCGAGGTGCGCCCGTACGCCTGGGTGGCACGCGAGATCGGACACCCGAAGGCGGTGCGAGCGGTTGGGACGGCGTTGGGGCATAATCCGGTGCCGTTGCTCATTCCCTGCCACCGCGTCGTGCAGAGCAGCGGCAAGCTTGGACGATACTCACTTGGGAGCGACGAGAATAAGCGCGTCATCCTCACCGCCGAGGGGGTGGATGCCGACAGGTTGGAGTCGCTGGCCCGTGCGGGTGTGCGCTACACTGGCAGCGACACAACGCATATCTTCTGTTTCCCCACGTGCCGGCACGCGCGGCGTACGACCGACCAGCACCGTATGTGGTTCGCCTCCGAGGCGGCGGCGATGGCGGCAGGCTACCGTCCCTGCAAAGTTTGCCGCCCGGCGCTGGCGGGATGATCCGCGGCGCGGGAACCTCACCACATCCACTTCGCGCGAAGAGCGGAGCAGCCAGCGGCCCACGCTGCCCGTGGGGCGACCGCGCGCCGCCTCACGGCAGCGAGTCAGTTTCCCAGATGGTGAGGGTAGCGGAGTCCTGAAGGTACGCTAGCAGGCGTGTGCCATCCGGCGACCAGCGCAACAGGCCCCTGGTATACCCGCCGAGAAATTCCGTGCCGTGCGATGGCTCCAATGTGGCGAGGTCGTGGCCTGTCGCGCAGTCATAGAGATGCACGCCATTCGTGCTGTCCGCCATGGCGGACATGCCATATGCCGCCAGCACTCGCCCGTCTGGCCGCCAGGCGACGATCCAGCCATTCTCCGCGACGTTGACAACCGGGCCAAGATTCATCAACTGCTGAAGCGCCCTGTCGCGCACGGGCAAATAGTCGAACTGGGCGACTTGTTCCAACCCGGTGTATCCCGACGGGTGCGGAGGCGATTGACCCAGCGGCACGAGCACCGCGCTCATATCGAGGGGCGCGCCTGGATGCCGTCCACTGCGCTCCGCCAGGCGGTCGCCATCGGGCGACCAGGGTACGAAGGAGGTGGCGAAGACGTACCCGAACAGCTTATTGGCCCCATCAGCGGAGCTTACCACCTCAATCGGTAAGAGCTGCCCCGGCTGCCAGATGCTAAACGCCGCGCCACCATCGGGATTGCCGACCGGCGCGAGCGACTGCGCGGGAGGCACCACACCCGGCGTCAGCGGCGATTCGGGAAGAAACATATCGTGCGCGTCCCAGCGATACCCCAGGGCGGGTGGGATTTCTTGAGGCGCCGCACTGGCGGATAGAGCGGAGAACGGGAGCGGCTTGCCCAATGTAAAATCCCACAGTGGCGAGGCGTCTGCCAGATTGGGGGCAAACAATACGCGCACCTGCGCGCCGTCGCTGTCCGCCAGCACAATCCCTTCCCAGACGACACCAAGCCCCGCACGCGAGACGACGCTCGCAAAGAACGGCAACGCGAGCCGGCGCCCATCCGGGGACCAGAGCACCTGTGAGTAGACGAGCTGTATGCCGTCAAGAGGTGGCGGCGGAGAAAGCGACCCCGTCGGAGAAACCGCCGGCACATCAACGGGATCAAGCGTATGCATCTCGCTCAGCACGGGACCATCTGGCGCGATGCGCGTCACCAGCCTGCCAGATCGCGCATCATAGATCAGGACGGCGTTCGGGACGTAGTATTGCACGGCGTCACACGGCTCGACGTGCGCCGATTGGCAGCCGAGCAGCGCGATCCACTTACCGCCAGGCGACCAGGCCATGTCCACCAGAAACGAGATGGCGCCCGTATCTACGGACAGGGCCAGCGGTTGCGGTAGCTGCCGCTCGAAGAGATGCAGATTTGGTAAGCCATACATGCTGACGGTGATTGCTAGCAACATCAGCACGACGGCGCCCACCGCGCTCAACGCGCGCACGATACGCTGGTGTAGGGAGAATCGTTTGCCGGCGAGCGGGCGCGCTGACCAGAAGACGACGCCAGCGATGGGCCGCCATCCCGAGGTCCGCAGGTCGCTGATCTCGGCGACGAAGCTTTCATCCGTCTCGGTCTCGATGGGTTGTGGTGGCCCGGACTCACTCATGAGCGTGTTCGGAACCTCACCGTCCGCCTTCTCTTACGGGATACAGGGTGAAAAGCTGATGGGATGCTTCGCGCGCAGCGCGGCGAGATCGGCGGCCAGCACGTCCGCTGGATGCACGCCGGCCTCGCGGCAGAGCGCGCCCGCCTGCGTAAGGAGTGTCACGCAGCCCTGAATGGCCACGTCCGGCTCCGGCTTGCCGTCCACGCGCGGCGGTGGAACCGCGCCATTCCAGCCGCCGAGCCACGCCATGTGCGGGTTCCACGCATCGTAGGGGTATCCCAGCGCAATGGCGGCAACCGACACCCAATAGCTCACCTGACCTGCCTCCAGTATACCGTCCGCTGGAAGACCCTGGTGCCGGTGCGTGCCGGCGACGACGCCACGCAGCTCCGCAAGCTCTTCGCGGGCGCGGGCAAGCGCATGGCGAGCGGTGGCATCAGAATCAGGCGAGCGCAGCCGCCGCGACGTACCGGAGATCGCCGTGAGGTCGGTGTCGCGCAGCTCCTCGTAGGCGGCATAAAGGGCGCGGGCAACGGATTCGAGCGACGCGGGATTGCTGCCAGTCGCGGCACCGTAGACCTCGATGGGATTGAAGGTGCGTGAGGCGACGGTTTCTATGGTGAAGACGCCGCCAGCGGTTGCATCCGCCCGCACACGGCGATAGTAGCAGGAGCGGTAGCCGTCGTGGCAGGCGCCGGGACCGGCCAGCGTGACGCGCGCGAGCAGGCTGTTACCTTCGCAGTTGACACGCAGCTCCGAGAGGCGCAGCGTGTGGCCGGACCGCTCGCCCTTACGCCAGAGCGCCCGGCGCGAGCGGCTCCAGAGGACCAACACGCCCTCAGCCAGCGTGCGGCGCAGAGCTTCGGCGTTCATGTACGCCAGCAGCAGCACATCGCCGGTGGCTTCGTCTTGCGCGACGACGGGAAGCAGGCCATCGGCATCGAAGGTGATGGCGGTCATCGGCGCACCGCCAATCCCGCCGACGCCAGGGCGTCTTTGGTCTCTCCGATTGTGAACAGGCCATCGTGAAAGATGGAGGCGGCCAGCGCGGCATCGGCACCGGCTCGCAGGGCGGCGCACAGGTGATCGGGACTGCCCGCGCCACCTGAAGCGATCAGCGGCAGCGACACAGCGGCGCTGGTAGCGGCGAGCAGCTCTAGATCGTAGCCGGAGTGCGTGCCATCGCGGTCCATGCTCGTCAGGAGGATTTCGCCCGCGCCGCGCCCGGCGCCTTCGCGCAGCCACGCCAGCGCGTCGCGTCCAGTGGGCTGCCGCCCGCCGTGGGTCACAACCTCCCACCCGGAAGGCGCCGCACCGCTCCGGCGCACATCCACCGCCAGCACCACGCACTGCGTCCCGAAGGCCCGCGCCGCGTCCGAGATCAGAGTGGGATTCGCCACAGCGGCGGTATTGATGGAAACCTTATCAGCGCCGGCGTTGAGCGCGGCGCGCATATCCGCGACGGAGCGCATGCCGCCGCCAAGGGTGACGGGGATGAAAACGCGACCGGCGGCGCGGCGCAACACGTCGAGCGCGGCGGCACGGGCGTCGTTGGCGGCGGTGATATCGAGCAGCACCAGCTCGTCGGCGCCCTCAGCCTCGTAACGCTCGGCCAGCTCCACGGGATCGCCCACGTCGCGTAGATGCAGGAAACGGGTACCTTTCACCACGCGACCAGCGGCGATATCCAGACAGGGAATGATGCGCTTAGTCAGCATGCGGCGCCTCCGCTTCCTCGACCTTCTCCGCTACGGATGATGCCTCCGCTTCCTTGAGTGACTCCGCCTCTGGTGGCGTCTCTCCATCTGCGGGCTTCTCTACACCGGCTGGCGCCTCTGGTGGCGCCTCACGAACCGCGCGCAGCGCTTCGGCCAGATCGAGCACGCCCTCGTAGAGGGCGCGGCCCAGCACCGCGCCATCCACTCCCGCCGCTACAAGCCAGCGGAGGTCGTCCAGCGAGGTGAGGCCACCCGCGGCGATCAGGCGCGTCTCCGGCAGCGCGGCGCGCAACCCCGCCAACCCTGCCGTGTCGCCACCGGCAAGCATGCCGTCGCGCTCGACGTTGGTGACGATCAGCGTGCGTACGCCGACTCGCGCCATGCGCTGCGCGAAGGAGAACGCGGATTCGGTGAGGACTTCGAGCCAGCCCGCGACGGTGATCTGCCCGCCGCGCGAGTCCACCGAGACGGCGACGCACTCGTTCCAGCGGGCGAGGCAGCCAGCCAGCAGCTCCGGCTCGCGCGCGGCGGCGGTGCCCAGCACCACGCGCGCCGCTCCGGCAGCGAACGCCGCTTCTACGTCCGGCTCGGTGCGCAGACCCCCTCCAAGCTGAACGGAGAGACCGGTAGCATCGAGAATGGCTTTGACGAGATCGAGATGCATGGGCGCGCCGGCCAGCGCGCCATCCAGGTCTACGATATGCAGCCACTCCGCACCCTGGTCCTTCCAATGGCGCGCGACGGCAACAGGATCTTCGTCGTAGACGCGCGCCTGGCTATAGTCGCCCTGCTTGAGGCGCACGCAGCGACCGCCCAAAATATCTATGGCGGGATAGAGCGTCAGGGGCGGCATTCGCCCACCTCCGTTAGATAGGCGGGTTGCGCCGTGACGAGCGCAAGCCAGTTGGCGAGCATGCGCAGGCCAGCGGCGCCGCTCTTCTCAGGGTGGAATTGTACGCCATAGAGGCCACCCATCGCGACGGCGGCGCAGAGCGGCTCGCCATACTCCGTCCATGCGGCGGCATGCACGCTATTCGCGGGCACACAGGCGTAGGAGTGGACGAAGTAGGCATGCACACCGGGCTGGAGGCCGGAGAAAAGCGCCGTGCCGGGAGCGCCGGGCGCCCAGGTGAGGGTGTTCCAGCCCATATGGGGTATCTTGCGGCCAGGCGGCAGGAGCGTGACAGCGCCGGGGAGCAGCCCAAGACCCGTCGCGCCGTCCTCTTCGAGCCGCTCGAAGAAGAGCTGCATGCCCAGGCAAACGCCGAGCAGCGGTCGCCCCGCGTCCGCGATCCGGCGCAGCGCCGCATCCGCGCCGCTCGCGCGCAGGCGCTCCATTGCCGATCCCGCCGCGCCAACACCAGGCAGCACCACGCCATCCGCCGCCGCGATGACGCTGGGGCTGTCGCTGACGGCGACGGGCGCGCCACACGCTTCGAGCGCGCGGGTGATGCTCAGGAGGTTGGCGGCGCCATAGTCTACGACGACAATCACTCCAGCACCCCCTTCGTGGAGGGTATCGCGCCCTCAGGTGACGCGACGTGGACGGCGATGCGCAGCGCCAGCCCCGCCGCTTTGAATAGCGCCTCGCACACATGATGCGCGTTGCGCCCGCGCAGCACATCGAGATGCAGCGTGACGCGCGCCTCGGTGGCAAAGGCGCGCCAGAACTCCTCAACGAGCTGGGTGTCGAAGTGACCAACACGCTCTGGCAACGCCACCGGACCAGTCTCATAGACCAGATACGGGCGTCCGGAGATGTCTACCACGGCGCGGGTCAGCGCCTCATCCATGGGAGCATAGGCGGAGCCGAAGCGGGCGATACCGCGCCGCTCACCCAACGCAGCACGCAGCGCCTGGCCAAGCACGATTCCCACGTCCTCGACGGTGTGGTGATCGTCAATCGCTGTATCGCCATGCGCTGTGATACGCAGCGAAAAGCGCCCATGACGGGCGAAAGTGGTGAGCAGATGGTCGAGGAAAGGGACACTGGTGGAGATGGCCGGCAGGGACGAATCCAGAGTATCCAGAGTATCCAGATCGAGGGTGACGGCGACGTCGGTTTCGCGCGTCACCCGGTGGCGCGCGGCGGTACGCGGGAGCGCCGGAGAATCCCGTTGTGGTGTGTCGTCGCGTGGGCGCGATTCGCGTGCTGAGGGCCCGCGGCTAATCCCGGATGAGCGGGCGTTCCCATGCTCGGACAGGATCAGCTCTGGTTCTTCAATCGGGGTTCCCGATGGACGAGCACGCCTGGGCGTTTTGTCATTCATCTGGCATTCCCTTTGCGCATATGGTCGTGAGCGCGGCCAGCAGGGCATCATTTTGTTCTGGAGTGCCGACGGTGATGCGCAGATACGACTGCATCCGCTCGCCGGAGAAGCGACGTACGAGGATGCCGCGATCCAGCAGCCCCTGCCAGAGTGGCGCGGCATCGTCGCCGCCAGCCCGCACCAGCAGGAAATTCGCGCTGGAAGGGAAGGCGCGCAGGCTGGGAAAACCGGCAAGCGCCGCAAAGAGCCGCTCGCGCTCGTGGAGCAGCGCCACCGCTCGCTCGCGCAGCCACGGAATGTTACTGAGAGCGGCGGTAGCGGCGGACTGACCGGCGCTATTGACGTTATATGGCTGCTTGCGCTCACGGAGATGACTCGCGATATCCTCCGGACAGAGCGCATAGCCCACGCGCAGGCCAGCCAGCCCGAAGAGCTTGCTGAACGTGCGCAGCACCACTAGCCGGCGCCCGCCGCTGAGCAGCGGCGCGGCTGTCCACGCATTGGGATCGCCGCCAAGCGCGCCAATCTCGTAGTACGCCTCGTCCAGCACCACCACCGGCCCAGCGCCATGCCGACTCAACTCCTCCGCGCGAGCGAGCACAGCCAGCAGCGTCTCGCGGGGCAGCGGCGTGCCGGTGGGATTGTTGGGGCCGCAGAGAAAGACGATGCGCGTGTTGGAATTCATGGCGGCGGCGATGCGCTCAGGATCAGGCGTGAAATCGTCGCCGCCGCGCCCGGCGTCCACGACGCGGGCAAAGCGGCGGGTGGCGACAAGCGCATAGACGGCGAATGTCGGCTCGCTCACCATCACCTCGTCGTCCGGCTCCAACAGCAGATCCGCCAGCAGCGCGATCAGCTCGTCGGAGCCGTTGCCCACGACGATGCGCGCCGTCGCGACGCCGGTGTACGTCTCCAGCGCGCCGCACAGTGCGCGCGCCGCCGCGTCAGGATAGCGCCCGCCGCCACCGGCGCGCGCCAGGTCCGCCAGCGCCGCCAGCGCGGCAGGGGGTGGACCGTATGGACTCTCGTTGGCGTCCAGCTTGACGATCCGCTCAACGGGAATGCCCAGGCGCTCAGCCACGCGATCAGGAGCAGGTGGGCCGTCATAGCGCACGGGCGAGGGAGGATTCGGCGTGGTCATGCGTCACCTGTTCCTTCCTTCATTCCGCTCTCCGCCGCCACCGGAGATTGGGAGGAGGGCGGCTCAAACCGCGCTGTGATCGAGTCGGCGTGCGCGGGCAGCCCCTCGACACCGGCGAGCGTCGTGATCGTCTCACGTAGCCCGTCCAGGCCGGCGGCGCTCAGGCGCTGCACCTGCATCCAGCGTCCGAACGTCTCCACCGCGAGCGGGCCGAAGCCGCGCGCGTAACCCGCCGTGGGTAGCGTATGATTCCCGCCGGAAGCGTAGTCGCCCGCGGCGACGGCGGACCAGCTTCCCAGGAACACCGAGCCGGCATGCGCTATCCGTTCTACGGCCCGATCCGCGTCCACCAGCATGAGCTCCAGATGCTCGGCGGCGTAGTCGTTCGCGAAGGCCAGCGCTCCGGCCAGCGACTCAGCCACGAGCAGCGCGCCGTTGCGCGCCAGGCTGGCACGAATAACCGGCGCGGTGGGCAGCGTCTCGATGCGGCGGGCCAGCGCGGCGCGGACTGCTCCAGCCAGCGCGGCGGAGGTCGTGACCAGCACGCACGCGCTCTCCGGTCCATGCTCAGCCTGCGCGAGCAGATCCGCCGCCACCCATTCGGGAGGCGCCGTCTCATCGGCCACGATCAGAATCTCCGAGGGGCCGGCGGGTAAGTCAGTCGCCACCTCGCTCGCGACCAGCGCTTTGGCCGCCGCGACATAGCTGCTGCCCGGCCCGACGAGCTTGTCCACGCGCCGAATGGTCTCGGTACCATAGGCAAGCGCCGCGATGGCTTGCACGCCACCGGCGGCGTAGACTTCTGTGACCCCCGCGATGGCAGCGGCAGCCAGCACGGGCGCCGGCACCCTGCCGTCCCGATCCGGCGGCGTGCAGACGGCGACCTCGGCGCAGCCCGCCACGCGCGCGGGGATCGCCGCCATCAGCAGACAGGAAGGATAGCGTGCGCCGCCGCCCGGCACGTAGACGCCCACGCGGCTGAGTGGACGCCAGACGCGCTGAATGCGCACGCCGGGAGCCGTCTCGATGGGCGGCTCGGTGCGCCGCTGCGCACGGTGGAAGCGCTCGATGTTGGCCGCCGACTGGCGCAGCGCCGTCACGTATGCGGGGTTGGCCATCGCCAGCGCGCCGTCAATCTCCTCGCGCGGCACCCGTAGCGACTTGGGCGCGGCATCGAATTGCGCGGCGTAGAACAGCAACGCCGTATCTCCACGCTCGCGCACGTCCTCCAGAATGCGTGTCACCGCGGCGCGCAGCTCTCCAAGATGGCTGCGGCCCCGCTCCAGCAGCGCGGCGCGCCGTGCGCCGTCCAGTGTTTCCAGGTGCTCGACCTGGAGCGCGATGGTCGTTTCGATGCTCAATCCATCACCAGCTTTTCTATAGGGCTGACCAGAATCTCCGAGGCGCCAGCCGCTTTCAGCCGCTCGATGACTTCCCAGAACGCGGCTTCCTCGACGACGGTATGAATTGCTACCCACTCAGGGTCGGCCAGCGGCACGACCGTGGGCATGCGCAGGCCGGGCACGACGGCGCGAATGGCGTCCAGCGCGTCGCGGCGGGCGTTCATCATCACATATTTGAAGCGCCGCGCGGCAAGCACGCCGCGAACTCGCAACAAGAGCCGCTCGATTGTCTCGCGGCGGCGCTGGTCATCCAGAGCGCCAGGGTTGGCCGCCAGCACCGCCTCGGACTCCAGAATTGTCGCGATGGGGCGCAAATCGTGCAGCACGAGCGAGCTGCCGGTGGCGGCGAGATCGGCGATGGCGTCCGCGACGCCCATCGCGGGCGTCAGCTCCACGGCACCGGCGATTTCCACGACCTCGACGGGCAGCCCCAGCCCGGCGAAATACTCGCGCACTATGCGGGGATACGAGGTGGCGATGCGCATGCCCAGCAGATCGCGCGCCGCCGCGACGTGAGACTCGTTCGGCACAGCGACGACGAGCCGGCAGGGGCTGAAGCCGAGGGGAATTAGCTCGCGCACCTGCTCGGCGGCGCGCTTCTCCACCAGCAGGTTGCGCCCGACTATTCCCAGGTCTACCGCGCCGCTGGCGACGTAACCAGGGATGTCGTCGTCGCGGGCATAGAGAATGGCGAGCGGAAAGTTGCGGCACGGCGCGAAGAGCCGGTTGCGATAGCTGTCGAAATCCAGCCCGCAGCTATGCAGCAGCGCCAGTGTCTCCTGCGTCAGCCGCCCGTCTTTCTGCACCGCCAGCCGCACCCCTCCGTTCCGGCTGCCACCCGCCGGGTCTATCGCGATCACATAGCTACCCTCCCGCGCCAGTCTCCATACATGCGAAACACACAAAAAAACTTGCGGACGATCCCGAGTCCGGGACCTCCCGCAAGCCTACAAAGAAAGGATTTGTGCCAGGGCGCCTACTGCGGAGCGAACGGTCGAGCCGGACTCACCATCGAGGGGTGATGGTGGGTATGATGATGAATCCGGGCGTGGCTATTCTGGCGGCCGGCTCCCGCGCGCGCGGCATCCACGTGCGAGCATGCTTGCTCGCGTGCGTCACCGCGTGTGTATCCGGCCATCATGTGACTCGCTCTCCTGCCAGCGGTGCTCGGTCCACTTTGGTTTGGGCACTGGGGCGGGCATTCCTGCCCGCTGGCCGACAGGAATGTCGGCACCACCAAGAATTGAGCACCGGCTAGCGCCAATGTCGTACACTCTACCGCGCACCCGTCTGCCCCGTCAAGATGCCGCGCTGATGAGATCGGGCAGCAGCTTCGCGGCGTTTGGCGCGCCAAGACCAGTCACGGCGTCCCAGCCAGGCACGGCGGAGAAGCCCTGTACATCGGCGCCTCTGTCGTTCACGCTGTTGTTACCCTGGGTGATATCGTAGAAATCGCTCGCCGCGCCGGAAGACGCCTCCAGTTTGTAGAGCGCGGGGTTGAGAAAGCCCAACGGATGCCCAGCCATCTGATTCGCAATGGCCGCAAGCCCCGCCCAGAATGGCGCCGCCGCGCTGGTGCCGCCCGCGGGATTCTCCGAGAAGGGCGAGTAGAGCAGCAGGCCCGTGTAGGGATTGGAGTCGGCGGAGACATCGGGCACGCCACGCCGGTTGGCAAACTGCGACTGATAGGACGCTGGCAGTGTCTGCTGGTACGCCGGCTCGGAATAAAACGCGCTGAAGCCGCCGTTGCTGCCACTCCAGGCGACCTGACGGTACTGAACACCGCTCGTCAGCAGGGTGGTGCCACCACAGGCCGTCACCCACGGCTCATCGGCGGGGAAAGCGATGGTCGGCTTATTCACGAGCGTCTTTGCGGTGGCGTCGGCGTAATCGGTGGCGCCGCTATCGCCTGTGCTGGCGAAAAACGTGATGCCGTCCTGCGTCGTCGCTGTCTTATAGAAGCTGTCCCATTGGGCAATCTCTTGCCGGCCCGCCGCGCCGGTCAGCGTATATTCGGAGGCGCCCCAGCTCTGCGAGATGATATTGCCAAGGTGGTGCGCGACAGCGTATTGCTCCAGCTGAAGGAACTCTGGCAGCCCCGCCGTGCCCTCCGTCTCGTCAACGGGGCTGGTGAGCACGACGATGCTGGCGCCCGGCGCGACCACATGCGCCATCTCGACATCCAGAACCGTCTCTCCGGCCCATCCTCTCATCTCCGTGTCGGCGGGATTGAACGGCACGGTCCCCAGCGGCGCGAGCACGCGCAGATTGACCAGCGGCAACTGGTAGCGCTGCGCGTAGATATTCACCGTCTGCTCAAGATTGGGCGCGCCGTATGACTCGATCAGCACGATGGTCTGTCCTGTGCCGTCATGGCCCTGGTCGAGCAGTGGCTGGATCCCATAGGCGGCACGATACTGCTTCGGCGTGTAGACAGCGGCGTCGAAGCTGCCCGGTGTAGCCGTGGCAGTAGACGTCGCTGTAGGCGTGGGCGAGGGGCGCGCCTGGCCGGGTAAGGCGCAGGCTGTGAGCAGTAAAGGCATTAGGAGGAAGCAGATCAGCGCCCGCCGGGATGCGCTCGTCATGCGGAATGTTCTCCAACCAGAAAGCGTTGCGCGGGCGCTGGATGATGACCTGCCCGTACAACGCTTCGCCGATAGTATGATAGACGGCTGGATGTGCCGCTGCCGAGAGCTTACGACGCCGCGAGGCGGACGCGCAACTCCTCTCCGCTTCAGCTTCTCATTGAGCCGGGGCGCGCTTCCTCGATGGCAATCGCGGCTGCGCGGGGAGTGCGCGAGGGCTGCGCGGATAGGCCCCCTGTGATGCCCCCAAGGATGAGCGCTACTCCCATGACCAGCAGCGATCCGCCCAGGCCCGGCTTGGTCGTCATCAGAAAGACGACACCCAACGCTGTGCCGCTCGCCAGTTGTGTGGAGATCCACAGCAGGGGATTATGGATCTGCTGGTGCAGCTCTGGCGGAATGGCGCCCGTAGGCGTTTCCACTATCGCTGCCGCCCGCTGGATGGCATTCAGCCGCCGCGTTATCACACCCATGCCGAGCGCCAGCATGAACAGCATCGCGGCCAGTGACACCACAATCCACGGCGTGCCCATGCCCCAGGAGGTCAGCGTCATGTAGATGCCCATGACGAGGATCAGCGCCCCGGACACCGGCCCGAGCTTTGCCACACCCCCAATCAGGCTGCTCCACTCGCGTACCTGGACAATGCTTCGTGCCTGGCGCAGGCGGAGGGTAATGGTCCACTGCAAGCCCATCCCGATGAAGAGGCTCAGGACGCCCAGGATGTGCGCAAATAGCGCGAAGGTATAGAGTCTCATCGTGTACAGTGCCTTTCGGTCGTATCGGTCGTATCGGTCGTAACCGTTTGCGTTCGCGCGGTTAGTGGTGGAAGGGGAGCCTGCGCGCCCCCGCCGGAGCCAGCTCTATGCCGCTCTCCACGCCGCTTTCCGCGTCGAGGTGGGCCTGCTTGGGCCGCTGAATGGGTCGAATGAGCAATAGGGTCAACACCGCCCCCAGCACCGCGAAGAGCGCCGCGCCCAGGAAACCCGCCTGAAAGCCAGCGGCCAGCGTCGCGAGATTGGTGTGGGCGTTGAGCGGACCCAGCGGGCCGACACGCGCGACAAACACGGCGGTCAACACAGCGATACCGATGCCGCTGCCGACGCGCT
Source organism: Ktedonobacterales bacterium (assembly GCA_035310125.1). Lineage (GTDB taxonomy): Bacteria > Chloroflexota > Ktedonobacteria > Ktedonobacterales > JADMIN01 > DATGEP01. The sequence continues at coordinate 72,711 of DATGEP010000248.1, forward strand.
GCGTGGTATTCATCAGCCCAGAGGCCAGACCCGTCTCCGCCGGAGCGACAGCGGTGACGGCGGCGATGTTGGTGCCGACAAAGGCGGCGGGCAGACCAATGGCGACGATCAGGCTGGCGGGCAGGATGTCGCGCACGTAGCTGCTCGGGATGGGCACTCGCGCGAAGAGAACCAGCCCGACGGCCAGCAGGAACATTCCGCCGGCAAGGACACCCCGCGCGCCCAGATGATCCAGCGCTCTGGGCAACACCAGGAAGGAGAAGAGTAGGCTGCCCACCCCAACCGGCAGGATCGCGAGTCCGGCGGTCAAGGCGTCGTATCCCAGCGCCTGCTGGAAGTAGAGCGAGAGCAGGTAGAACATCGGTGCGTGGGCGGCGCCCACCAGGAAACTGACGATGTTCGCGCCGTTGGAGCCGCGGTTGCGGAAGAGACGCAACGGCACGAGCGGGGACGAGGCGCGCGCTTCCACGCCGACGAAGATCAGCAGTAACACCGCGGCGACGATCAGCGAGCCGAGCGCCCGCGGCGAGCTCCAGCCTTGCTCCTGGCCGGCAATCGGTGCATAGGCAACCAGCAGAATCGCCAGCGTGACCGCCAGCGCGCCCACAAGGTCCAGCTTCTGTCGCTTGCCGTCCGCCTCGTCCGCGCGGCTCTCTGGGAGTAGGCGCGGGCTGACGAGCAGCACCAGGATGCCGACCGGCACATTGATCAGGAAGATCCAGGGCCAGCCAACCAACTGGGTGAGCACCCCACCCAGCAGGATACCGGAGATGCCGCCCGCGGCGCCTACAGCGCCCCAGATACCGAATGCCCGGTTGAATTCGTCCGAGTCGGTGAAGATCGTCACCAGCAGCGATTGCTCCGCGGGCAGCACCACCGCCGCACCGATGCCCTGCAAAGCACGGGCGAGGAGCAGGATGCCACCCGTCGGCGCGAGACCGGCCAGCAGGGAGCTGGCCGTGAATAGGCTTAGGCCGAGCAGGTAGAAGCGCCGCCGCCCAAACAGGTCCGCGGCGCGTCCACCCAGCAGCAAGAAGCCGCCAAAGACCAGGAGATAGGCGTTCTGGATCCACGGCAGATTGGCCTCGGAGAAGTGGAGACCCGTCTTGATCGCGGGCAGGGCGATATTGACAATCGCGGTATCGAGCAGGATCATGAACTCGATTGCCGCGAGCAGGACCAGCGCCGTCCAGCGCTGGCGTGCGGTTGTTTGCATGGTTTGCACGGTCTGCGTAATGTGCATTGCACGGTGTTCCTTTCAGGGCGTTTCCCGGCATGGAGCACCATGGGAGGCGCGCACCACGTAGTTGCCTATGTCAGGAGCTACCCGAACCATATGGTTGCATCGCACAACCATATGGTTCGATGATACAACTATATGGTTGTGCGATGCAACCCCAGTGTGCGACAATGGGAGGCATGGAAAAGACTTCGTTCGACCAGCTCTTGATGGATGTCTTCCGCGAGATGGGCGCGCACAAGCCTGAGCAGCTCTTGCCGGGCTGGTCGCTCTCGCTCTCCGAGATCTACGCCCTTGGCATCCTTGCCGAGCGTGCGCCGCTCTCGCAGCAGGAGCTGGGCGACGCGCTGGCGCTGGAAAAGAGCAGCGTCAGCCGGCTGGTCCAGCAGATGGAGCAGCGTGGATGGGTGACACGCGAGCGCGACGCCCGCGACAGCCGCCTGCGCCTGCTCCGCCTCACCGACGAAGGCATGCAGATCGCCGGGCGCTTGCAGCGACATATGTCCGAGGCGCACGCGACGCTCTTCGCGCAGCTCACGCCGCGCGAGCAGGCGGCGCTGCTCGTGGGTCTTACCGCGTTGCGGCGCACCCTGCGCGACACGAATTGGCGGCCAGCTTCAGCGCTTGAAGAACAGCCGGGCCAACATCGCTGAGCGCGGCGCGGCGAACACGACCCGTGAGCGCACGACACCGGGAGGACGTTGCGTACGATGAGCGCCAGTCTCGATCCGCGAGAGTATCTCGATCGCATCCACTTCGCGTATGGGGCAGGCTTCGATTCGTTGGAGCCATCCCTGCGCCTGCTGCGCGCGTTGCATGAGGCCCATCTTCTGGCCGTACCCTTTGAGAATCTCTCCATCCATTACGGCCAGCCGATCATTTTGCGCGAGGAGGCGCTCTACGAGAAGATCGTGCGGCGGCATCGGGGTGGCTTCTGCTACGAGCTGAATGGCCTCTTCGCATGGCTGTTGCGCCAGCTAGGGTTCGAGGTGACCTTGCTCTCCGCTGGCGTTGCGCAGGCGGGAGGAGCCTTCAGTCCCGAATTCGACCACCTGACGGTACTGATTCACCACGTAGACGGCGCTGATTGGCTGGCCGATGTGGGCTTCGGCGATTCGTTCCGGCAACCATTACGGTTGCGGGCGGATGTGGAGCAGGACGGAGCGGACGGGCACCTGTATCGTCTACACGAGGGCCGCGCGGAAGACAAGCGCAATGATGAGCATGCGCGTGATGAGCAGCAGCAGCATCCGTACTGGACGGTGCGCCAGCGCGGCGACACCGGCGACACCGGCGATTCTGCGTGGGAATCCCAGTATCGTTTCACCCTTCGGCCTCACGCGTTGACCGATTTTGTGGAGCGGTGCCAGTATCAGCAGACCTCACCCGAGTCGCATTTTACGCAGAAACGCATCTGTTCAATGGCGCTTCCGCAGGGGCGCATTTCTCTCAGCGATTTGCGTCTGATTACCACGATACAGGGGAACAAGGAGGAGCGCCTGTTACGGTCTGAGGAGGAATATCGCGCGGTGTTGGCACAGCGGTTTGGCATCGTCGTATAAGCGAGCTATAAAGCACCTCTTCTCCTCATGCGTTTTCCGCCATTTCGGCCACCCGCGCCGCCAGCTCGCGCAGCGCCGCCCGCAGCTCCGGCGGCTCGCGCACGACAACGGGACAGCCCAGCCCAGCGAGAAAGCGTGCCACCCAGCCCAATTCCTGGCTGTAGCAGCGGAACAGCACGCCGTCCGGCGTCTCCTCCAGATGCCCCGCGATGGCTGGAATGCGCCCGCGGGCCTCGTCCAGCGGCATGCGTAGCAGCGCGACAACCTCCCATGTTCCCGGTACGCTCGCGATGCCTCGCTCCACCACCGCCAACGTATCGAAGTCCGCTGGCCGGGCAAACGTCTCCGCCAGCACCTCCACATTCGCCATGCGATCCAGCCGGAAGACGCGCACATCTTCGCGCAAGTGGCAGTACCCCGCCAGATACCAGCGCCCCGCCCGATACACCAGCCCATATGGGTCCACCGCACGCTCGGTGCTGCTTCCATCATACGACTGGTAGCGCAGCCGCACGCGCCGAGACTGCTGGGTGGCGGCGCTGAGCGCGAGCACGATGGAGCGCTCCGCCGCGACGCCCTCCTGCTCCACCGCGAGCACCAGCGCTTCCTGTACCGCCTGGACACGCTCGCGCAGCGCCACCGGCAGCACACGCTCGATCTTCGCCAGCGCGCCCTCCACATCCGGCGCCGTAGCCGCCAGCCCCAGCCGCCGCGCCGCCAGCAACCCCAGCACCACCGCCAGCGCCTCATCCTCTGTCAGCATCAGCGGCGGCAGCTTGAAACCGGGACGCAGCCGGTACGCCCCATAGCGCCCGCGCCCTGCCTCGATGGGTATCCCCAGGCTTTGGAGCATCATGACATAGCGCCGCACCGTGCGCACGTCCACCTCCAGCCGCGCCGCCATCTCCGGCCCACTCATACGCGCGCGCGATTGCAACAGCTCCAGCACGGTCAGCACGCGCGTCGTGGGATAATACATGGCAGCACAGCCCCTTTCCAGTGAAGTTCACCGTCTATCAGGACCGATTGTGTCCGCATTTGCGCGTACAGTCAAGAGAGCGAGACAGCGAGAGTTCTATCGTAGGGGCGCTGCCTGCCGCGCCCGCCACCGGCGCTCTGGTAGGGGCGCCGCCCGCCGCGACAGGTGGCAGAGATAAGAAAGGTAATCCCAAATCATGGCTGAGACGATGAGCAAAAGCGCGCTACTGGCGGAGATAGACACCGCGCGGGCTGGCTGGGATGCGTTGATCGGTGACGTGCCGGAGGCGCGCATGACTGAGCCGGGAGCGGCGGGAACGTGGTCCGTCAAAGACGTGCTGGCGCATGTGGCCGTCTATGAGCGGTGGGCGGCGGACCAGCTCAACGCGATGATGCGCGGCGAGACGGAGATGTATGTGGCGCCAGACACGCCACCAGGCGCCGATACCGAAGATACTGACCGCCAGAACGCCGCGTATTACGCAGCATGGCGCGACCGCTCGCTGGCTGACGTGCGACGCGAAGCGCGTGAGACATTCGCGCTGCTGCGGGCGGCCATCGAGCAAGCGCCAGAAGCGTTACTGAATGAGACGGACCGCTACGCATGGCTGGGCGGCTCCGCTGTCTGGCAGATGGTCGCTGGCGATGCGTATGAGCATTACCAGGATCACATTCCATCCATCCGCGCGTGGCTGGGCACCAGCGCATCCTAAAGATGCTCGCGCGCGCCGGTCCGAACTCCCGCCAGGGTGCGCAAGCAAGCTTAGACCTTATTCGGAAACCTATGCAGCAGTGACGCACTGACGCTGGTGAGGTCCGCCGCACTATCGTCCAACGTCGCACATACCTGCCACTGGGCTGCGCGCGTCTCCGCCGTAATCCAGCGGCAGCCCGCCGGTTCCAACTGGTCATTGCGCTTGCCGCGCCACCACCTATCAGCGACGGCCACCAGCAGGTCTTCCGGCTGCGCCGCCGGGTCCTGTACCCACTGCTGGTGTGTCTGTGCGAAGCGGCAAGCCGGGCTGGCCCGACGGCTCCTCGGCGGTGAGGACAGCCGCAGCGATCCTGCGGACCCGTTCGGGGTCGGCGATCGCATCGATCTCGACGATCTTGCCCTCGGCGACGGTGAAACTCATCACGGTCATGGGCTGTCCACCCACCGTGACGACTACTCCGGCTGCTCCGTTCACCAGCACGGGGCGCAGGTGAACAGCCGGGCGCGCGAGGCTCGAGGCCAGGCCACTGAGTGTCTGCCTGGCAACGGCCGTGGCGCCGTGGAGCACCATGGAGGCGGCGGGGTGCCAGGCGCCCGCGTCGATTCGCAGCACGACGTCAGGATCGAGCAGGGCGACGAGGGCGTCGAACTCGCCCCCACGCGTCGCCAAGAAGAAGGCGTCAACCACGTCTCGTTGACGAGCGAGATCGGCGTCCGGAACTGGTATCTCGGCGCCCTTCACGCGGCGTCGTGCCCTGCTGGCGAGCTGCCTCGCCGCCGCAGGGGTGCGATCAACCAGGGGAGCGATCTCTTCAAAAGGCACCTCGAACAGGTCATGGAGGACGAACGCCAACCGCTCGGCCGGGGCCAGGGTATCGAGGACGACAAGGAGCGCAAGGCCGACCGCGTCGGCTAACAACGCCTCCTCCTCCGGCTGGAGCTCCCCGTCTGGGCGAATGACGAGGTCGGGTAGGTGCACCTCGAAGGACTCCTCACGGCGAGTGTTGCGCGCACGCAGCATGTTCAGGCACACGCGGGCGACGATCGTCGTCAACCATCCGCCGAGGTTCTCGACCTCGCCCGCCCCTGATCGGCTGAGGCGCAGCCAGGCGTCCTGCACGGCGTCGTCGGCGGCGGTGAGCGAACCCAGCATCCGGTAGGCAACCGCCCGCAGATGGGCGCGGTGCTCCTCGAAGCGCTCCGCAAGCCACTCGTTCTCGTTCATCTGTCACACCCTTCCGTTGCGCGGTGTCATTCATGAGACATGACCTGCAGCACGCGATCGATGTGACAAGGAGAACCGATGCCACTGCGAATCACAAAGGATGCGTCATCATATCACCGATCCTGGTCACCGGCGGCACCGGCGGCACCGGCAGGCTCGGGAGCCACGTCGTCCGACGTCGCTGGGCCGAAGGTGCATGCGATGGCCGAACTGCTCTGGGATACCTACCGGCGCGTGGCAAACACCTAGCGAACGGCCTTGCCGGGGAACCGGACTGGGCTGTTGGCCTCCGGGCCTGGGAGGACTTCTTGGCCTCGCCGGGCGACAGATCCGGCCCGACAGAGCGGCCGGCAAGAAATGGCAGCCGACAGCCACGACACGTTCGTCCATCGGTCACATTCCTCCGTCGCCACGTGTCATAGCTGTGACAAGCAAAAGATCCCCACCGGAGCAAGCACGCACCGGCACACGCCCGAATTCAGGAGATGGGCATGCCTCTTCGCCTGTCGCAGATTAGGAGAATTCAAATGTCTACTGCTCACGTCATCGTCACCATCCTGGCTGCCGCCTGGGTAGGCTTCTCGGCCGTCTCTGTGATCCTCCGCGCCAAGTGGGTCGTGCAGCCCTTGGCCGATTATGGCATCCCCCAGTCGTGGTGGCCCTGGCTCGCCACGGCCAAGTCCGCGGGGGCGGTGGGCCTGCTGGTCGGTCTGCTCGTACCCATCATCGGTGTCCTGGCCGGGATCTGCCTGGTGCTGTACTTCACCGGGGCCGTTATCACCGTGATCCATGCGCACTGGTACGCCCACATCCCGTACCCACTTATGTACATGGCGCCGGTGATCGGTGCCCTGGTCCTAGGGTTCGCCATCTAAGCCTCGGCGAGGCCCGTCCGGCGGAGTTCACTGCCCATCAGCGTGAGCCCGCCGAGTCAGTTGTTCTCGGTTCTGATCCACGCCTCCTGCTTGGTGACCGCCAGCAGCCGGCTCGACGGTCGCAGCCCCCGCATCTGCACGTGGATACGTGGATACGTGGTACAGACGACGAAGACGACCCGCCGCGCGTCACCGCGACGAGTCGCTCATCTCAGGTTGGCCCACGATGTCGCCTTCAGGTTAACAGCGCGCCTGGATGCGGTGTGGTCGACAGTCAACTATGACCGCACGGCCGTACGGATGGGGCAGCGCTCCACGACAGCGGTATGACGGTTGATCCCGACGAGTGACCCATCCTGGTCACGCACATGAACGGGCGGGCGAAGGGTTGCTCCGCTCGCACGGCTTCCTCGAAGCACTCGCCCGCTTCGCACAGACACACCAGCAGTGGGTACAGGACCCGGCGGCACAGCCGGAAGACCTGCTGGTGGCCGTCGCTGATGGGTGGTGGCGCGGCAAGCGCAATGACCAGTTGGAACCGGCGGGCTGCCGCTGGATTACGGCGGAGACGCGCGCAGCCCAGTGGCAGGTATGTGCGACGTTGGACGATAGTGCGGCGGACCTCACCAGCGAGGCCGACGTCCGCCTGGCGTGACAACAGCAGTTTGCGGGATAGGAGGCAGGTCGCATGAGTCGGAGTCACCCGTGGGAACTGAGCGATGCCCTGTGGGAGGGGGTCCACCCGCTCATTACCCCTCGTCCGCCCAGGTCTAGGGGCGGCCGACCGCCCCTGAGCGACCGGCAGATGCTCGGCGCGATCTTGTATGTGCTGCGCACGGGCATCCAATGGAATGCGCTCCCTCGTGCGCTCGGCGCGAGCACGACGGTCTACGACCGCTTCCGATTATGGGAGGCTGAGGGGCTGTTCCAGCGCATGTGGGCGGCAGGGTTGCAGGAGTTCGATGAGGTGGTGGGCATCGACTGGGAGTGGCAGAGCCTGGATGGAGTGATGACCAAGGCCCTTTCGGCGGCGCCGCGACCGGGCGCAATCCCACCGACCGCGGCAAGCGCGGGACCAAGCGCAGCCAGCTGAGTGAGGGACATGGCTTGCCGCTCGCGGTAGCAGTCGCTGGGGCCAACGTCCACGATACCAATCTCGTCACGCTGACCTTGGAGGCTGTAGCCGTGCCGCGGCCTGCGCCGACCGACGAGCGGCCGCAGCATCTGTGCCTCGACGCGGGCTATGCGGGCGAGCGTACCCAGACGGCCGTTGCCGCGGGCGGCTATATCCCCCATGTCCGCCCGCGCCACGAGGAACAAGCATACGCCAGAAGTGCCGACCCTGCCAAGAAACCACGCCGCTGGGTCGTAGAGCGGCTCCACTCATGGCTGAATCGCTCGCGGCGGCTCCTGGTCCGCTGGGAGAAGCTCCAGCGCACCTACGAAGCCTTCCTGCATCTGGCTTGCGCACTCATCTGCTTCCAACAGTGTCAGCGCGTCACCGCTGCTCAGGTTTCCGAATAAGGTCTTAGGTCCGCAGTGGGCGGAAAAAGGCGCGGATGTCCTCCGCTGGAACGCTAATCGTAAAGGATTGCATCATGTGCATGGGCATAGTCCCCTCCTTCGCGTATTCGTCGCTGGTCCACTGTACCACCCATTGCGGGCAGGAATCGTCCTGATACATCCGCCCCGCGCTGGCGCACCACATGACGTTGGAACGGTTGCGGTTCAGGTATAGTCGCTGCTACAATGCGGGAAGGCGCGTCGTACCCATCCGGGCCGCGTGCCAACGAACCAGCGAGAGGAACTTAGATATGGTGACCGCGCCTATACAGCCCATCCGGCGTCCCGATTGGCTCCGCGTGCGCGTGCCAACGGGCGAGAACTACGAAGAGATCAAGCAGCTCATGCGCGGCAAGGTGCTCCATACCGTCTGCGAGGAAGCGCGCTGCCCGAACATCGCCGAATGCTGGGCGCACCGCACCGCGACGTTCATGATACTCGGCAGCGTTTGCACGCGCAGCTGCGGCTTCTGCGCCGTCGCGACGGGCCGGCCCATGGCGCTGGACTGGGAAGAGCCGCGCCGCGTGGCCGAAGCCGTGACACAGATGGGCCTGCGCCATGTCGTCGTCACCTCCGTCAATCGCGACGAGCTGCGTGATGGCGGCGCCACGATCTTCGCCGCCACCATTCGCTGGATCCGCCGTCTCAACCCCGATACTGCCGTGGAGGTCCTCACCCCCGACTTCAAAGGCGCGCGCGACGCGCTCAAAATCCTCATGGACGCGCGACCGAGCATCTACAGCCACAACGTCGAGACTGTGCCCCGGCTCTACAAGCGCGTGCGCCCGCAAGCCATCTATGAGCGCTCGCTCGACGTGCTCCAGTGGGCCAGGGAAATGTACCCGGAGATTCCCACCAAGACCGGCTTCATGCTTGGGCTGGGCGAGGAGCGTGAGGAAGTGCTCACGCTGATGCGCGATATCCGTGCGCGCGGCGTGGACATTCTCACCATCGGCCAGTATTTGCAGCCGACGGCGCAGCATCTGCCCATCGAGCGCTATGTCACGCCCGAAGAGTTCCGCGAATACAAGGTAGCCGGCAAAGAGATGGGCTTCCGCCATGTCGAGAGCGGCCCGCTCGTGCGCAGCTCGTACCACGCCTGGGACCAGGTGAAAGCGGCGGGTGTCGAGACGCGCTAGCCTGGTTCTCACCGGCATCTGGTGGTGGAAATCAGGTGTGCGGCGCTGCCATGCCACGTACGGCCAGGTATGCCAGGATCGCCACCCAGCCCAGCGGAACCGTCACAAAGGCCCAGAGCCACCCCGGCTGGCCGCGCCGGTTCGCGTCCACACGAACCCACGTAAACCCAAGATACCACGGAAATATCACGACAAAAGTCAGCGAGATGAGCCAGAAGAGTGTGATTATCTCCGGCCAGTGTAGTCCAATCATGTGGCATCCTCCTCGCCAGCAACCAATACATCCGGCGCCAGTATAGCACGCGAGCAAGCAGTCTAGAAGCGGTCTGACAGCAGCCGGTGGCCCACCGCGCCGCTGTAGCCGTTTGATCCCCAGAAAGTCCCGTCACGAACGGTGGCGAGCATCCTTAACCAGCCCTCAACGCCGACGCAACCATATCCCACGCTTCAATCGAGTACGGTACAGATGTATCTACTTCGCTCTTTTGGACTGCCCGGCGGGAACGGCGACTTCCATGCGCGGCGCCCCGCTACCGGCACCTCCTATATTTCCAGCGGCGCCACGACCGGATGCCGGCTCCGTGCGCGGGCGGCGCGGCCTCGCGTCAACGACGAAGCATATGGCCGGCGCTCCGGGCTGGCACGCGAGATTGGACTCAGACGAGATGGCAGACCACCGCGTCACAAGTGATGCGTACGCAGCGATACCACGCGCCAGCGTGGTCATCCCTACCTACAATCGCTGCGCCTCCTTGGAGCGTGTGTTACGCGCCCTTGGCCAGCAGACGGTAGCCCCGGCCACCTTCGAGGTCGTGCTCGTGGCGGATGGCTGCACCGATAACACTGGCGCGATGTGCCGCCAGCTTGCGCCGGAGATGCCCTACGACCTCCGCGTGATCGAGCAGGAGAATGCTGGTCCCGCGGCCGCGCGCAATCGCGGCGTCTACGAGGCGCGTGCCGCCCTCATCGTCTTCATAGACGACGACGTCGTGCCGGATGAGCGTCTGATCGAGGGCCACCTGGCGGCGCATACCCGCGATGGTGAGGACAACATCGTCGCGCTTGGGCCGCTGCTGCCTCCGCTGGACACACGCCTGAATGCATGGGGTGCGTGGGAAGAGCGCTCGCTCTGTGGTCACTACGCCGCCATGCAAGCTGGACTCTGGCAGCCGACGTACCGGCAGTTTTATACCGGCAACGCCTCACTGTATAAGCGTCACATTCTGGCTGCTGGTGGGTTCAATACGCGGTTTCTGCGTGCTGAAGACATCGAGCTTGGCCTGCGCATGCGCGACCAGGGATGCCAGTTCGTCTTCCTGCCGGAGGCGCGCGGCTGGCACTACGTGCATCGCACCTTCGCGAGCTGGGCACGCATGCCCGTCGCCTATGGCCACGCCTCCATCACAATGGGTCGCAATCACCATACTGGTGAGGTCGCGAATCTGGCTCGCGAGTATGCGGGCCGCAATCTGCCCACACGCTTCTGCGTGCGCCTCTGCCTCGGGTCGCCCGCGCGCGTGGCGCTTGCCACGCACCTGCTGCACGCGCTGGCCGTCGCGAGCTGGACGTTACGCATCTCGGTCGTGACGTACGCGAGCTGCGGCATCCTCTATAACCTGCGCTACTATATGGGCCTGGCGAGCGAGCTGGGTGGCCGGCGCGCATTCTGGGACTGGATCCACGTCTCTCGCAGCGCGACTGGCAGCCCAGAAAGCTACGACACCCTGCTCGTTTTAACCGCGCGGCTGTTGGGGCATCAGTCAGGCGAACAACGTGAGCCGACTGAGCTGGGAGTGGGAGTATGAGCCAGCATTCGTATGGCCGTGTCATACGCAATATCATCGCGCTGCTCATTACGCAGCTCGGCACCTGGACAATTACCCTGGTGCTGACGCTGGTGCTGCCACGCTATTTGGGTGTCCAGCTCTACGGCGTCTACGCCTTCGTCTTCTCCTTCGCGGGGTTCGTGGCCATCGGTATGAATCTGGGCATGGGCACCTACCTGACCTGGCGCATCGCCCGGCACCCCGAGGAAGCCGGGAAACTCACGTTCAATGCGCTGATCATCCAGATACCGCTCGCCATCGTTTTTAGCTTGCTCGCCATCGAGGTCGTCTCACTGATGGATACCAGCCTGCTGGTGATTCATCTGATCGTGATTACGGCCGCGGGCGCCGCGGGCGCCGCCATGGTCGCCACCTGCGTTGCCGGCCTGGCTGGCCTGCAAAACATGCGGGTGCCGTCGTTCATCGGCCTGGGCTGCTCCGTCGCTGGAACCGCCGCAATCCTGATCGCCGTCCACTTGAATGCCGACATCGTCGTGCTGGCCGCGTGCGGGCTCGGCGCGCAGGCGATAAGTCTGATATCAATGCTCCTGTATACGCAGGTCAAGCTGCACTTGTGGGGGCCGATAGACCTTCGGATCTGGCCTAAACTCATCCGGGGAGGCATGCCCTTCTTCGCATGGGCGGTTGTGCTGATGTTCTACGGACAGGTGGATATCACCCTGACCAAGCTCCTGGCAGGCGATACCGTCGTCGGTTGGTATGCCGCCGCCAATCGCATCGTCTCCATTCCCGTATTCCTGCCCACCATCGTCGTCACAGCCATCCTGCCGGCGCTCTCGCACGAGCGCGTGCCCTCTTCACCCCGGTTTCGCGAGCTTGCCTCGCGCAGCATGCGGGTGGTAACGCTCGTCAGCATCCCGGCCGCTGTCGGCACAGTGCTGCTCGCCAATCACCTCGTCTCGTTGCTGCGCTTCCCCACGACATTCAACCAGGTCGGCCCGTTGATTGTGATCCTGGGCATCAACATGCCGCTGATCGGACTGGATATGGTGCTGGGCACGGTGCTTATCGCGACAGGGCGCCAGAAAGCCTGGACCGGCGTAGGCATCATCTCGGCCATCTTCAATCCGCTCGCCAATCTCTGGGCGATTCCCTACACACAGCACCTGTATGGCAATGGTGCTATCGGCGCGGCCACTGTGACGCTGGCAACCGAATTTATCATGTTGCTGGGCGCGCTGGTGCTCCTTCCGCGCCCGCTTTTCACATGGTCCGATTTGGGCTATATCGTCCGTTGCCTGATAGCCGCGGCACTCATGGTGCCAGCCGTCCGCGCGCTTGCCGGATACGGAACGCTCTCGATCGCGCTGGCGGTTACCTACGGCGCTGTCGTCTACACGATGGCGGCTTACATCCTGCGCCTCATCACGAATAACGACGTCCGGGGCGTGACACAAGTCATTCAGGCGCGTCTAGGCGCGAATGGTACCCAGCTCGATGGCCGGATGGTGGCGGATAGCGCGCTCCGCATGCTCTCCAACGTACAGAACGCGGCGCAGACCGCCGCCGGACGCATCAAAACGATCTCGCGCCCGCTTGCCAGTGGAGCGGCCTATGTGATGGGCAGCATCTCGCAGCCCCTCGCGGTCGCGGCGCGGCAAACAGCGCTTCGCGTGGGCGGCGCCATCTCGCGGCCCCTGGGCGCTTCCGGTCGAAGCACGGACAGGCCCGCCAGCGTCGGATCCATAGCCAGCGCCGACCCACCTATGCTGCCGCAATTCGGGAGTCGCACTGGCGCCGAAGCCAACCCATCCGGAATACCTCCCTGGGGGCTGCCCGCCACGGCTCCGCTGCCGTCGCTCGCGGAGGTGCTGGCGCAAGCCACCGCCGACGATGACGGCGATGGCTTGGACCAGGACGAAGAAGCGCGCCGCACATCGCCGCCTGAGTGGCCCAAGCCACCTACGCCTGGGCGCGCAACGACGAACGGGCACGACACCCACTCACACGACACCCACTCACGTGGAGCAAACTCACGCCCGAAAAAAACCAAACCGAGCGTGCCAGCGCCAGCGCCGGTGCGGTCGCGGGTGAGCACCGATCTTCCTGGCAGAGTTCCCAAATGGTCACCACATACCGGCTCTGAGGGTTGAGCGGCGTCCCACGACATAGAAGCGAACATTTATCACCATGCATTTACGGATGGGAGACGGTAGCAGACCATGAGCAGCGATGCGAGTACCGAGACGATCTACACCGCGACTTCGGAGACAGAGCGGCCTCCTCGTTTCACAGCTACATCTGTGTCGGTCGTCATCTGCACACGCGACCGGCCGGATACGATTGTCCGCGCCGTCGAGAGCGTCATGCGCCAGACGTACGAGCGCTTCGACATTCTCATCGTGGATCAAAGCCGGACGGAAGACACCCGGCGGCTCATCGAAGGTCTGATGGCGCGCTGCACGCACCTGCACTATCTACACCTCGACCAGGCAGGTCTCTCGCGTGCCTACAACGCCGGGATCCGCCACACGACGGGCGAGCTGCTGGCGTTCACCGACGACGACTGCGTCACGCCTGATGGCTGGCTGGAAACACTTGCACGGCGCTTCGCGGAGCAGCCGGATGTTGCGCTGCTCTACGGTCAGGTGATGCTGCCACCAGAGCTTGCCACCACCGGTACGCCCGGCGGCACGATCCCCACGCTCCACATTCCGCGACGGCAACGGCTCAGCCTGCGGGAAGGCTTCAAGGTGTTCGGCATGGGGGCAAACTTCGCCGCGCGCCGCGCGATCTGCGAGCAGATCGGCGGCTTCGACGAGATTCTCGGCGGCGGCGGCCCGCTCAAGTCATCACAGGACTTCGATTTTGCGTACCGGATATACCGCGCCGGAAGTGCTATCCTGCTCGATCCAGAGGTCGTCGTCTATCACTACGGCTTCCGCTCGCAGGCCGAATGGCCCGCAACCCTCAAAGCGTATGGCGTTGGCGATGGCGCGTTCTACTTCAAGCACGTACGTGCCGGCGATCTCTACGCCACCGGGCTGCTGGCGCGCGTCCTCTTCGTGAACGCCGCGCGCGAGCTCAAGCATACCGTCGTGCCTGGACCCCATGGCGCACAATGGACCTACGTGCGCAACGTCGTCCGCGGCATGTATGACTCGCTGAAGTTCGGCGTTGATCGGCGGCAACGGCGCTACTACGCGCGATGATCCTTCGATAATTCTTTCGTTGGGGCAGTAGTTGGGAGCAGACTTTTCATGGCGCAACGCATTGTTATTATCGGCGCGGGACCAGTCGGGCTGGGAGCCGGATACCGCCTGCAAGAGCTGGGATATACGAACTGGGCCATCTATGAGCGACATCCCTATATTGGCGGGCTGGCGACCAGTTTTCAGGACGATGCCGGCTTCACCTATGACATCGGCGGTCACGTCATGTTCTCGCACTATCCCTACTTCGATCGGCTGGTGGATACGCTGCTCGGCGACGACTACACCGACATCATGCGCGAGAGCTGGGTTTGGATGATGGACCGCTGGATTCCCTATCCCTTCCAGAACAACATCCGCCACCTGCCGCCAGAAGCGTTGCTCGAATGCCTCAATGGTCTGATTGACGCGCGCGACGTAGACCCGCGCGAAACACGCAACTTCGGTGAGTGGACGGACGCCATCTTCGGGAGCGGCATCGCGCGCCACTTCATGCGCCCGTACAACTTCAAGGTCTGGGCGCACCCCCTCGAAATGATGAGCAAAGAGTGGATGGCCGAGCGCGTCAGTGTCATTGATCTCAAGCGCATCCTCAAGAACGTCGTCATGCAGCATGACGAGGTGAGCTGGGGACCCAACAACACATTCAAGTACCCCCTGCGTGGCGGCACCGGCGGACTCTATGGCCGCTTTGAGCCGTACATCCACGAGCATCTGCATCTCAACCGGGCGCTGGTCGGAGTAGACGTGGAAGCGAAGCGCGTCTACTTTGCCGACGGCACGGAAGACGCTTACGATGTGCTCATCTCCGCCGTCCCGATTCCTGAGCTGCTCAAGATGCTGCGCCCCGCCCCCAGCACCCAGCTCGACGAGGCGTCGGGCCTGCACAACAGCCACGGCCTGGTGGTCGGCGTAGGCGTGGCGCGGCCCTGCCCCAGCGAAAAATGTTGGATCTACTTCCCCGAAGAGAGCGCGCCGTTCTACCGCGTGACGTACCTCTCGAACTATTCGCCACACATTGCCCCAGAGGGACACTTCCTCCTGCTGACGGAAACGTCCTACTCCGATTTCAAGCGCGAAGACAAGGCGACCATCGTGGATCGCGTCGTAGAGGGACTCATCGCGACGAAGATGCTCGAACCCGAGGACCGCAACCGCATCGCCGCGACCTACACCATAGACGTGGACTACTTCTACCCCATTCCCTCCCTATCTCGCGATAAGGCCCTCGCTGCCATTCAGCCGTATCTGCTACACCACAACATCTACTCGCGCGGCCGTTTCGGCGCGTGGGAATACGAGATTGGCAACATGGACCACTCCGTCATGCAGGGCGTCGAGGCCGTCAACCACATCGTGCTTGCCGAGCCGGAAACCACCTGGATTCCCCCCCGTCCAACCGCCATCCCCTCGATATCCCTCTAGGTTCACCGTTCTTGGCAGATTAGGGAACACAACGTATGATGCTTGAGCAGGATACATCGTCGTCGACCCATGCACCCGGGCCGGTATCTGAGGCGGAGCCAATGGCACAGGATCTGAATATGCGCGCGGCGAGCGAGCTACGGCGCCTGCTGCGGGGCGATGTTCGCATGCTCAAGCCGCTGATCTTGAAGACACTAGAAATCGTCAATGGGCGCTATACTCTGCGCAAGTGCTCGTCAGTCGGCCACTACGTCCGCGTCACTGCGCGCCCCTATGTGTACAATCGCGGAACCATCGCCATTGGCGACCGCGTCATTATCCGCAATGAGACTGTTCGCTGTGAGCTGGTGGCCGCGCACGGGGCGCACCTGGAAATCGGTCCGCGCACGTGGGTGGGCTATGGCTGCTCCATCGCCGCGCAGCGCAGCATCCGCATCGGCGCGGATTGCCACATTGGCCCCTTCACCAACATCCTCGACAACGACTACCACGATGTCTACGATCACCACACCAAACCGGAATCGCGCCCCGTCACCATCGGGAACAACGTCTGGATCGGCACCCGCGTCATCATCCTACCGGGCGTGACCATTGGCGAGGGCGCGGTCATCGGCGCTGGCGCTGTCGTCACGCGCGATGTCCCGCCCCGCAGTGTCGCCGCCGGCAATCCCGCGCGGGTGCTGCGCACGCTTTGAAAATGGATCAGTCACCATGGATCTCGGACTTTCCCTACACATCGCCGACTATTACCTCAAGCAGCGCCGCCTTGACGACGTGCGCGCCACGCTGGACTCGTTGACACCGCCGGATGTCCCCCGCGAGCGCGAAGAGCTTGCCGCTGTTTGGGCGCGGCTGGCTCACGCCTACATAATGCGCCGCAAGACCGATCTCGCCGAACAAGCGCTCGCTCAGTCGCGGGCGCTCGCCAGCACCACCGAGGCTGAGCGCGCCGCCGCGCTGCTGGCCGCCGCGCGCGGGACACATAGCGAATCCGCCGCGCATTGGCGGCATGTCGTCGCCGCGCTCCCACAGGACGGCTCCGCCTGGCTCGCGCTCGCCCGCGAGCATAGCGCCGCCGGGCAGCCAGCCGAGGCAGCAACGGCATATCTGCGTGCCGCCCGCGTGGACCCCTCGCACGCTACCGTCCTCACCATCGCGGAGCGGCTGGCCGCGCTGGCGCCATCACTGCCTGAGCCGCCGGCCGCTTCCCGCGTGCGCATCGCCATCCTCGGCTCCTCAACACTGGATCATGTGCAGAGTTATCTGGAGGTCGCCTGCCGCCAGGCCGGCCTCACCCCCACCTTCTACCTCGGTCCCTTCGGTCAGTATGCGCAGGACATTCTGAACGATGCCGGCCCGCTTTATGCCTTCGCCCCCGATGTCATTATCCTCGCTATCCACGGAAGCACGCTCTTCCCCGAGATCTACAACGCCCCCTTCGATCTCGATGTCGCTTCACGTCGCGCGGCGGCCGCCAACGTGGTGGAGCGCGTCGCTGATCTGCTCCATGAGCTGACGAAACGCACCAACGCGCACGTCCTCTTGCATACCTTCGCCACGCCGCAATATTCCCCGCTCGGCACTCTAGACTTGAGCGATCCCTTTGGCCAGACGGCTATCTTTCAAGCCATCAACAGCGGGCTGGCCGAGCGTGTGCGCCACGACTTTTCTTCAGTGCATCTGATAGACGAAGACCGCGTCTATGGGCGTGCTGGCAAGCGCACCGTCACCGACCCGCGCATGTGGTATCTCGCGCGCATCGGCATCGGCGAGGGCGCCCTGGCCGCGCTCGCCGACGAATACATGCGCTTCCTCACCGCCATCACCGCCCGCTCGCGCAAGTGCCTCGTCCTTGACCTGGACAACACGCTCTGGGGCGGCGTCGTCGGCGAAGATGGACCGCACGGCGTCGCACTCGGCCAGGAGGCGCCCGGCAACGCCTATGTCGCCTTCCAGGAAGCCATCCTGAGCCTTTGGAAGCGCGGCGTCATCCTTGCCGTGAATAGCAAGAACAACGAAGCCGACGCGATGGAGGTGCTGGAGCGTCACCCGGACATGGTGCTGCGTCCCAGCCATTTCGCCGCCTTGCGCATCAACTGGCAGGATAAAGCATCCAACCTCATCTCCATAGCAGAGGAGCTCAACATCGGATTGGATAGCCTCGTTTTTGTGGATGATAATCCCGCTGAGTGCGCGCTTGTCCGCTCCCGCCTGCCTGAAGTGCTGACGGTGGAGCTGCCGGACGATCCAGCACTCTATCGCGGCGTGCTGCTCGGTCTCATCGCCTTTGATACGCTCACCCTCACCGACGAAGACCGCGAGCGTGGCCGGCTCTACGCCCAGCGCCGCGAGCGCCAGGAGTGGGAATCGCGTACATCAGGCTCGCTGGACGAGTACCTGAGCGAGTTGGGGATCGTCGTCGAGATGGCTCCCGCCGATGCCTTTGCCATCCCGCGCATCGCCCAGCTGATCGGCAAAACCAACCAGTTCAACCTCACCACGCGCCGCCACAATGAGGCATCTGTCCGTGCATTTGCCGACTCACCGGCTTCTGGCGTATACAGCATACGAGTGCGTGACCGCTTCGGAGATTCCGGCCTCACCGGCGTCGCTATCGTGCGCAAGCAGCCTGACGTCTGGGAAGTGGACACGCTGCTGCTCAGCTGTCGTGTGCTGGGGCGCGGCGTCGAAACCGCGATGCTCAGCGTCCTCGTGGACGCCGCGAAGGCGAGCGGCGCCAACACGCTGCGCGGCGATTTCATCCGCACCGCCAAAAACGCGCCCGCCGCGGACTTTTACCCGCGCCACGGCTTCGCACGGGTGGAAGAGCGCGGCGAGACGCAGACATGGTCGCTGGATCTGCGCACAGGCAGCGTTACCGCACCCTCCTGGCTGGCGTTGTCGGTGCCCGCGCCCGCCCAATCGTGACCTGATCCCGAAAGAGGAAACCACGTGGACGATATTCTCGAAGAGCGCATTTGTGAAGTCGTCGCCCGCACGTTCGGTGTGGACGAACAGGACGTAGACGGCGATACCACCGCCCAGACACTTGGCTCCTGGACCTCTCTGGCCCACCTGCGTCTGCTCACCAATCTCCAGGACGCCTTCGGTGTGCGCTTCACCATGGCGGAAATGACGAACATGACCAGCGTTCGCGCCATCGAGCAGACACTCGCTGCCAAAGGCGTCTCCGCCTAGCGCCCGCTACTCATCCTGCCACGGCAATTCCTGCTGTGGCTGCGCGGGGTTGCTCGACACCAGCATATTTGGCGGCACGCTCTCCGTCACCACGGCCCCCGCGCTGATGACAGACCCACGTCCGAGAGTCACTCCCGGCAGAATGATCGCGCCTACGCCAACCCAGACGCCGTCCTCGATAACTACTGGGCGCCGAATCACGTTCGGATTCATGCGCTGTGATGCCGGCCCCAGCAAATGCGTGCTCGTAAAGATCGAAACGTTCGGTCCCAGGGACACATTGCGCCCCAACGTAATGGTTTCGTCCAGATTGAACAGCGGCCGGTAGCCAATCAAGCAGCCCGCGCCGATACTCAGCCGGCGATAGGCTCCCCGCCCTCCACCGATCACCGTCACCGCGCCGGTGAACGAGACGCGCTCCGCGATCCGAAAGCCCACCCGCCGGTAGATGGCCGCCCGAAACGTCGCGAGCGACATCGGCGCGATCAGCCGGCACACCATGTTCGCGGCTCGAAGGCGCACGTGGGCCTCGTCGCGAGCAATTCGCAGCTCTTCCCGAATGCGGCGGGTCCGCGATGGGCGTGCCGCACCTTGCGCCTGCTTCGCTTCGTCTGTGGAGGCAGCCGCCGCCGCTTCCCGTCGAGTATGTGTAGGTGTTGTGCTCATCGAAGTATCCACCAATTCATTTCATGTTTTTGGATTGGCCCATATCCCGCGCCCGGTTGAAGATAGTCGCGCGCCATCAGATCGCGATACGCGCCATGTGTATTCATTCGGCGCCCCCACCTCGCCGCTCCCACGGCAGCGGTGGCCCATCAGCACCGCCGGTCGCCGCTTCTGAAGCCGCCGCGCGCTGTGGCAGCGGGCGCGACACGAGCGGGCGCGACGCGGGAGAGCGCGGGCGCGTCAGCACCGGACGCGAGCGCGGGCCAGCGGTAGCACGCGGCGCTGGCGCAGATGGCGGCGTCTGCTCCGACGATGGTTGAGCTGTCGGTGACGGAGGCACATCACTGACAAGCGGACGCGACGCTGGACGCGACGCGGGCGCCTTCAACGCCGGAAACCGTGTGGCACCTACCGGCAAAAGGAGAATGCGGCGGGCCAGCTCCCGCGACTCTTCGCTCGCGGCGCTTGGCGAGATCGTGATGCCCTTGCGCGTACTGCGCTTGCCCTTCTCCGCCACCTGTGTGCCAAGAAGCGCATGGCCCCGCGCGACCAGACCGAGCATCAGGCCGAAGAGGAGCAAATCGCGTTCACTCGTCAGACCCAGATCCACGTAGGAAAAGACCACTTGCGCGGGAATCATGCAGATCGAGACCACTAGTAGCGCCAGTACGCCGCTGCGCTGCAACGTAACGGAGCGCTTATCGTCCGAGCGTTCCCATACCGGCACGTTCAGCGCCAGGGACCCTTCCGACGTGGCTCTCCGCTTGCCACGCTTGGTATCTGGTTCGTGGGAGCGCAGCGCCACGCGGAAAACGCCCGTATTCACATGCCAGTCGGTATTTTGGCTGTTGCGATGCTCCCGTGCAAGCCGCTTGCGAAAGTACTGCGCGAGCGCCCACTCCTCGCGCTGTGACTCCACTGCTTTGCCCCCGTCGAACATTCCGCGCCCCATCAGCCACCAGAACGCTATAAAGCCGAGCATGCCATCCTTCATCCAGACCCATAAGATGGCGTTGTGCGTCTCGTAGTGCCAGAACGGCCAGAACGACAGGTCGGGCAGTGGGTAGTACATCTGGAACTGCTGGCCGAAGCCGAGTCCAGTGAGCGGCGCGCTAAAGATGTTCGCCTGAATATCGCCCTTCTCGATGATGCGATACAGGTCGGAGTTGTAGTCGCGCGGGTCTGGGTGGAACTGCGACGCGATAGCCCGCGCCGGCTGTCCCAATACACTCGTGTTGTTCCAGAAGACGGCCAGATACGCCGCAATGAGCACCACCATAATCGGAACGTACTTCCAGAAGATGCGCGGGCGCAGGCGGAGCAAAAACACGACGAGCGCGATCACCCCGAAGCCAAGAACTGGGAACGCCGCGCGACGCCCCATGATCATCATGCAAAAGAACGATAGGGGCATAAGGAAGTAGGAATAGCGCCGCTGTGCGCGTGTCCCGCCGTAGATGCAGATGGCCGCTCCCAGCAGCAGCCCACACACGAGAATTACCGAGTCAATATGCTCAAACGAGTTATCGTCCGTCGTATGAAGTCCCAGCAGAGTCATCCAGCGCAGTAAGTTCTCCACGGCGAGCACCGTGGTGGCGATAAAGAGCGTCCAGATGAGCCGGTTCACTTCGCGCTCGCCGCGAATGAAGATTCCTGTGAGATAGTACATGCCGATGAGCATGAGAAAGCCGCGCACTTCCCAGAGCGCAATCGTCAGGTTGCCGCCGGGACGGGCCGCGCCGTTGAGCACACCAAACAGGACAAACCCAAGGAACACCAGTATTGGCACGTCCAGCGACCCCGGCAGGTACGCGAAGGACTTCTTGACCTTACGCCCCCGAAACGACCAGATCAGGGCAAGCACAATCAGGCTGATTTCGAGCGGGCTGACGACGATATGAATCGGGATCCAGCTACTCAAGTCTCCCGCCCAGCGCCAGAAAAAGTTTGCCCACGGATCCGCGGGCGGCCCTTGCATCTCCAGAGCCAGCGTCAGACCAATGCAGATCAGAAAGAAGGTTGTCGAACGCTTCACCGCTGCCACCTCATATGTGCTTCCTCATCACTACATGCGGTGCGGTGATACGAAAAACACCACAACCATCAGAACGGCCAGCACCAGCACGACCGGAGCCAGCTTCGATTTCGGCTTGCTCCACACGCCAAGCACCATACAGATGAACAGAAACGCGACCATGAGATTCATGCGCCTGCCTCCAAACGCAGCAGCGTCAGCGACGACGCCGGAAACAGATAGCTCAGCGTGAGCGGTGCACTCGCCGCCAGCTCGATGTCTGGCAGCGCGATGACTCCCGCGCCACGGTCCTGGCTGACGCGCCACGCACGCACCCGGCTCGGCGTTGCCCCACCCAGCGCCGCCAGCACGCCGTCCAGCCGCAGCGCCGGCGCGAGGTCACTATCCACGCTCTTGTTGAGAACCATCAGGAGAAACGCGCGGCGATCGGGGGTCCGCGCCGCAAAGCAGCTCAGGAGGTCACTATTCGTGCTTGGCGCCGCGTACGCCGTACCCGTAAACGAGCCGCCCGCGCTGTCATAGTTGCCGAAGAGCTTGAAAGCCGCGTAGGCCGGAGATTTCGCGTTCAGCGCCCCCCAGTGACACGCGATGTCGAGTCCCTCGCGCCCGAAGATGCCCAAGACCTCACCCAGCGCGAGCGCCCCATTCATCGTTCCTTCCGCGCCCCAATTCCACTCCGTCAACGCGATTTTGGTGCCGGGATAATTCAGGTCCACCCATTCGCGCAGGCGCGGAATCAGCCGCACCCGGTCGCCGATCCACGACTCATCCACATACGACGGATCCCAGAGCGCCCGCGTCGAGCGCAGTCGGAGCGCCGCCCCATCGCGGCTTACATCTCCCCCATAAACGCCCTGCGCCTGTGGGTAATAATGGAGGTCGAGCACGTCCAGCGAGCGCTGGCCGGCAGCCGCGTCGTGGCGCCTGATGGCATCCAGCCACCACGCCAGGAACGGCATATCGCCGTGCGCGTTGCGGTCGGCATGCTCGCGATAGTTGTCGGTATTCCTATCCAGCGGCGAATAGAAGTAGTTCGGCCAGCCCCATGAGACGGGGCCGGTGATCTGGGCCGTCGGGTCCACCGCCTTCACGGCGGTGGCATAGTCCAGAAACGTATTGAGCATCTGGTCGTAGCTTAGCTGCGCTGGGCGGATGTCCGTATGCGTGTACGGCCACAGGTCCGGCTCATTATCCATCGCGTAGTACCGCACGCCGCCCTCCGCCGCTCGCCCGAAGCGCCGCACGAGGTGGTACACCCACTCATCCTGGGCAACCGTCCGGTCGCTCAGATCCGGTGGATCGCTAAATGGCGCACCCTTGCGCGCTCGCGACGGCACGCAGGTGCGTCCGCGATTGTCCGCCGGATCGTAGCCGGCGATGGCGTCGCCATTGGGCGCGAGCGGCGGGCCGCCCGCCGCCGGCACGTTGATCGAGTGCGAATTGCTGTTGTCGTCCTTCGCCACCCACCCGATGGTCGGGATGGTCAGCAACATACCGATATTGGCGGCGCGGTTGGCCGCGATGGATTGATCCGCGATGCCGGACGGCTGCCGGTCAAGTGATGAGGTCGCGCCATAGTTGCCATTCTGGAAGTTATAGTCGCGGGCGGCGCTGAACGCATTGCCGAGCTTCCAGTTGTAGCGAGTCACGGCATTGCCACCCCAGCGGCCCAGCGTCACGCCCATATCGGCGCACTCCTGCGCCGAGTTCCCCGAATTGCCATAAATCTCCGGGCTGATTGCCCGGCCTGGTGTCCCATCCACCGCTACACCCAGCGGCTGCCGCGTCACCTGCACCTGCGCCCGCATGCCGGATGATGATGCCACCCCGACCCGATCACTGACCGGCGCCACCGACACCGTATATGTTCCCCCCGCACGCAGCGGCTTCGGCAGCGCCAGACTCACTGTGCGCCCCTGCACGTGATAGCTCGCGCCCACCGGCGCCACCGCGACTCCCACGGGATAATTGTCATCGTTCGTGCCGCTCGCTGCGCTGATGAGATATGCCTGCGCCGCGCCCGCGCTCGTTTCGTTCATTTGCTGGTCGAAGGCAAGTGTAATCACGCCCAGGTCATACGTCCAGGCGCGAAGGACAACGGGCTGGCTCAGGTCGGGAGCATACACGATGCGCACATCGGCCAGCGCGATGCTTCCCTGGTCCTGCGCCGCGCCAGCCTGGAGCACCATCCCCTGCACGGCAAGCGCATCGAAGGTCAGCGCGCGCAGCGGCACGCGCGCCAGCCGCCACGCTCCGCTCGCAATGCCGCCCCCCTGCGTATAGTCGCCCAGCGAAACGCTGCTCGTTCTGCCATCCGGCGTCAGCAGCGTGAGATTGACCACCTGCCCGCTGCTCTGTGTCGCCTGCACCCAGCACTGCACGTACCCCAGACCGACCGCATCATGGGCGTCGCTGACGAGCTGCAAGCCGCTCCAGTTGACGACATGCATCGTAATAGCGGACTGGCCGTCGTGGCTGACCGACGAGTCGGCCATTTTGTGCTCCCCCCAGGACCAGTCCTGCCACCCCTGCGCCAGCTTGCCATCGAAGATCACGACATCACGCGGTGTGCTCATCGGACCATCCGGCAGGGGCTGCGGATGCGGTGCTGGCAAGGGGGTGTTATGGGCGAAGAAGCGGCCGCGCAGCTTCCAGTAGTATTTCGAGTAGAGATGCGTCCGCTTGAGCACCAGCGCCGCGCCGCCCGCCGCGAGGATACCCCCACCCGCCATCACGAGGACGGTACGCCGGCTGATGCGGTGCGACCCTCCGCGCGCACTCGGGGCGCTGGACGCGCCCGCGGGCGTCTCCGCGCCACCTTCAGAGTCTCCGGCTTCATCTGGCGGCGGCGTCTCCTCCGCGATGTCATTCGCGGCCCCCGTGGGCACCATCTCAGCCAGCGTGTGCGCGGTATCGTCGGCGCGAGCAGGCGGCTGTTCCCGATCCACATCCATCAGCCGCCTCCTTCCATCCCGCTCATTGCCGGTTTACCGCGTTCGCAGCGCGCGCCGCGTGCGGCGCGCGAGTGACACCCCCTCTTCCCGCCGTCGTAGGGACACCTGGCGGAGATCCGCTCGGGGTCTGCGGGGAAGAACCCCTCCCTACCCACGCTGGCGCAACCACCCTGGGAGCTGCGGCTGTGCGCCGTTCAGCACCAGGCCGCGCACAGACGTGTCGTCGAGCCGCGACAGCGCATCGCGCACCTGCGTGTCCGTTGTCGTGCCCGCCCGTACGACAAACGCCAGCACCTCGGCCATCGTGCTCGCCATCACGCCATAGCTGGAAGCAAGAATCGGCGGCAGGTCGAAGACCAGGATCGCGCCGCTGGCATCCAGCCGGTTGCGCAGCTCACCACTGGCGAGCTGGCGCATGAGGCGCGACGCCTCACCACGCGCATCGCCCGCCGGCAAAACGAAGAGCCGATCTGAGATTTGGCGCAACGCCGTGCTCAAGTCGCTCTCGCCGCGCAGATACTCGCAAATGCCCGGCTGCGGCGCAATACCCAACACGCGATGCACGCCGGGGTGCGCGAGGTCCGCCTCGATCAACACGATAGGCGACTCCATGTCGGCGGCCATTGCGGCTGCCACACCGGTCGCGACGGTTGTGCGGCCCTCGCCCGCAATCGCGCTGGTGACGCCGATAGCCGGCTGCGTCTCCGAGTCGGTCGCGGCTTGCAGCGAGAGATAGATGCGCCGAAAGTGCTCGAGGATGGTTTCGCCACGTCGCTGCGTCAGCAGAGAGCGATCATCTCGCATCTCACTGTCGTGCTGCCCCGCGCCTTTGCGCGAGCGTGAGACGCCGCGTCCCGCGCGCACAGTCGCTACCGCGCTCGCTGTATCGGAAGAGTCGAAGAGGCCGGGTCGTAGCGCACGCGCACGCTTCAACATAAACTGAGAAACCGACAACGTGTCGCTCATTCCTCACCCTCCACCGTCACTCCGATCGCGCGCCGTAACTCTTGTGTCATATGCCCATTTCCTAACTGCGGCAATACGGTCAGCACCGGGACGAGTATCCCATTGAGCGAGCCGTCCGCATCCTCATCCTGGGTGTTGGGCCGGCCGATGCCGCGCAGCACCGGCACGCTTTCGATAGCGGGAATATTGAGGTCCATATCCTCGGTCAGCGACTTGAGATCTTGCGTGTTGTACACGCGCTTGTCCGCGACGGTCTGGATGCCCACGATCAAGAGAATCAGCGCCAGCGCCGCGACGAATCCACCGATGGGATAGACAATCAGCTTCTTCAGGTGCAGCGTCGTATGCAGCGGCGGCTGCGGCGCGTCTTCCGTCTTGAAGAGACCCGCGGCATTCGTGCTAGTGCTATCCGCAGCCTGTTTCAGTGCGTTCACCTTGTCGGTGAGGTCAGTGATCGTCTGGGTATCCTGATTGACAGCCGCCAAATAGCCGTTGAGCACGGGATCGGTCGTGGCGCAGTCTGGATTGTTCACGCACTGTGGATGCGCATTATAATACTGCTGGAGCTTGGCCTGATCCTGCACCAGCTGACCCCTGAGGGAACCGATCTGACTCTGGTACTGCGCAATCTGCTGCTGATTGAACGAAGCCTGGTTGTCCGCGAAGTACTTCTGGAATTCCTGGACGAATGATGCGGCAATATTCTGAGCTGTCTGTGGGTTCTTGTCGTCCACCGTCACCGACACCAGGTTCTGGCCAACCGTCGTCGCCGTGATGCTCACTTCGGATTGAATACGCGCTGTAGCGGCGTTCTTTCCAACCTGGCTGGTCAGGTCATATTGCGTTGCGAGGCCGGCGCCTTGGGCGACCTGCACACAGAATGTCTCTATCTGCAGCGCCTGATTCATGGCATCCGCGCCGTTTATCGCTGGCGAGAGGTAGCCATTGAAACCACTTGCAACATCAGCTGGCGGCTGGTAGACAAAGATTAACGCCGTGGACTCATAGACCGAGAGCGTGTTCTTGGCGTACAAGGCAGCCACCACTGGAAAGATGATCAGCGGCAACACATAGAGATACCAGCGCTTGAAAAACTTGGACAGGAATCGCATGTTACTCCAGTCCTTTGCCGGTGAGTAGATCATCTACGACGGTGGTTGAGTGGGTGGGACTGGCGACAGCGGCCAGCAGATCGCTTTCGTAGAACCGCCACGTGCTCCCCACTTTGTGGCCCCGCAGCTGACCCGACCACATTAACCGATAGAGCGTCGAGCGGCTGACCCGTAAAAAGTCCATGGCCTCCTTGAAGGTCAGCAGCATGGTATCGGAAGTGATGCGTTGTGGCGCTATTCGCTGTTTCAACATGTCCGCGTCTCCCTTTCTGGTTGCGGGAGTTTGTTTGGTGAGCCGCCTCGCGCGAGGATTTCGGCCCAATATCGCAGGCGTCCTCGGCGCGCCCTCCGTGTCCACCGACCCGCCATTCACGGCGACAGCCTCATTTGGCCGTCCGGCTGGCGGTATCTGGGTCGTTGTGCTGGCGGTCGCGCCCCCCTTAAGATGACGCTCATGGGTACTCATTTGGTGTCATCCTGCTCAATTATGCGATTGGGGACCGTTGGCAGCAACGCTCCGGGCGTGACATCAGGGTTGAGATGCGGTGTAGAAGCACGCCGCGACACAGTGTGATACACTCCGTGACGCCGTGACACAAGACGCGCCGGTCTAGCCCCACGCGCTCCTTTGGCTACTTGGGATCCGCCCGCTGTGTGCGCACCCACGGGTTGCCGCCGCGCCCAAAGAGCGCCGCCAGATATACCCAACATTTCCACGCGATAAAGAACGGCGCGCGCAGCAACGACAGATAGGCGCGCACCGAAAGTTTCGCCAGCGCGGCGCCAATGATGCCATGCAGCGCCAGCAACGCCGCGAGCACCACCCCCAGCGCCAGCCCAGGCCACCAGCGAAGCAATCCTCCTACCGCCAGACACACACACACCGCACCAATCAGCAGCGACAGGGGCGGCAGCAAAATCTCCATCGCGGCGTCCAGCCGGGCAGCGTTGCCGGAGCGCAGGAAGCCGCGCACCAGCGGCACGACATAATCGCGCGTCAGATCCAGGCGACCGCGCTCCCAGCGCGTCTGTTGCGAGCGCGCCTGCGCGAGATTGACGGGCATCTCCGCCGCAATTACCGCATCGGGTACGTACACCACCGAGATGCCTGCCTCGATCAGCCGCACATGATACTCCACATCTTCCGTGAGCGAGTACGACCCCCACCCAAAGCGCTCGATCACCGCACGACTGAAGCACATGCCGTTGCCCTTCAGGCCCGCCGACCAGCCAAAACGCGAGCGACCAAGAGGGCGCAGATGATTGAAGAGCGCGAATGCGACGGCACGTATCCCTGCCGTCCATGCATCGTCGCTGTTGAGCACACGATACTGCGCCTGAGCCACCTGCGCACCCGCCGCCAGCGCCGCCGCCATCCGTGTTAGAAAGTTCGCCGATACGCGGGTATCCGCGTCAATCACCACATAGGCGTCATACCGGCGACCGGCGACTTCGAGCTGCTCCAGCAGCCACGCCAGCGCATAGCCTTTGGCGCGTTTCTCCGCATCGGTGTGTGCGTAGACGGTGGCCCCGGCCGCGCGCGCGATAGCGGCTGTCTCGTCCGTGCAGTTATCGGCGACGACAAGGATATCGCGCCGGTCCGCTGGATAGTCCAGCGCCTGCACACTGGCCACGGCGCCGGCGATGACTGGCGCCTCGTCGTGCGCGGGAATAAGCACCGCAAAGCGCGGCAGTGAACCCGAGAAATCGTCAGGCTGTCTCCCAGGGTGCGACGCAAAAAGTGCTGCCACACTCAGCAGCGCGAGATAGAGCAGCGGGACGAGCAACGTCAGCTCAGCCACGATGAGGAGAGCGTGCAATACGCCCACCACGAGCTGTACAACATCCACAATCCCGCGCCTTTCGAGAACTATCCCGCCATTGCTAGCGCTGCACGACCTGCACGCTTTCGCGCTCAATGACGAGCATAGGCGCCAGCTCCAGCACTGGCTGCGGCAGTGGTTGACCCATGGGCCGGCTCAGTGCCGGCCGGAGTTCTGGGTCAGGACTCCACCGCATATTGCCGCGGCTCGGCACCGGCGTCTCAAGATAAGGCGCCTCGCTGACCGCCGCCGCACGCGGACGCGCCGCCAGGATACCGCTATCTGGCACGCGGACAGCACCCGGCCGCTGAACGGGCGCAACGGTGAGACCCATCCTGGCGGCAAAGACGCGGCTCATGAACATGGTGTTGCCGATGAGATAGCGCCGCCAGAGCCGCCGTGGCTCGCGCACCAGCCGGAACAGCCACTCGATGCCCAGCCGCCGGAAGAGCTTTGGCGCCCGCGGCACATTATTCGAGAGAAAGTCGAAGAGCGCGCCCACCGCCAGACACACCGGCACGCTCAAATCGGCGAAATGCTCCGTGATCCAGATTTCTTGCGTCGGCACTCCCAGCGCCACCAGCAGAACATCTGGCTGCGCGGCGTTGATGCGCGCGACAATCTCCGCGCTGTCCTCCGGCGCGAAGAAGCCGTGCTGCACACCAGCGATGCGCAGCGTGGGAAAGCGCTCTACAAGCGTCTTCGCCGCCTGGTCCGCCACGCCGGGCTGCGCACCGAGCAGAAAGACTGAACGCCCATCTTCCGCTGCCACCTGGCAGATCAGCGGCGTCAGGTCAGTACCATTCAGATTGTGCCGGATCGGTAGTCGCAGGATTTTCGAGGCCAACAGCACGCCGCTGCCATCCGGCAGCACGAACTCCGCCTGGCTCAGCGACTGGGTATATTCAGGATGGGCAAACGCGCTATTGACACAGTGCGCGTTCACAAAGAAAACGCGACTCTTCGCCCCTCGGCGCCAGATGCCGCAAATGGTTTCGACAGCCTCGGTCTGCGACATTTCGTCTACGCTCAGACCGAGCAGCGACGCGCGTACCGACATCCCGCTTGTCCTTTCCCCAATCCAGATCGCGAACCCAAGAAATACCCGACTGGTTTGCCGCCTTCAGATCGCGAATAGTGGCCCGGGTGAATGCGCCGGACAAGTGCAGTGGAGGTCAGTGGAAGGCGGAGAATGTGAGGAGAGTTTTTGCCCTCACATTCGAGTATAGAAATCCTGGGTTGAGAGTGGGTGGAGCGTAGGGGGGCAAAGCGGTTAAATACCGCCCAATGTGGAATGAGTTAGCTCGCTGGGGAAATCTCGGCAAGATACATGAAATTGCGCAGATCACGCTCCCAGTACACTGCGCCGGTCCCGGCGCTCAGCGCGACCAGACGTGCGGGTGTGCTGCTTTCCGGTGGTGGCGCAAGGCTCGCAAACACCACGCCGTCCTCCATGGCGAGCTGGTCTGGGGTATAGCCGGGGAAGCTAGCATGCCAGAGCACCTGCCCATCCGTAAGACGGATCGCAACGACGCCGGAGCCTCACCCTGCGCGTAGAGCACTCCACCAGCCACTACTGGCACGAAGCGTAAGCTGGGGCGCCCGGTTGCCGCCCGCCAGCGCATGGATCCGTCACGCGCGCTCAGTCCCGTCGCACCGGAGGCATCAACAGAGGGGATCACAGCATGTGGCGGCACTGGAGCCGGTGAATTGAGCACGCTGCTGGCCTGGCCGCAGCCGGTCAGCAGCACCGCCAGTGTCACAATCGCGCGCGCCGAGAGGCGGACATGAGCCGCCCACAGCGCTCGCGGCGGAGCCTGCGGGTGCGCGCCCACTTTCGTGTCCCTCCTCCACCCCGCGCGAGACGGTCACGCCGTTTTGCGTGGCTCAGCCTACCGTTTGGCATGATAGGCAGTGTAGCGGAAGGGAGAGGAGGCGCGCAGTGAACAGAGGCTTACACCATGACACCCGTGTGCGTCGCTGCGTACTGATCGCGCAGCTCGCGCTTGCTGAACTTGCCGACGCTCGTCTTAGGCACCTCCTTGATGAAGATCACTTCATCTGGCAGCCACCATTTGGCGACTCGCGACTCCAGGTATTCGAGCACCTCTTCGGCGGTAATCTGGTCCACGAACTCTTGCTTGGGCACAACATACGCCACCGGGCGCTCCTGCCACTTCGGGTGTGGCGCGCCGATGACCGCCGCTTCCAGCACCTTCGGATGCGCCATGATGACGTTTTCCAGCTCCACCGATGAGATCCACTCACCGCCCGACTTGACGAGATCCTTGGTGCGATCCACGATCTGCATGTAGCCGTACTCGTCAATCGTCGCCACGTCGCCCGTGCGCAGCCAGCCATCCATAAACTTCTCGCCAGTGTCCCGCGTGTGATAGTACGCCGCCGCAATCCACGGCCCACGAACCTGAATCTCGCCAACGCCCTTCCCATCCCAGGGCACTTCCTGGTTCGTCGCCAGGTCCAGCACGCGCACCTCCACACCAGGCACCACCTGCCCCTGCTTGCAGCGCATCGCGAACTGCTCATCGGGGGTAAGGGTGGCGACGGCGCTATTCACCTTCGCAACCGAAGCGAGCGGCGAAGTTTCCGTCATGCCCCAGGCGTGCAGCATCGTCATACCAAAGGAATCCAGGCCGCGCATGAGGGCGGGCGGAATGGCTGAGCCGCCGCAGGGAGTACAGCGCACAAACGAGAAGTCCGGCGCCTGCCCCTCGCGCCGCAGCTGCTCCAGATGACTCAGCAGCCCGATCCAGATGCTCGGCACGCCCGCCGGCACCGTCACTCGCTCGCCCACGATAAGATCCACCAGGCTCGCCGGCGTCATAAACTTGCCGGGCAGGACCATGTTCGCGCCCGCCATCGCGCCCGCGTAGATCAACCCCCAGGCATTCGCATGGAACATCGGCACCACCGGCATCACCGTGTCGCGCTCGCAGACGCCGAGACTATCAGCCAGACAAGCGCCGAACGAGTGAAGGAACGTGGAGCGGTGGCTATAGACGACGCCCTTGGGGTTGCCAGTCGTGCCGGAGGTATAGCACATCGCGGCGGCATCGTTCTCGTCGAGCCTGGGCCACTCGTAGTGCGCGGGCGACGACGCCAGCAGCGCCTCGTAGTCGTAGGCCGGCGTGAGACGCGACGGCTCGGCGGGCTTACCCATCACAATGAACGCCCGCACCGTCGGCATGCGCCCCGCCAGCTTCTCCAGCAACGGGAGGAGGTCCGCGTCCACGACGATAATCTTGTCTTCGGCGTCGTTGACGACGAATTCGAGCTGATCCGTAAAGAGGCGAATGTTGAGGGTATGCAGGACAGCGCCCATACAGGGAACGGCGAAATAGAGCTCCATATGCCGGTACGTGTTCCAGCCGAACGTGCCGACGCGGTCGCCCGGCTGGATACCCAGGCTGCGCAGCGTGCTGGCGAGGCGAGCGGTGCGCTCGCCAAACTCGCGATACGTGTAGCGGTGGAGGCCGTCGGCGGTCTTCGTCACGATTTCTTTGTGTGGAAACAAGCGAGTGGCGCGGGTAAAAATGTGCTGGACACTGAGCGGATAGTCCATCATCAGACCTTGCATGAGCCAGACCCTCCAGATGAGCGCGACTGCGCGGGCGGGGCCGCGCAGCGAAAACCAACGCCAGACGCGTTGCTGGCATTATGTCCTATTCGTGCGCTTTTGCATAGGCTTTCCGCCATACGAAATTCGCCGCGCTCAGCCAGAGCGATCCGCTCCTTCTGGGAGGTGATAGACAGCACGGCAGGTTATACTTCCATTATGCCGTCCAGGCTCACGATCTCTGAGACGCGCAGTTTCATACCGGTCTCCTCCTCGTCCGGGGCATTCGTTCGTGCCTTCCTAAGTGCTCACTCAGCGAAGAACTCCACCAGCACCGGAGCAATTGCCCCTGCGTCAACATTGTGCGGCTGCCCCTGGATGGTGCGGCGCTGCGCGTGGGGAAGCGTCTCCGCGACGGCCTGCGCGGCGCGGCTGAGCCAGGAGGTTTCCCCGCCATCAATCACGAGCGTGGGGACCGTGACGGTGGCAATGCGCTCGCGCGGCAGCGAGAAGTCGCCTGTGAGGATGGCATCGTAGACGAGGGTGTGAGCGAAAACTTCTTGGGCCGGCCAGAACGGCGCCTGTCGCATCTGGGCAACGAATTCGGCGGGCATGCCCACCGCCTGCGTCATCCACAACGCGATGGCATCGCCGCGCCGATTCTCAGCCAGCAGCTTGTCAAGCTGCTTCCGGTAGTCGGCGGGCAGAGGTGGCCGGGCGCCTTCCACGAAGTAGGGAGGTTCCCACAACGCCAGCTTCTTGATGTGGGGTGCCAGCCCGCGCGCCGCCGCCTCAAGGGCAAGGATCGCACAGCCGGAGGTCCCGTAGACGAACGCCGATCCACCGGCTGCGCCGAGAAGGGCAGCGAGATCTTCCACCTCGCGCTCGACAGCATAGGGGGCTGTGTCCCCGCTCTCGCCGTGTCCCCGACGATCATAGTTGAAGACGGTGAAATGCTCCGCCAAAAGCGCTGCTAGTGGCGCTTGCTGCGCTCGGTCGCCGAGTACCCCGCCCACCACGATGAGCGCGGGTCCCGCACCCGACCGGTCAAAAGCGATGGTAGTGCCATCTTTCGATGCGACTGTCTGCATGTCCGTTCTCCTTGAGATATTCACCCAACAAGCTCATTATGAACGCAACACGCGGGCGGAGTCTTGTACAGAAACGACAACTGCTCACCTGTGCTGTTGCCGCTAATCTGCGTTGGCGTCTGTCCGACAAAGTATCTCAGCGACCGCGTCAGATGCGGCTGATCGTAATAGCCGGCCTGTACCACGGTGTCGAGAATCGAGGTCCCTTGCTGAAGGAGGGTGATGGCATATCGGGCACGTTCAATTTGGCGCACGGCGCCCTGGGTCAGCCCGGTCGCGCGCAGGAAGCGCCGCTCTATTGTCCGTGCAGACAGCGCCCGGACATGGCCCTGTAACGCGTCATCCACGACCGGCTCGCGTACCAGCAAACCCTCGCGCACCAGCCTCGCCACAAACGTGTCAGCATTCTCATAGCCGGGAAACTGCCAGTCGGAGCCATTGAGCCAGAAGGTCTTGCTCGTCGCGTCGGGCAAGGTCAGCGTGTTATCAACAAGATTGCCGGACGGCAGATGCGGCATGAACGTGCCAGGCGTTAGCAAGATGCCGACATACTCTTCATGTACAGGGCAGTGCATGGTCGTGGCTTTCGTCTCCGGTCCGCGTACTGTGAAATACGTTTTTCCGTGCGCGTTCCACGCGACGAGCTGCCACCTGCTGAGCGCCACTGAGAGAAACGACCCCGCATGCTCGCAGCGGCTCTGCCAGATGCGTTCGACGAGCGGAGAATCCGACGGCCTATCTTCAAAGACGATGCTCATTCCCTCGCTCCCACGGCTCCGCGCCGTCTCTGCAACCAGGGTGGTATCTGCTACCTTGAGCATTTCTCTCCCACAACATACAAAGAGGAAACTCGTGAGCAGTGGCCGGCAAGCGGGGCCTGGTGCGCCCGCCACTGGGGCTTCGCCCGGCTGAACGAGCGGCGACACGTCGCCTCACTCTTGCCCCTGCATTGAAGCCATCGCGGCGAACGCGCACACGTAGACCTCTTATGGATTACAGAGGCATCCCGGCCTTGAGATACGCCAGACTCTTGTCTATCATCCCCATGAAATCTTCTGCCTGCTGATCGTCTACTCCCGCGAAAAACGCCGCGACCAGCGCACCGATCATGGCGCCCGCAAAGGTGCGTACCTCGAAATCGTCCGCGCGACGCCC
>DATGEP010000249.1:0-2406 GCA_035310125.1 Ktedonobacterales bacterium
GCGGCAAAGACACGCCGTCGACACGCGCGAAGTACTGTGGGCGAGCTCACCAGCAACGCAGTTACCGGCTCCGTCATCTATCCCTCACCGCCGATTTGACACTGGTACGCAAGGAACTTCAGCGCCGCAAAGCACTCGTCGATCACACGATCTACGAATGCGGCCAATGCGGCGAGCGGTTCGTCGGCGTCCGCCGCTGCGAATCTTGCAACCTGTTCTGCGCTGCCCTGGGGCCGGGCGGGGCGTGTCCAGATTGCGACCGCCCCGTTCTCCTCGATGATCTGCTCGGAGAGGGGGTGTTCACCAGGGCGTGAATCCACAGCGTCGTGCGAATCGGCGTGGATATGCCGCTCTGCTCTCGCAGAGCTTGGACAACCTTCCAGGGTCCGGTGGACCCTTCCAGGTTGACCACATACCCACTCCAGTGGCTACGACGACGGCGTCGTCCTCCCACGTTTTCAATCAGATATGCAGACCGGAAGACGGCGGGTGACTATCATCACGACCATCCACAAACAGCGACCGACGCTGCCCCACGTGTACCAGTTTTATCCCGGCAAAACCTGAATTAGCGTCCCACTTTTATCCCGGCATTCACAGCCACGATCCATTAGGTTAGGGCGTGTAAATGATTTACTTCCCGGAGTCTCGAATAGGGTTCAGGCCGGAGTTCGCGGTCGGATGGTGTAGTTCCATTGCGGACAAACAGCGTGCCGTTCGATGCGCAGGGCAGCCATCTGAGCGTTGGTGACTTTCTCGCCAGTGGGGTACTCGCCGCGCTCCAACACCGCTCGGACGGTCAGGCCGCTCTTGGTGGTTGTGCCGCGGATAAAGGCCAGCAGAGTGTCCCATGTCCGTAACGGCACGCCTGCCCAGTTGCAGCTGATTTGGCTAAACAATCTGTGCTCGATCGGATTCCATTTCGAGCACCCAGTTGGATAGTGGCATACCGTGACGGTCAATCCGAGGCGATCGCAGATTTGCACTTGAAGACGCTCTTTCCACGCCCGGATACGGCAGCCGTTACTGCCGCCGGCGTCTGCCAGTACCAAGAGGTGGTCGCCCGTCCAAGTGGCGCGGCCGTCGCTTTGCCACCACGCGGCGATGGCATCGACGGCGAACGCTGGCGTATCGCCCGAGGTGCCAAGATAGACAAAGCCACGATTGGTCGTGATGTCGTACACGCCGTATGGGACGGCCCGGCCGTCCGCGTCGCCGGGGAAGTCGTGCACGTTGACGGCGATTGGCTCGAGCGACCAGGTCTGGCCGGCGTTCTTGAAGTCGCCCACGAGCTCTTTCTTTTTCGAATCGGTGCTGATGATCGGCAGCCCAGCCGCAGCGAATTTCGCGCGCTGTACCGCAATATAGTCGAACTGCCGCCCGCGGTCGGGGTGATTCGACGAGGCTTCCACCTTTTTGGCATTGACATGCAGCGAGTATTCGAGCTTACGCAGCAGGCGGCCCACCGTGGGCGGGCTGACCGCGTGACCCGCCGCCTCCAACTTGGCGCTCAGCGTGCGCAGGCTGCTGCGGACCCACTTCTGCGCCGTCATCGGGTCGCCGGCTGTTTCTGGGGCGACCAACTCCTCGAGGGCCGACAGGATCAGCGGCGTTTTTTTTCGACAGGTGGTCGACCAGCACCGGGCTGGCGGACCCGGTCGGCAGGTCGGTTCACCAGCGAAGCCGCCAACTCCTCGCGTCCGCGCCGAATGGTCTTCTCGTCCACCCCGCTGATCTCCATCAGTAGCCGATCAGCCCCCCAGCCTATGCGCTGCGATTCAAGCGCCAAGTACCAGCGGCGTTGGTCTTCGTCAAGACGACTGAGGAACACGTTCGTTTGATAATGTCGCTCTCGTTCCGCATGAGCTTCGCCTCGGCTGCACGGGCCGCATCCGCAGGCATGAACCGCTTCGGCTGGCATCGGTCAATTCGTCACTCTTCTGTGGGTGCCTCCACTCTACGCCTGCACACCACTTGACCGGAAGTCCCCAAAAATCCCGGAGTTAATTGTTTTACAACCCCTTAGACTTCCGCCCGGTGATAGGCGCGGGAACTCGCGGAGTCAGTACCTAGCTGGAGGTGAGGGGACTGCCAAGGGGAAGGACTTCGACCCAGACTGGGCCAGGCGGGATCACCAGAGGATCGCCGTCGGCGTTGAGCCACACCGTGGAGGCGCGCGGCGCGGCTTTGCTCCAGGCACCCGTACGGCGGGTGGCCTGGCTGAAGACGACCAGGTCGCCGCTGCCGCCGACCAGGTTGACGTCCAAGCGAAACTTCGTATCGTTGGGAATCGCGTCCACCTCGGCAAACTGCACGACGACCGTTGCCGGCGCGATCTGCTCGCCAGAGACGGCGTCCAGGTGGGCGCTACCTTCCATGGAACGCAAGTAGCGGCTTTGCGCGGCG
>DATGEP010000250.1:0-2274 GCA_035310125.1 Ktedonobacterales bacterium
AGGACACATGGATCTGGCAGAAGTGAAACAGCTCATCGACACCGGACACGTCGAGTATGTCAAAATTGGCTCACCCGATATTGAGGGGGTCTATCGCGGCAAGCGCGTGGCGGCACAGCATTTCTTGCACTCGCTGGAAGAGGGCTTTGCGCAGTGCGACGTGCTCTTCGGCTGGGATATTGCCGAGAACGTGCTGCCCAACCTCAAGTTTAGCAACTGGGAACACGGCTTTGCCGATATTGTGATGAAGCCCGATCTCTCGACCTTCGCGCTGGTGCCCTGGGAAGAGCATGTGGCCTCCTGCGTGTGCGAGTTGTGGAGCGAGGGAGGCGAACCGGTCACCATTTCCCCGCGCTATGTCCTCAAGCGGGTGGTGGAGCGCGCCCGCGCCCTGGGCTTCGAGGCGTTGAGCGCCGCCGAGTTGGAGTTTCGTTTCTTCCGCGAGACCATGGTCTCGCTGCGCGAGAAGGACTATGGCCCGCAGCTAGTGCCGCTCAATCCCGGCTTCAACTGTTACTCCATCAGCCAGGCCAGCGCCGACGACCATGTGCTGGGTCGTATCGCACGCGGGATGCGCGACTATGGCATCTCCATCGAGGGCTACAACCGCGAGCATGGCCCCGGCATGTACGAGATGAACCTGCGCTACGATACGGCACTGGCCTCGGCGGACAAGACCATGCTCTTCAAGGCGGGCGTCAAAGAGATCTGTCATCAGCTGGGCCTGACGGCGTCGTTCATGGCGAAATGGCACGATCAGGAGGACGGCAGCAGCGGCCATTCGCATTTGAGTCTGTGGGATCGCAGCCGCGAGCGCAACCTGTTCTGGGACGAGAGCGCCGAGGGACACCTGTCGCCCCTGATGCGCCAGTTCCTGGCCGGGGTGCTGGACAAGCTGCCCGAATGCATGGCGCTGTACGCCCCGGTCATCAACTCCTACAAACGCTACGTGGAAGGCACCTGGGCGCCGCTCAACACCACCTGGGGCCTGGATAACCGCACCTGCTCCATTCGCATCATCAACGCCGGCCAACGTGCCATGCGCATCGAGAATCGCGTGCCGGGGGCGGACGCCAATTTCTACCTGGTCTTCGCGGCCACGCTGGCCAGTGGTCTCTACGGCATCGAGCGGCAGTTGGAGTTGCCGGAGCGCTTGCAGGGCAATGCCTATGATACCCAGACCGTGACGCGCGCCATTGAGCGCGGTCACATTCGCCCCCTGGCGCGCAACCTCTCGGCAGCCACCGACCTGCTGGAGCGCAGCGAGCTGGTCAAAGAGTACCTGGGCGAGGATTTCGTGGAACACTTCGTCGCCACGCGGCGCTGGGAAGTCAAAGAGTACGAGAAGGCTGTCACCAACTGGGACCGCCGCAGGTATTTGGAGCAGATTTAGCGCGGCTTGCAGCGCTTCGCGCTATCCTACCCACCGGCTATCGTTCGGTCTCAGGGAGCCTTTGCCAGCATCGCTGCAAAGGGCAGAGGTCCACTTGAGGCCGTGTTGCTCGGAAAGAGAGGTCTTATCACCTGTGGATTTGATTGCGTTCGTATCTTTAGCGTCTGTTCCCACATCCGCGACATCCGACGCTGGCGTCATCATGCTGGCTCTCATTCCATTCTTCGTCGTTGCATGTGTGGTAGGCTCTGTCTACCTGCTGCGCCGCCGACAGAAGCGCCGGATGCGGGATGTGTAAGCAGACTGATCCAGGAAGCCCGAACTTACACAGCTTCGCTCGACCAGAGTTGTCGAAATTCCTCTAATGTTCGCAAAAGCTGCTCGGCGGTTCCCGTGGCTTCGAGCCTCCCTTCTTTCAACAGGAGTATGCGGTCGGCCCGTTGCAGCACCGCGCGGCGATGCGAGACAACCAGGCAGGTGATGTCGCGGTGGTGCGCGAAGAGGCGCTCCCAGAGCTGGCTCTCCGTTTCCACGTCGAGCGCGCTGGAGAGATCATCGAAGACGAACAATTCCGCGCCGCGAATGAACATGCGCGCCGCCGCTACACGCTGCGCCTGGCCGCCGGAAAGCTTGACGCCGCGCACCCCGATAGTCGTTTCCATGCCCTGCTCCAACTGGGCTATATCGTATTCCAGCACTGCCGTGTGGAGAGCGGTTGCCAGCGCGCGTTCATCTTCAGGAACGCCGAAAAGGATATTTTCTTTGAGCGTATCGCTGAAAAGGCGCGGCACCTGGGCCGTGTACGCGCTGCGCGGCGGCACGAAAAACTCCGCCGGGTCAGACACGATCTCTCCATTCCATAGCACAACGCCCGCCTCTTT
>DATGEP010000251.1:0-20346 GCA_035310125.1 Ktedonobacterales bacterium
GAGATACGCCAGACTCTTGTCTATCATCCCCATGAAATCTTCTGCCTGCTGATCGTCTACTCCCGCGAAAAACGCCGCGACCAGCGCACCGATCATGGCGCCCGCAAAGGTGCGTACCTCGAAATCGTCCGCGCGACGCCCTACCCGTCTGGCGACCAGGTCCGCACAGACCTCGATCAGCTCGACCAGCTGATCCAGCATGCGCATCCGCACCTCCGGCACCGCGCGCATCAATCGCCCGCGCTCCCACTGCTGGTCCATCTCGTCGGCAGGAACCTGGCTGAAGAGTGCGCTCATGGCGCCACGCATGGCCTGGATCGGGCTGAGCTCGGCTGGCTGCGCCTCGAACGCCGCGAAGAGCAGCGGATCGAAGTCATCGTAGAGCACCACATCTTCCTTGGTTGGAAAGTAGCGGAAGAACGTGCTTGGCGACACCTCCGCCGCCGCGGCGATCTGCTCCACGGTCGTCGCCTCGTAGCCCTGCTCCCGGAAAAGCCGGAGGGCGTGCCGCTGAATAGCGGCACGCGTCTTCGCTTTCTTGCGCTCACGTAAACCCTGCGCCGGCCGATCACCCTTGAGCAACTCCGTCATGTTCTCGTTCTCCTCGTTCGGCGGGCGCTGAGGTGTCTACGGCTACAGGATGCGGTGCCGCCACTGCCACCGCTTCGACTCCGCCCGCTCTGGGAATAGCTGTATGAGAAGGCAGGAACGCCAGGGTCAGCAGCACACCCGCCGCGGCGATGCCGGCGGCCACCACGAGCGAGACGTCCATCCCATTCACGAAGGCGCCGCGCACCATGCTCAGCAGCGCGGGCGAGTGAAGCCTGTCTGCCACCGCGATGCCGCCAAAGAGGCTCTCACGCACGGCGGTGGCCACCGCCGCCGGTAGTCCAGTCAAGTGCAGCTGGCTGAGATAGACGGAGCTGAGCACACTTCCCAGGATCGCCGTTCCGAGCGGTCCCCCAATCTTCTGGAACGCCTGCATCACCGCCGCGCCTACTCCACTCCGCTCCGATGAAAGCTCCGAGACCGCCGCGGCAGCCGACGTGGCGAAGGTGAGCCCCAGACCAAGCCCGGCGAGGGCCACCCACACCGCGATGAAGCCGTCGCTGGACCCCAAGCCGGTGGTAGACCCAATGAGCATGCCAGCCGCCAGCAGCGCGAATCCGAGCGCGCCCGTGATCTTTGCCCCTATCAGGTGCACGACGCGGTCCGCGGGCACAGCGCCCACGATAAGCCCGCCGATCAGTGGCAGGAGCCGCACGCCGGATCCCATCGCATCTGTTCCCAGTATACCCTGGAAATACTGCGGCAACGTAAACAGCACACCGATCATGGCGAGACCCGCCGTGGCCGCGAGGATCACCCCCCAGGTGAAAGCGGTCGAGCGGAAAAGTCCCAGGTCAATCAACGGCTGGCCGCCAGGGCGCTTGCCAAGCACGTACTCCCACAGGAAGAAGCCAAGCAGCAGCGCCACACCCGCTATTATCGGCACCAGGGCGCTGGCGTCGCCCCAGCCACTGCGCCCCGCCTGGATCAGACCATACGTCACGCCGACCAGGCCGGCGGTTGAAGCGACGACTCCAAACGGGTCCAGCCCAGGAGGCTCCGGAGCGCGTGACTTCGGCACGAGCGCCAGGGACGCGATCAGGCCGATCAGAGAGACCGGCACATTCATCAGGAACACCCAGCCCCACCAGTAATGGGTCAGCAGCCAGCCGCCCAGAATCGGGCCAATTGGCAGCGCCAGGAAGTTGGCAGCCGCCCAGACCCCGACCGCTCGTGGCCGCTCTTCCTCGCTGAAGAGCACCGTCAGCGCCGAGAGGTTCATCACAACGATGCCCGCGCCGGCGAGTCCCAGCACAAATCGCGCGGCAATGAACGCGCCCGCCGTCGGCGCGTAGGCGCAAGCCGCCGAGCCAACACCGAAGAGCAACAAGGAGCCAAGCAAGACCGTCTTCCGGCCAATGCGGTCGCCGAGCAGCCCGACCGGCAGCATCGCCGCCGCGAGCACCAGCAGGTATCCAGAGGCGAACCACTGAAGGTCCGTTTCGCTGGCGTGCAGCGCGCCGGCGAGCGTGGGCAGCGCAACACTGAGAACGGTACTGTCCAGACCAACCGCGAGAGTAGCCAGTGCGAGCGCGCCGAGCGCCCACCATTTGCGAGTTCCACTCTTGTTCATGAGAGCCACCACCTTTCGCGTATTTCTACTTAATGATAGTGTATATCAAAATATAGTGGCTGTCAATACCTTCTTGCGAGGACAGCACGGTCTGGTCGCCGATAGCTCCCGTTTGGTGGTTCCCTCACGCATTGGGGACCACCACACGAGGATGCGGCTCCGTAAAGGCGTCCGCCGGACGCCCGCCAGCTCATATGGGGGAATGGCTGGCGCCTACCCGTTCGTGATGGAGCTCGGTTTGGCGCTGACGTTGATGGGGCGCTCTCGTGTGTGCCCCGTTTCATAGCTTTGCGTCGAGATTGCTGCGACAATTGGCATAGCGGATGGCCGTCCGGCATCGTTTGTGCCTGAATAGGAGTGGCGGCGCACCAAAACCACCGCCCGCTCGCGTGGCCAGCACGTTCTCGCGGGCTTCAGCGCGTCGGGGACGTGCGCCGGCAGGTTCCTACCGCGACAACCGGGCAGTTTGAAAGGAGATCGGCGTGAGTGGCGGCGAGCGATTGATTCTGCGGACCGATGGTGCCTCACGTGGCAATCCCGGCCACGCCGCCGCCGGTGTCGTCATCGAGCGCACCGACGGCACCGTGCGCGCCACCGGCAAACTCTACCTCGGCATGATGACAAACAACCAGGCGGAGTACCGCGCACTCATCCTTGGCCTCCAGTCCATCGCTCGCTATACGCCCGCCGCCGTCCGCGTCTACCTGGATAGCGAGCTGGTTGTCCGCCAGATGACTGGCCAGTACCGCGTGCGCGACGAAGCGCTACGCCCCCTCTACGATGAGGCGCGCCGGCTGGCCGCCGCGCTGCCCGCCGTCAGCTTCATCCATGTCCCGCGCGGCAAGAACACGCTTGCCGACAAGCTCGCCAATCAGGCGCTCGACGCGCACGCCGACGACACCGACACCGGCACCGGCACCGGCACCTGATGGCGAAATATCCCTCACGCCGGCCTTCGCGCCGGCCCATGCCACAACCGCGCTTGGGAGGTGTACAAAACAGCACGGTAACGCCTGGCGCTCGTCCGCCGGACACTGTGGCTGAAGATTTTCCCCCTCCTCTATTGAGGTGGGGAGCGGAGGAAAGGTCAATGGGAGCGCGACTCGGATCACAGCGAGACACCCACCCACTCTGGCCGCTGCCAGGCAAAGGCGCATCATCCCCGCGCCAGCCGCATTCCTGGCGCCACCGCCTCCTGCGCGCCGCACAAGTGCTCCTTGCCTTCGTCGTCGTCGTCACGCTTGTCGCCGGCATCTTCTACTGGCGCCTCACCGCTACCGTCACCTCGTATCCCGGCGCGCACTTCAATCGCGGCCAGAATGCCGTCTGGCTCGAGCACGAGTGGGCCGGCGAGCCTCACACCGGCGCCGACTACGACACCCTTGCCCAGCGCCTCCAACGGGAACAGGTCAGCTACGTCTTCGCCCACGTCGGCCCGCTCGCGAGCGATGGCACCATCCCCGCCAGCCGCGCCCCCAACGCCGCCGATCTCGCCGCTGCGCTGCATGCCCGCATGCCCAACCTGCACATTCTCGCCTGGATCGGCCAGGTGGAGGCCGCTGGAGGCTACCCCGCCAGCGAAAGCATCAACCTCAACCTCTCGATGGTGCGCGCCACCATCGCCCAGACCGCCGCCTCCTTCGTCCGCAACCTTGGCTTCGACGGCGTCCACTACGATATCGAGCCGATCCTCAACAACAACCCCCGCTTCCTGGATCTGCTCGACGCGACCCGCGCCGCGCTTCCATCCGGCGCCATCCTCTCCATCTCCGCCGAAAAGTGGGCGCCCAACGCCCACATCGCCGAATGGCTCTACGCCAACAACAAAGCCGGCGCCTGGTGGACCTCCTACTACTACGCCGCCGTCGCCGCGCACGTAGACCAGATGGTCGCCATGCTCTACAACACGGGTATGCTTACCCCCCAGCTCTACCAGCTCACTGTCCAGCAAGAAACCGAGCACATCCTCGAAGCCGCCCGCAGCGCGCCGCACCCACCACAGGTGCTCATCGGCCTGCCCACCTACACCGGCGATACCACCTGGTTCCACGACCGCGCCGAGAACATCCAGACCGGCCTCGCGGGCGTCGTCGCTGGCCTCAACAGCAACACCGACACCGACCCCTTCGCGGGCGTCGCCATCTACCGCTACGCCCTCACCACCGACACCGACTGGTCCACCTACGACTCCCTCTGGCTGGGCAAATAAGCCCGCCGCTCCAATCGCTGGAGCCATTCGCTCACTGGGAAGCCCGTGTGCGCCAGTTCATCGCCCCACTCTCACCCCGCTACGTAGCCGCCGCCTGCCGCTTCCTCGGCTGCCACGACACCACCAATATCCCTGCCGCCAGCACCAAACCGCCCAGCCAGAATCCTGCGGGAAGCGCCTCGTGGAGGAAGACGCTGCTGAGTATGCCGCCGACCACCGGCTGCGCGAAGAAGAACACTGCCGCGACGTTCGCTGCCAGCTTCGCCACGCCCCGATACCACAGCAGCCATGCCAGCGCCGTCGCTCCCCACGCCAGGTACAGCACCGCCGCCACTGACCCCGGCGTGAGCGCGATAGCAGAGGCG
Organism: Ktedonobacterales bacterium; assembly: GCA_035310125.1. Classification (GTDB taxonomy): domain Bacteria; phylum Chloroflexota; class Ktedonobacteria; order Ktedonobacterales; family JADMIN01; genus DATGEP01. The sequence goes on from DATGEP010000251.1 coordinate 4,757, forward strand.
CCTTTTGGCCGCAATGCCAGCTCCACCGCCGCCAGCGGCGCCAGGAACAGCACGCTCCATAGCGTCGCCGTTGTGGACGCCGCCAGCGCTGAAAACTTGCGGGAGAGCGGTGCCCCCAGCACCGTAAACAGTGCCCATGCGAATGCGGAGAAGAGCAGCAGCGCATCCCCAACTATAGAAGCGCCCGATCCGCTCCCACCCGGCGCCTGCGTGCCAACTACGACAGCCACACCCGCCAGCGCCACCAGCATTCCCGCCACGATCCGCCACTGCGGCCGCTCGCCCAGCAGCACCCATGCCAGCGGCACCACGAACACTGGCGTCACCGTCGTCAGCAGCGCGCCATCATGCGCGCTCGCCAGGTCCGTACCCAGGAACTGCGTCACGATGCACGCCGCCACCACCACCCCGCACCAGAAGCCCCGCAGATGATCGCCGCGCGTCCATGTCGCAGCCGCGCCGGTGTCTCCGCTACCCGCGAGCGCCCGCCGCGCCGCGATACGCAGCGCCACCCACAGCGTCAGCCCGCCCACCACGACTCGCAGCGCCGCCAGCGTCACCGGTGGAATTGCCCCGAAACTGGCGCGGCTCACTACATACATCCCGCCCCACAGACACGACGCCAGCAGCGGGTCCACTCCCGCGCGCAGCGTCGAGCGTCTGGCAGGAACGGTCGCGGCTGTGTTGGCGGCTGGCGCTAGCGACACGAGGTGAGCTCCAATCCTGGCGCACACGCCGAGAGATACTGGCGAATTTCCACGTCTATGTCTGCTCCAGTTGCGCTCATGATCTGCTCAGCAGCGCGGCCGCCCGCGCCGCCACTGCCTCCTGCGCCACTGGCTCCTGCGCGCCGGAGCGCAGATCGCGCAGCACCACCTCGCCGCGCGCTGCCTCGTCCGGGCCGAGGATAACAGCCAGCGGAATGCCTTTCTTGTTCGCAAAAGTCAATTGTGTACGCAGATCCTTCGGCTCCGTGTACACCTCCGTGCGCATCCCCGCCGCACGCAAGGCCCGCGCTACGGCGAACGACGCCGCCAGCGTCTCTGGCGCGAAGAGCGTCACCAGCGCCTGCGTAGTGGTGCTCGCTTCGTCCGCCAGCAGCCCCTTCTCGTCCAGCGCGTCGAAGATGCGCTCCAGACCGAACGAGATGCCCACGCACGGGCGATCCTGCCCCGTGAACATGCCGATTAGCCGGTCGTAGCGTCCGCCGCCGCCGAGACTGCCCAGCGTCGAGTCCGTCAGCACCGTCTCGTAGATGATGCCCGTGTAGTAGCTCAGACCGCGCACCAGCGAGAGATCGAACCGGTAGCGTTCCGCCGGCACGCCCATCATGGCGAGCGCGGCGAAGACCTCATCCAGCTCGCGCAACGCCGCCGCGCCTGGCACATGGTCGCCCAGCAGCGGCCGCACTGCCGCCACCACATCGCGCGGCGCGCCCGATACCTCAAGAATCTCCATCAGCTTGTCCGTGGAAGTGTCGCTCAGTCCAGCTTTCACCAGCTCGCCGCGCACCCCTTCCACGCCGATCTTATCCAGCTTGTCTATCGTCACGAGCGCCTCTCCGCGCAGCTCCTCCGGCACGCCGCAGCTTTCCATCAGCGCCGCCAGCAGCCCCCGGTGATTGATGCGTGTGACAAAGCTGGCGAATCCCAGCCGCGTAAAGACCTCGCAATGAATCGCCGCCATCTCCGCGTCCACCGTCATCGAGCGACTGCCCACGCAATCCACATCGCACTGGTAGAACTCGCGGTAGCGTCCGCGCTGGGGCTTATCCGCACGCCACACCGGCTGCATCTGGTAGCGCCGGAATGGGAACACGATATCATTCTGGCGCGCCGCGATCACCCGCGCGAACGGCACGGTCAAGTCGTAGCGCAGCGCCTCATTCGACAGCTCGCGCGCCAGGGACGCCGCGCCGCGCCCATCCTCCGGCAGCGCCTCCGCGCCTCGAAAGCCGGACTCCAGGTCGCGCCCCCGCTTCAGGATGCGAAAGAGCAGGCGGTCGCCCTCCTCGCCGTATTTGCCTTCGAGCACATGCGTATTCTCCACCGCCGGCGTCTCCAGTGGCTCGTAGCCGTGCCGCTCGAACGTCTCACGCAGCAGCGCGAAGACACGATTGCGGCGGACGAGGTCGCGCGGCAGAAAATCGCGGGTACCCTTGGCATTGACGGGAGCGATGCGTGCCATTGTCTTTCTGCTCCTCCTGTGGTGTAATAGGTGCGTGGCTGAGCAAGCCGCTTTGCAGCATACCACACGCGGCCCGCTGGCGAAGCGCCTCAGCTCGCCAGGACAGCAAGAAGACGACATGAGCGCGCGTCCACTATCCTCGCGGACGTGAGATGGCGCTTCCACAACCACTCGACCTAGCCCATTCGGGCGCGCTTATCCACCGATTTTGACAGAGTTCAACACACCCCAAGCGCTTGCCATACTCCTGTGTCCCGATCTGGCAAGCGCCCCTATGTGAACTACGCTTCATCACGCACGAATCCGCGACACGCCTGGGTAACGGGTGACCTCCATGCTCTTAGAGAGATACTGTCTGGCCGGTTTGTCATGGTCCCGGACATAGGATAAATGGCGAGCCAAGTAGGCCGCAAGTCCTATCACCGCCGCCTCTCTTATGGCACTTAACTCCTAGGTCATTTCTGGAGGAATACGAAGCGGCCTTATCGGGCTATTGCGCCCGTGGTTGCTATGCGATAATCTCTTTCCGCTTGCGCAATGCCTGGTATCTCTGCAAACGCGTTTCGTGGTCGCCAGGCAAGCGCCGGATTACGAGTGGGAGCGCTCGCAGAGCCGCAACTAGCGGGCGACACACTCCGGCCTCCGGCGCCGCACATGGCAAATAGCCCGCACCTGCGCGGGCATTCTTAGCAGGAAGGAACAATAGCATGGCACGAGCACCTCAGATGAGCGGGCCGGGAACCGGCGTTTTCATGAGCGATCCGAGCGCGGACGCCGCGGCCCTCGCGAACATGCCCATCTCAACCACCGAGCCGATGGACAAGGACAAGGTGCTGCCTCTGCCCGGATGGCTGAAAAAAGCCTACTTCATCTTCCCTGTGGTGCTCTATGTACCCGATGCGATCTTCAATTTTTATGTCTACTCCGATGGTGCCAGTATCAAGAATCCGAACCCGGTGATCCAGGTTGGGCAAATTGCCTTGTGGGCGTTCCTTTCCATCGGCGTCGTCGGCATGGCCTACTTGCTGTCTGTGCTCGCGCCGTGGCACTGGGGCCAGGGACACCGCATCCAGGCATTCTTCTGCGCCCTTGGCGTCGTCATCGCCACTGCCATCACCACCTGGAACAGTCTGGCGTACCGCAGCACCGGCTTCTCCGAGTTTCCCACTGACCGGTGGGCGTATGGCATCTGGCCACAGCTGCAAGCGAGCAGTGTCAGTTTGACCATGGTCCTTGTCGCGATTGCCCCGCCCTTCTGGGGTCTCTTCTGGGCCATCGTGCAGCCAACGGAAACGGGCCGCAGCCTGCGCCAGCTCCAGGAATCTCACGCCGAACGGCTGCTGCGCATGCAGCAGGAAGCCGAGCTGAAGCGCATCAAGGCGGAAACCAACGCCAAGATCCGCGAGGCCCAACTGCGTGGCATGGCGCAGACCGCCGCCGCTGCCCGCGACCAGGCGAAGACGCTGCTCACTCAGAAGAGGGACACCCAGGCGCCCGCCTCAACCACCGTCACACCCGCCGCGTCGCCCGCTGGCGACACAGACCCCGAGCTACCCGCCGCTGCCACATTGACGCACGACGAAACCGACGCCAGCTCCGCGCCAAACGTGCTCCAGCTTCACAACCTCGCGCCGATGCCGCTGCGCACTCCCGCCGCTGGCCGCGACGCCTCTGCCATGTACAATCACGCTGCCACGTCGCCAGCCGCGCACGCTGCCCCGGCAATGAACGCCCAGGCCGCCACCGCGCAGTCCGCGCTCTTCAACCATTCGGACGTGAGTGGTACGGCGGGCCGGCCCGCCAGCGACGCCGTGACAATGATGCCACAGCGCACACCGCCGATGATCGGCAGGGGCATCCAGGCGTTCTTTCCCGCCCAAGAAGATGAGCCAGACGGCATGACCGGCACCACCGGCCCACGACCCGCCGTGCGCCGTCCCGGAGATTCTGGCATGCTGCGCCTGCTCAACGAAGGCGGCCTCGGTCGTATCGAAAACGCCATGCAAGAAGCCGCGCGGGAGCTCAATCCAACCGGCGTCAAATCCAAAGCTGTCCCGGCGCGCGAGCTGGTCGCCCGCGTCGCGGAGAAGCTCGGCGTGGACGAAGCCGCCGCCCGCTCAGCGATCCAGCGCGTTCGCGACGCACAGAAGGCCCGGCGCGGCCAGTAGCCATTCGCGCCACCGTCTCGCATTCGCGGTATGCCCCGGCTCGTTCTGGCCGGGGCATTCGTTATGTGAATACCGCTATACATCAGCGGCGAGCGGGGCCAGCGAATTGGCGAGCGCCCGAGTAGCTTCAGACACCTGGAAGTCGCGGGTGTAGAGACGAGCATAGAGGCCATCGAGGGCAAGAAGCTGCGTATGGGTGCCACGCTCGACGATGGCGCCATCATCAAGGACAAGAATAAGATCGGCACGCTCGATGGTGGTGAGCCGGTGCGCGACGACAAGGGTGGTGCGGCCACGCATGAGGCGGTTGAGGGCGTCTTGCACGAGGGCTTCGGAGGCGTTGTCGAGGGAAGCGGTAGCTTCATCCAGCAGCAGGATGCGCGGATCGCGCAGCAGCGCGCGGGCGATGGCGACGCGCTGGCGCTGTCCGGCGGACAGCTTGACACCGCGCTCGCCGACGATGGTGCGCAGACCATCCGGCAGCTGCTCGATGAAGCCCCAGGCGTTGGCGGCAACGGCAGCGGCGTAGACATCCTCCTCCAAAGCATCCAGCCGCCCGTAGCGGATGTTTTCGAGGATGGAGCCGCCAAAGAGCACCGGCTCCTGGGGAACGATGGCAAGCTGCTCCCGGACAGATCGCAGGCTGGCGGCGCGGATATCTATCCCATCGAGGAGAATGGCGCCGGCATCAAGCTCGTAGAGGCGCAGAAGCAGGCTGAGGATAGTAGTCTTGCCGGCGCCACTTGGTCCGACGAGGGCAACCACCTGACCGGCATCAGCGGTAAAGGTGACGTCGCGCAAGACGGTGGGGCGCGCCTGCTGTGACTCGATGGCGCCGGTGCCGTCATCGGTGGGAGCGGGATAGGTGAAGGAGACGTGCTCGAAAGCGACCCGACCCCGGATAGGTGGCAGCGCGGGCAGGGATGTTTCGGCGAGCGCCGGCTCAATCGGCGCGTCCAGCAGGTCAAAGACGCGCTCGGCGGCGGCCAGCGCCGCCTGGATCTGGGAGTACAGGTTTGCGATGGCGGTGAGAGGGCCGATAACGAGGAAGAGGTAGAAGATAAAGGCGATGAGATCGCCAGCGGTCAGGCGCCCGGCAACCACTTCGCGCCCGCCAAACCAGATGACGATGATAACGGACGTGAAACCGATGAAACCGGCGAGTGGCCCCAGCAGGGATTGCGCGGCGGCGCGACGAAGCGCTTCGCGCAGCGACCCGCGCATGCGGTCGGTAAAGCGCTCGGTCTCATGGTCTTCGCGAGTAAAAGCTTTGACGACACGCGGGGCGGAGAGCGCTTCTTCGAGGACGATGCCAGCATCACCCAATCCACGCTGGACTCCATGCGTGGTGCGACGGATGCGGCGGCCCAGCAGTGCGGAAGAGATGGCGGCGACGGGTGCGACGACGAGGGCAACCAGGGTGATGCGCCAGTTGATTGCGAAGGCGATAGCGACGCTGCCGAAGAGCACGACGACCTGCGAGGCGATGGGCAGGATGTTGCCGGTGAGCGAGGTTTGCAGCAGCGTGACATCGTTGGTGACGCGGCTCATTAGCTCGCCTGTGCGGCGCGAATCGTAGAAGCTGAGCGGGAGGCGTTGGAGGTGGCGGAAGAGCATTGTGCGCAGGTCAAATGAGATCCGCTCGCCGATGGCAGTGACGAGATAGCCTTCAAGGGCGCTGACGACCGCCTGAATGACGAACACGATAAAGAGCAGCTCGACAATACCGTTGAGGAGCCGCTCATCACGCTGAACGAGGATGGTGTTGAGGAGCGTACGGAGGACGAGGGGAAAGATCAGCCCCATCCCGTTGGAGAGAATGAGCAGCAGGGCGGCAATGGACAGTCGGCCGGTATACGGACGCAGCAGTCCCGCGACACGGCGGAAGGGAATGCGACGCTCGCGGGAGCGCTCAGATGCGGCTGTAGGGGTGTCTGGGGCTGCCGGGATGGTGCTGTCTTCCATCATGGGTCGTATGTCCTTCGCCGGATACACGGCTCACTGCGAGCCTATCGGTACTACGGAATACCGCGCCGGCAAGTTGTCGCGCATCTGCTCGTGACATGGCGCAGTGGTGCGGTGATTGTGCTGGGGCAATAATAGATACTATATGCTCAGTGCGGCGTACATATCGTTGTGGCGGCCACCGCCGCGCGTGGCAAGGAGCCGCGTCGTAGCAAATCCCGCGCGGCGCGCGAGCGTTTCCCAGGTGGCGTAGGAGAATGGATACGGAACCCAGGGATTGCCGCGATCGGTATTGTATTCGACGATCACAAGGCGCCCGCCTGGCTTGAGATAGCCGCGCACGAGGCGCAACACGCCCTCTTTGTCGCGCTGGAAGTGGAGCGAGTTGGCCATGACGATACCATCCAGCGGAGGCAGATCGAGCGGACCGGTGAAGTCAGCGGCCCGGTAGTGGACGTCAACATCAGGGAAGCCGGCTCGCATGGCGCGCTCCTGATCGCGCAGCGCGCCGCGATCCTTATCCACGGAATAGATAGTGCCGCCGGGACCGAGCAGATCGGCCAGGGCAAGCGTGAAAGCGCCCCAGCCGGAGCCGAGATCAGCCCAGACACCGGGACCGGAAATGCCATCGCGGATGAGGTGAACGTGGTCGTCGTGGTTCATAGCGCTCTCCATCGGAGCGATACTGGAAGCTGTTTCGTGCCCTGCCACAAAAAGGCGGCTAAAGAATGAGCAAGCCACGGCGAGCGGCCAGCGTGACGGCTTCGGTGCGACTGGCGGCGCCGAGCTTCATCATAATGGCGGAAACATGGAACTTGGCGGTGTGCTCGCTAATGCGCAGGCGTTGGGCAATCAGCTTGTTCGGTAGCCCCTGCGCAAGAAGCTGAAGGACTTCAAGCTCACGAGCGGTCAGGGTTTCGTCGGCGACGGAGAGCCGCGCGGCGGGAACGAGTCCGCGTTCAGCCGGCGCCAGGAGGTCGCCGGCAAGACGGCGATCCAGCGTGATGAGGCCGCCTGCTACCGCGATGAGAGCGGCGACAATCTCTTCGGGAGTAGCGTCGCGGCGCAGTATGCCAAACGCGAGGTTGTGCTCTTCAGCGACGCGCGGTATGGTGGTGAGGAGCCGCGAGGCATCGTCGCCGGTGTTGCGCGAAGGCGCAAGCTGTGCCGGCCCAATAACGACAACACCACCCCGTGGACGCAGCGCGGCCAGCCAATCGGTGAGGGCCTCCGCATCGGAGAAGCCATCGAGATCGGCAAGCAGCACGTCGAGTCCGGCGGCGCTCTCCTCCGGGGAGAGCGCCGCAATGGCAGCGGACGGTACGGCATCGGGCGCGGCCTGGCCGATGACACGCCAGTCGGGTTGCTCGCGAAGGAGCGCGGCGAGACCAGCGCGGACGGCGGGATAGGCGGCGAGGATGTATACGTGCATAGACACTCCGGTGCGGACGGACCTCACTCCCAGCCCTCCAGCTAGCTCTTACCCGCGCGCCGGAGGGGCGTCCACCGGATGCCCAGCGGTACGGAAGTGAGGCGGCATCCCTCACTCTACCTCATGGATCGAGCAACGGATGCCGCAACACATCACGCGGCGGCCTGTACGGCGGGCGTAAGCGTGATGGTGACGCGCTCGCCACCGCGCAAGATCGCCAGCGTACGCGGCAGGTCGGTGCCCGCATGGCGCAAGACACGCGGCAGCAGCCGGGCATCCGGGATAGCGACACCATCCACGGCGAGCAGCACGTCGCCGACGAGTAACCCGGCGGCTTCGGCAGCGCCGCCCGTTTCGACGCCCGCGATGAGCACGGCGGTCTCCTGGGCGATGCTATGGCGCTGGCGCAGCGTCTCCGGCAGCGGCGCGGTCAGGATTTCGACGCCAAGATAGAGTGGCGGCGTGGCGGCGTGGCTAGCCTCAGCCAGGAACGCCTGCACCGTGCGACTGGGAATGGCGAAGGCAAGCCCACCGCCGATCATGGCGTTGATGCCCACGACGCGGCCCTGCGAATCCGCCAGGGGTCCGCCGGAATTGCCGGGATACAGCCGCAGGTCGGCCTGAATGAGGTCCATTTCGCGGAAGCGCGGCCAGCCCCGCCCGCCGCGCCCGTCGCCAGGACCGCGATCCGGCGATTTCGCCGGATCAACCGGCTCGACGTTGACATCAGGATCGGCGGGGGCACGAGCGGCGACAACGCCAACGGTGACAGCGCCCTCTCGGCCAAAAGGATTGCCGACGGCCAGCACCAGCTCCCCCACGCGCAGCGCGGACGAATCGCCAGCTTCGACGGGTCGCAATCCCGCAGCGGAGACATGTAGGGCCGCGAGATCGTGCTCGGGGTCAATGGCAAGCAGCTCGGCCTTCAGGTGGCGCCCATCGGCATGCTTGACAGTCAGATCCGCATTGCCGGCGGCACGAACGACATGCGCATTGGTGATGATGGTCATCACCTCCGGCTCCGCTGCTCCGCTCGCGCCGCCGCTGGCGTCTCCCTGTGGCGTGAGCGCCACGGAAGCCGGCCAGATGACACCGGAGCCGATGCCGTTGCGGCCGGCATGCACCTGAACGACGCTCTCACGGAGCCTGGCGGCGAGTGTCGCGAGGTCATCGGCGATGGGAATTGAAGATAGAGGTATGGTCATGGTTGCTACTCGCTTTATCGAAGTTATGGACGTTCGCCAACAGTGACGGTCAGGTCTTTCGGCTCGCCGCCGCGTAGAATCTTGACGGGCAAGGCTTTACCGAGTGTGTCGGTGCCAAGCTGGGCACGCAAGGTATCAGCATCCGTGACGGACTGACCACTGATGGTGAGAAGCTGGTCACCGATGAGGAGGCCGGCCTGCTCGGCGGGGCTGCCAGATTCGACGGTGACGATGAGGAGCGCGGCATCCTGGCTGACACCAGCCTTCTGCGCGAGGGCGGCGGCAAGCGGGACCTGCTGCGTGCCAACGCCAAAGTAGCCACGCCGCACGCGCCCATGCGTGAGCAAGGTATTGGCGACGCGGCGGAGGGTTACGACGGGGATAGCGGCGCTGTTCTGCCGGGTGAGGTGCGAGCTGTTGAGACCGACGACACGCCCGGCGAGGTCCACCAGCGGGCCACCGGAGAAGCCAGGATAGAGCGTGACGTCAGGATAGATGACGCCCTCGATCTCGCCACCCTGCCAGGAGCGGCGCGGCCCATCAAGCGAGCTGACAGCGCCGAAGCTGACGCGGGGGCCATCGTTGCCGGGCCGGCCAACAGCCAGGACGAGGTTGCCGGGGCGCAAGCCCTCAGCGGTCTCGGCGGGCACGATATCGGCGCCCAGATCGCCGCTTGGCAGGCGCAGCGCGGCCAGATCCGTACCAGGGTCGCGACCAATGAGCTGCGCTTTAACTTCGCGCTTGTCGGGCAGAATCACGGTGATATCGTCCTCGCGCTCGACGACATGATCGGCGGTGAGGACAATCGTTTCGCTATCAGTCTTCCAGAGGATGCCCGTGGCGGTCTGGCGCGGGCGAGCTGCGACGGTGACAATAGACCGGGACACGCGCGCGACGACATCCGCGAGCTGCTCAGAGAAAGCGCTGAGTGTGCCAGGGGCAGCGGGTGTTGGGGTGGGTGTGGTAGGTGTGGTAGGTGTGGTAGGTGTGGTCATGGAAAAGGTTCTCCTGAGCGTGGCGGGGATCGGGCGTTCGCGCGAACGCCCCTACACGAGATCGGCATCGCCAGTGCAATACCGGCGCATCCGAAGCTGGCATAAGCATATGCCGCCGCAACGGGTGCAACACCCCTCGTTCGAGGGATGGGGCGACTAGCCGTTTGGGCAGGAGATCCTCGCGCTCGGCCTCTCATTCCCGGCCAAAGACGGTCACTACCGGACGGGAACGGTCAAAATGGAATAGATGGATGGTTGAACAAGTTTGGAACACACTTGACAACATCCCAGAGGGAGGGACGCCAAGATGAAGTTAGACGAACAATTGGCAGAGCTGCTGGCGGGTCTGGGTGTCGTGCTGGAAGGGCAGAGCGAGAAGCCCGTCTCCGCGCGGGAGGAGCCTGAGACGCGCGTGCGCTATTCGTTTGGGACACGCCAGGAACGAGATGACGCGGACACGGCGGAGGATGGCACGGAAGAGTTGGAGGCAACTATCACGGCGCTAGCGGAGATATCGCTCTTTCAGACCTCGCGCGAGCACTATGGCGTATTTTACCGACTGGATCTCGTCGGCGGGGCGCCCCAGCTCCGCATCTTTCTGCCCGATGATGAGGGCGGCGTAAAGATGCGCTGCTACTTCGTGCGGGCAGCCGTCGGAACGCCACTGCACGAATGGTTCGCGGCGGCGCGCGATCACGAGGGGTCGCAGGCATATGAGGACGCGCGCGACGCGGCGCAGCAGCATCTGCTGTTCGCGGCGGGTGAGCTCATGAAGCGGCTGTTCTGGACGGGCGACCTGGAGCAGATGTGTTTTCCGGCGGAGATTGAAGTGGTCCGATTGATCTAGCCAGCTAAGTTGCCCAGCAATCCATCGGTCCAGGCACTGTGGAACGCATCACAGCATGATATCTTGTCCGTGTGCGAGACTGAGGGCCATACTTGACGAGCAACACACCGCCCGATACAATGCGCGCCGTACGTGCTGCTTTGTATCGGTGACAATCTCATTCAAGGTGCGATCAGCTGCGGTCGCTGTGAACGAGATCACGACAGCTTACGACGTTGTGCCAACAGGTTGTTCCACTCAGGACACCTGGCCGGACTAGCATGGGGTATTCACCGATGGCTGCTAATACACCTCACAAGCGACCGTCTCATTCTAGCACGGAGTCTACTGATATCCCTGAGCTCGACAAAGAGGAGTACGTGCAGCTAGCGCAGCTGCGCTTCTCGTTGCGCGAGTACGCGCGCTCTACGGACCTGGAGGCCCGCAACGCGGGAATCACGCCCCAGCAGTATCAGTTGATGCTGGCCATCAAGGGGTTCCCAGGCCGTGAGCAAGCAAATATTAGCGAGCTGGCTGAGCGGTTGCAGATTCGCCACAACGCGGTGATCGGACTGGTGAACCGGGCGGAGGCGCGCGGGCTGGTGCGACGGATGCAGGATGCTGACCGCCTGGATCGGCGTGTCGTACAGATCCGTGTGACGGCTGAGGGAGAGCGGGTGTTACGGGCGTTGGCGTCGGCGCTACGCAGCGAGCGCAGGCGCGTATGGACCGCCATGCAGGTTGCGGACGGCACACCAGTTGAGCGTGAAGACGCCTAACCTGGCGGAATCACGACACCGGGGACTGGTCGCGCGGCGCAGCCTCGGGCGGATCGGCGGCCCCTTCGAGCCGGTCAGCATGCGAGCGTGCTTCGGTAACGCCGCCACGCGCCATCGCCCGGTGCGCGGCATACGCGCGCAGGCCGAGATCTACGACAAGCACCAGCGCAAGCGCAGCGAAATGCAGCGCCAGGGTGAGGCTGCGCTGGCCCTTGAGTCCCATCAATGCGCCAACGGCACGGTCTCCCAGGATGAGATTGGCGGCGGTCCAGCCAAGGACGAGAGCCGCGACATCTAGCAGCCACGTGATGCGATCCATGAGGCGGGCGATGAGTGTGCTGGCAACGAAGAGCAGGAGCATGCTCAGGATAAGGCCGCCGACGAGCAGCGGAATATTGCCCGCCGCAAGCGCACCGACAGCGAGAACATTGTCCAGGCTCATGGTCAGGTCGGCGAGCATGATGGTCGCGATAGCGAGCAGAAAGCGATCGGCGGCGGGCCGGGCACGTCGGGATTCGCCTTCGGGTAAGAGCAGGCGAATTGCGATGAAGAAGAGGATGACACCACCCGCGGCCTGAAGATATTCGATAGTGAGCAGCTCGGTAGCCACAATGGCAAGGATCAGTCGCAAGACAATAGCACCCAGGCCGCCCCAGATCACGGCGACGAGCCGCTGGCCGCGCGGAAGCTTACTGGCCGCCGCACCGATGACGAGCGCGTTATCACCACTCAGCACGATATCTACGAGGGCGATGCCACCCACCGCGGCCAGCACACTGAGATTCACTTCCGCCCCCTTCTGTGACTGTGAGAGACGATATCCCGCCAATCCGCATCCATGCTGGGAACGGCCACTCTCAGCTCTGTAGTGTACAACGCGCGGCTCTTCTTAATAGTAGACAAAACGATCGCCACCATGTAGCATCCGCTATACCGACACGAACGTCTATCTCATTGCGAAGTAATTCGCGCCAGGTATGACGACCTGGTATGTGATTTGCGATGCGCAATGTGTCCAATTGGGCGCGGAGGTCGTAGCAATACGCAGAGAGTGGCGCGCCGGTGCCTCGATGTGCGATGGACTGGTACGGAGACGGCGCGATAGTTCCCCCGAGAGATGCACGTGGGAGATGCGAAACATGCGGGAGCGGCGGGTGATAGGTGCGGTACGAAGCATGGGGTGGCGGCAATCACGGATAACACAGCGAGCGGGAATCGCGGCCATTGTCGCGGTGCTCTGGCTGGTACCACTGATCTCAATGAGTGCCTGGGAGAGTAACCACCGTCCTCAGCCTGCTCGTGTAAAGGCGACGGATACGTTCCACATCACGAACGGCGCCGCGCTGTGGGAGCACGACACGCGGACGACCGCCGCGACGGCGTCTGCAAGCGCTTCACTGAATGAGAAACTGAGCCTCCACGCCGTTGATCCGGCGTTTCAGACCTACTACGACACATTCGCGGGAAAAATCACGCTCGGCGCTCCGCTCACCGTGGCATATCCTGTACGCCAGGGCTGGGTCCAATTCTTCACATTGGGTGCGCTGCTGTTGCCTGGCAGCCAGACAACAGCCACAACCGATGCCAGCGCCAATGCCCTACCGGACGAAGTCGTGCGCGCCGGGCTGGTGGATAGCGCGAGTGGCATCGTGCGGCTGCCAGTCTTGCACGCGCTTCTGACGGTGGGAAGCGACATCCCTATCGGCGGCGGCGATAGCCCGCTCACGTATGCGACGCTCCGCGACGCGACGCGGGCCGAGGCGATGGTTACCGCTCCCACGAACGCCACGGTCATATCCCCGGATTCGGGAGCGCGGTCAACGCCCGCGGCAACGGTCAGCTCGACGGCTACGGCGAGCAACACAGGCAATGTGTTCGTGCCAGGTGGCACGCGCAACACCGTCGTGATCGGGCATATCATTCCGGCGGCACTCTGGCAGTATATTAACCAGCCACAGATTGCCCCAGGCGGATGGCAGACAAACTTTGGCAGCCCGCTCACGGAGGCGCTGCCGTTCACGGCGAGCGTGGACGGCTCACCTCACGCGATGCTCGTGCAGGCGTTCTGGCACGAGGCGTTGCTGGTGGACACGACGGCGGTGGACGCGAGCGGACAGCCCACGATTATGCCGCTGAGCGCCGGGCTGGATTATCTCCAAACGCTGGGACCTCCAGCCGCGACAGTCTCGGCGAACGAGCAGGTGTGGGGATCGAGCGACCTGGCCGTGCTGAACGTACCTGAGACGGGCAATGCGCTGGTGCACGTTGGGCTGAACTTCCCGCTGACGCTGACCGGAGAAACCCAGTGGCTGAACAACGCGCTCTGGTATGGTGTGCGCTGGCAGGGGCTGAAGACCAGCGGGACGGGCTGGACGCTGGCGCGGATGATCACATTTACGCCACCGGGAAGTAGAGCCCCTGCATGGGCGGGATTTGATGTGCTTTCACCTCAGCTCGCGACGTATCTGCGCGGGCTGGGAAACACCGCGGGGGCGGCGGTCTACGACGTGACGCGCAACGTCTATTACACCTACAACGCGGGCGGTCAGTTCATCATGGCCAGCTCGGCGAAAGTGCCGATTATGCTCACATTTTTGACCATGACAGAGAGCCAGGGCCGCGAGCCGAACGGCAACGAGATGTACCTGCTGCAGACGATGATCGAGAACTCAGACAACAACTCCGCTCAGGCGCTCTTCGACGAGATCGGCGGCGTGGGTCCCATGGCGGCCTTTCTCCACAGCGTCCACATCAGCGGCTTCAACGGCAATCCCGACGCCTGGGGCTGGAGCACCATCACGCCGGTGGCAATGGTGCAGATGCTGACGCTGCTGCACGAGGGAAAGGTGCTGACGGCGCAGGACCGCTCGCTGGCACTGAACCTGATGGAGAACATCGAGTCCGACGAGCAAACAGGGGTAGGCACCACAGCGCCCGCCGGCGCGACGGTCGCCATGAAAGATGGCTGGGTGCCGGCGCCGGATGGCCTCTGGGCGATGAATTCATCGGGAATCGTGACGCTGGGCGACGAAACCTACGTCATCGCGGTGTATTCGCAGGAGCAGCAGTCTTTACAGGATGGTTGGACGATCACGGAACAGGTCTGTGGTCAAGTGGGGAAACTGCTCACCTGATTCGCTTCTCCCGCTTGTGCGGGAAGGTGGGAGAATACGGGATTCTCCTACGCTTCCGGGGTGATATCGGGAAGCTTGCCGCTATCCAGATCGGGGCGGAAAAGGTCGGCAAGGGCTTCGCGGAGGCGCTCGACGCTGGCGCTGCGCAGCACATAGACGGGCAAGCCGGCGGCCTGGATGGCATCCACGCGGTCGGGCTGCTTGCGATACATACTCTTGAGAACGAGCATCGCGTCGGCGTCGCGTTCGTCGCGGCTGATGACGGCTGGAAGCCCAAGCTCACGGATCGCCTGCTCCAGATGGTTGCGGTTGACGCCGACGGGATAAATGCGGCGCTTGCGAAAGGCGGAAGGCTCTTCATCTGTGGCTGCGGTCGCCCGCTCGCGCTCCTCGTCGAGGAGTGCGGCGCCAAGGGCCAACTCGGGATCCAGCCAGCGGCCTCCGCCTGGGCCTTCAGGTGTGGGAGCGGTATTCGCGCGTGCGCGCCGCTCCTCCCACCAGGGCATCGCGGGGCGCTGGCCCGCGAGCATACTGCCGCGTGGGCCGCGCCGCGCCGGCATCTCCTCGCGCTGAACCGGGACATCACGCGCGGGCAATCCGACGCCATCCGCGCGGGCCTGGCGCGGCGCATGCTCCACCCAGCGGCGTATCGTGCCGTCAGACTGACGCTCGCGCATCTCGCGCTGTGGCGCCTCGCCGCGAAGCAGCTCGTCCACGGCTTCAGCGACGTTGAGATGGACACCGACGAGATTGCGCTCCTCCTGTTCGACGAGGACATCGAAGGTCGGGGGCGCCTTGCGCTCCAACACCGTCTTCTGCGTCCCCCGCCGCCGCGCCTCCTCATCCCCCAGCGTCACCGCCTGAATGCCCCCCACCAGATCCGCCAGCGTCGGATTGAC
>DATGEP010000252.1:0-16260 GCA_035310125.1 Ktedonobacterales bacterium
GCCTGCTGGCCAAGGCCGTCAACTGCGCCAATCCCCACGACGGCGAGCCGTGCAACGAATGCGTCTCCTGCCAGGAGATCACCGCCGGGCGCTCGCCCGATGTCATCGAGATTGATGCCGCCTCCAATAATAGCGTAGAAAACATCCGCGACCTGCGCGGGAACGTGAACCTGCTCGGCAGTGACGGACACTACCGTGTCTTCGTGATAGACGAGGCGCATATGTTGTCCACCCAGGCATTCAACGCGCTGCTCAAGACACTGGAAGAGCCACCACCGCACGTCATCTTTGTGTTCGCCACCACCGAGGCGCACAAAGTGCTGCCCACTATCGTCTCGCGCTGCCAGCGTTTCAATTTTGGCCGCTTCAACATGCGCGATCTCGTCGCGCGGCTGCGTCATGTCGCTGAGGGCGAGGGATTGGAGCTGGAGCCGGCTGCCGCCGATCTGCTGGCTCGCGCCGCGCAAGGCGGCATGCGCGATGCGCTCAGCCTGCTGGACCAGGCGATGGCCTACTGCGGTACGAGCATTGACTTGGAGCGTACACGCACGATGCTCGGCTTGGCCGACCCCGGCGCCATCCGCCGTATCATCGAGCATGTGGCCGCGCAACAGTCCGCCGAGGGGCTGCACATCATCAACGAGATGGTCACCAATGGCGCCGATCTGCGCCAGCTCAACGCGCAGCTCTCCGACGAGTGGCGCGCGCTTGTGCTCGCCCGCGCCGGCGCGGATGTCGCCGCGCTCATGGACCGCTCGGAGGATGAGGCCCGCGAGATTACCGCCCTGGCGCAACACTTCTCACTCGAAGAGCTGGCGGCCTGCGCCCGTGTCTTCACCAGGAACGATGCCCCCGCGCGCGGCTTGCCCGTGCCGCAGCTCGCGCTGGAGCTTTCCTTCCTCGAATGCCTGGCCATCAAACGCAACGGCGCTTCCTCCACGGTGACGCAGCCATCCGCGCTCGCGGCTTCCTCTCTCGCGCCACAACGCGAAGCCAGTCCGGTGACGCGATCCACATCGCCCGCTGCCAGTGCGTCTGTGCCGCCACCCGCGCCACCCGTGACACCCGTGACACGTCCTTACGTGGATGGGGGTACACGGCGGACGAGCGCCGAAACGCTTTCCACGCATGGCGAGGCGTCCCGATGGGCGCCCACTCCTCCCGACCAGGCCACTTCCTTCGCACCCGGTGTGGACGAGCTAGACCTGGCTGCCATCGCCAACGGAACCGCCGCCCCGCCCACCACCATGTCTCCGGCCCCATTCGCCGAGCCAATGCCGGAGGATGAGGAGGTGGCTCTGACCCTGGATGACCTTCCGGTATCGCTAGACCTGGCGGATAGCGCCTCGATGGACGATCGCTTCGCGGACGAGGACGCGCCCGCGTCCTTCTCCAGCGATGCCTACGCCGACTGGCTCGGGCAGGCGCAGAGCCGCTGGGGGCTTATAAAACAGGTTTGCAAGCAAAAGAGCATGAGTGTCGCGGCGCTGCTCAACTCAGCGCGCCCCGTTCTCGTCGAGCCGGGCGATGTCCCTGTCCTTGTGCTGCAAGCCGACTATCAATTCCACCTCGATAAGCTCCGTGATCCCAAGAGCCGCGTCGCTATTGAATGGGCTGTCGAACAAGTGCTTTCCATGCCCTTGCGCGTGCGCATGATGCTGTCGAATAGCAACGGCAATGGGAGTGATTCCGGTGGACCGACCGGGTCTGGCGGTCAGCGTGGCGGTCCATCCGCGCCACGCAATCCCAATCCGAGCGGACCCAACGGTGCGAACGGCAACGACGGCTCGTATAGCGGCAAAAACGGCAACGGGCAAACCACCGGCAAGCCCCGGCCCGTCTCGCGCGATGATGTGCCGCCGGCGGGCAGAAGCGCCAGCGCCTCTGCTTCTCCGGACGTGCCGCCGAATGGACACAACGGTCACACCGCGAATCGCGGCAAAAACGGCAACCTGCGCCCCGTCAGAGAAGATGGCGACGAGATCTCCGGCAAAAACGGCAACGGCTATGCCGGATCCAGCGCGGACCGCGACGCCACAGCAGCCTACATGCCCGCGAACGTGACGCCGATACGCCCGGTCGCTTCCCGCGCGACACCCCGCCTCGAAGACGAGGTCCGCGCCGATGCCGTGATCCAGACGCTCCTCAAGAGTGGCATCGAGCTCGCCGACGTGCGCCCGCTACAAGACGACGAGTAGCGCCTGGCGCCCGCCGCGTCGGATTGATTGACGGTGTCGGCGGAGAACACGCCCGCGCCTCCAGGAGCGACTGAGCTTCGCGGTGAATGAGCGGCGCACGATACGTATCATCGCGTATGGCGTGCTGGTGGACGAATGGTTGATGGCCCGCTACCATAAATGACTGATGTCGGTGCAGGGATCTGAGCCAGCCGAGCTGGTGGGGCCGGCATTCCTGCCGGCCGGTGCGGACAGGAATGTCCGCGCTACCGTGAGCAGTCAATCGCGACATCAGTAGTAGGAAAGAGACTGCCAGTGACACCCGAAACGCTACTTGCCGCTCTGCGTGCCGGTGGGGCCGAAGCTGATGCCGCTCGCGCCACCGTGAGCGTGGATGGTGGCATGCGCGCCGCGGTCACAGCGCTCTTGGCCGCCTCGCTCCGTCCCATGGATCGGCCCATCGTGCGGGAGCTTCTGGAACAGGAGGTGGCCGCGCACGAAGCCGCCGGCTCTGGCGCTTCGGAGACGCTCTACACCCTCGTCGCCGCCGTCGCCCGCTACGCCGATCCGGACGACACGCTGCTGCTCTGGCGCGCCCGGCAGGCTACCCCGGAGACCCGCGCCGGGATGGATATCGAGCAGTTTGCCCGCGCGGGCGTCGAGCGTGTCCGCCGCCGGCTGAACACCCTGGCGCACGCGCCGGAGCCGCGCGCCCGCGACGCACGCCAGGCGCTCGCATGGCTGGAGAGCGGACTTGCCTCCGGTGCGCTCGATGATCTCCCCGGCTACTTTGCCTGGGCCGACGAGCGTTTCGGCCTTCACATCTCCGGCCCCACGTGACGCATTGCCGGTCCCGCGCCGCGTGCCGGCGCCTGTGAGTAGACACGTACTACGTGCTTGTGAAGGGAGCCAGTATGAGTGAGCATCCGATGCGCACAGTGGGCATTCTCATCTTCGACGACGTGGAAGTGCTGGATTTCTGCGGTCCGTTCGAGGTCTTCTCCGTGGCCCGGCCAGTGGGAGAGGCGGACGACGAGCGCCGGCTCTTTCAGGCGCTGACCATCGCCGAGGAGCCGCGCACCATCCGCTGCCGGGGCGGGCTGCTCGTCCAGCCGCACACCACTACCAGCGACTGCCCGCCACTGGACTTGCTCGTCGTGCCCGGCGGCATGGGCACGCGCCGCGAGCGGCACAACGCGCGGCTCATCGAGTGGATCACGGCGCAAAACGAACAGACCGAGCTGACCGCGAGCGTCTGCACCGGCGCATTCCTGCTGGCTGAGGGTGGGCTGCTGAACGGCCACCACGCCACGACCCACTGGGCCAGTGTGGACTGGATGCGCGAGACCTACCCCGCGATCACCATGCTGGCGGACACCCGCACGGTGGACGAGGGGCACATCGTCACATCCGCCGGCATCTCGGCCGGCATAGATATGAGCCTGCACATCGTCGCCCGCCTCCACGGCGAGGACGTGGCACGCTGGACGGCGCGACGCATGGAGTACGACTGGCGGCGGTAGTCCTCACCGTGCCAGGCGAATATTGCTGGGGAAGCCGGCAAAGGTAGCTGCAAGCACCTGCTCGCCGTCCTGGTTCACATACGTCGCCTCGGCCCGGAAACGCCGCTGCTCCTCGTCCTTCTCGGCAAAGGTGACAGTACAGGTCACTGTGTCGCCGGTGTAGACCGGGGCGAGATACCGAAAACTCATCTCCGTTGCCAGGAAGCCGAGCAGACCGCCGATGTGTGTCAGCATGCTCCCCGTGAGCAAGCCCGGCAGGATGCGCCGTCCATACCAGCTCTGGCTGGCGAGCGTCTCATCCAGGTGGTACGGGTTGAAATCCCCCGTCACGCCGCAGAAAAGCGCCACATCCCCTTCAGTGAATGTCCGCCGGAAGATGAACTGTTGCCCCACGCGCAGCTCATCGAACGACTCCCGCACCTGCCTCTTAAACTCTGGTGTCGCCTCTGGCATGTCGCACCCCCCTCGTACATCCGACCATATCGGCGCATCCCGCCTGCCAAACACGATACCGTCGCGAGAGGCTATCTGCCAACCATCACACGATCCCCATGGCTGGGCGGCTGCGAAAACACTAGAAAGTCCAGGTCGCCAGCGGACTCGTTGCGCATCTGGTGCGGTACGCCCGGTGGCACTTCCAGCCCTTCATGCGTTTGGAGCACAAAACAGTCGCCGCCCACCTCCAGCGTCGCCGTTCCCGCAAGCACGAAGAAGAACTGCCAGGCGGCACGGTGGACGTGATGCGCTTCGGCGGTTCCGGGCGGCATTCGCTCGGAGATGATACTCGTCTCGGCACGTCGCGCCAGATGCCAGCCATCGCAGCCGGCGCCCCATGTGTAGTGTTCGGCCATGTCCCGGCCAACCGGTCGCGTCATGCCGGCACTGCCTCCTCCTGCCGAGCTAGCCGTGCCCGCAGCGCCACACCCAGCCGCTGGATGCCCTCGCTGATCATCTCCGTACTGGCATTCGAGAAATTGAGTCGCAGTGTGTTCGCGCCGGAGCCGTCCGTGTGGAAAGGCGCACCCGGCACGAAGGCCACCTTCTGCTCGATGGCGTCCCGCAGCAAATCCGCTGCGTCCATGCCATTGGGGAGCGTCACCCACAGGAACATGCCGCCCTGGGGATGTGTCCAGGTGACGCTGGCCGGGAACTCCGTGGCGAGCGCCGCCAGCATCACGTCGCGTCGCTCACGATACGCCTGCACGATGATCTTCGCGTGGCGTTCCAGGAAACCTGTGCTGGCAAGCTCGTAGGCTATCATCTGGTTGAATGTGGGAGTATGCAGATCCGTGCCTTGCTTGGCCTGAGTCAGCTTCGCGATTGCCTCGCGCGCCGCGATGACCCAGCCCACCCGCAGCCCCGGCGAGAGAATCTTCGAGAAGGTGGTGGTGTAGATGATGTTGCCCGCATACGGTGCTTCGTCCCGCCGCGCGGCGTCGAGCTGGATCAGCCGGGGCAGGTGCTCGCCATCGAAGCGCAGCTCGCGGTAGGGATCGTCCTCCACCACCGGCACGCCGTGCTTCTCCGCCAGCGCCACCAGTCGCTCCCGCCGTTCCCGTGTCAGCGTCACGCCGCCTGGATTCTGGAAGTTCGGCAGGCAATAGACAAAGCGAGGCCCGGCGCGCAGAAGCCGTTCCAGGCCAACGATACGCATACCGTCGCCGTCCGCGGGAGCCTGCGCATACTCCGCGCCGTAGGTGTTCCAGGCCTGGAGCGCGGCCAAGTACGTCGGCGACTCGACCAGCACCTGGCTGCCGGGGTCAACCAGGATCTTCCCTACCAGATCGAGCGCCTGCTGCGATCCCGTCGTAATGAGTACATTCTCGGTGGTAATCGGTAGCCCCTCGCCCGTCATGCGCGCCGCCACCCACTCGCGCAGCGGTCGGTAGCCCTCGGTCGCGCCGTATTGGAGCGCCTGCGCGCCGCGCTCGCGGAGGATACGCCCGGCGGCTTCAGCCACTTCCGCGACAGGGAACACCTCCGGCGCCGGTAATCCACCGGCGAACGAGATAAAGTCCGGCCGCTCAGTAATTTTCAACAGCTCGCGAATCGCCGAGCTGGACATGTGTATGGTGCGCTCCGCGAAGCGCTCGCTCCAGGAAAACGTCATCTCTCTCCTCCTCGTGGCCGCCTTTGGCCATAACCCGTCAGTGGACGCCGTTGTCCACGTCCCAAGGAGACTATAAACGGTGCGCCTGTGATTGTACAGGGACAATTTGAGCAGGTGCGAGTGAGCCAATTTTCGTCTTCACCGCACCGGATCTTGAAAAATCAGTGATGGTGCCCTGGTATCTCTATGGACAAATTGTCTCTATCGCGCTATACTTGCGCCGCGAGAGATAGGACGACTAGACATGTTACATATCACGGTGCGCCGCGAGAGCGATATACCGCTCTACCGCCAGGTAACTGAATCGGTCGCGAAGCTCATTCACCAGGGTGCGCTGACCCCCGGCGCACGACTGCCACCCGTGCGCGAAGTAGCTGCCGAGCTGGGGCTGACTCGACTCACCGTCCACTCCGCGTATACGGAATTGCAGGCGCGCGGGCTCATTGAATCGCACGTAGGCCGGGGAACCTTCGTCGCGGCGCGACTTCCTACCGCTTTGCGTCATAAAAGTCCGCCGGAGCCGCCGTCTGGCTGGCAGGCGCAGGGCGTGCTCGCCGATCTGCTACGCCTCTCAGACCGGCCAGATTTGCTCTCGCTGGCTCAGGCTATGCCCGCGCCAGAGACGTTTCCTACGCGCGCGTTTGGCCGCGCGCTCGTCGCTGCCCTCGCCGATCCATCCAGCGTGGGATATGGCCCCATCCAGGGTGAGTCTGCCTTGCGGGAACAGGTGAGCCGCGTCCTCCTGGAACGCGGCGTTGCCACTTCTCCTGACGGCGTGCTGATAACCGCTGGGGCGCAGCAAGCCATCGAGCTGGCGATTCGTGCCTTCACGGCGCCCGGCGATACGATGCTGATCGAAGAGCCGACGTACCCCGGCGTCATCGAAGCGGCGGCGCGGCACGAGCTACGACTCATTGGCATCCCGATGGACGCGGGCGGCCTGGATCTCGCGGCGCTGGAAGCTGTCTGTCGCGAGCGTGCGCCACGTCTGCTCTACACCGTCGCGACGTTTCACAATCCCACCGGCGTCTCGCTCGCACCGGACCGGCGACGGGCGCTACTGGAATGCGCCCGCACGCGCCGGTTCCTCATCCTCGAAGACGATGTGTACGGGCAGCTTGGCTATGATGCCCAGTCGCCACCGACTCTCAAGGCGGGCGACACGGACGGGCGTGTCATATACAGCATGAGCTTCTCCAAAATGCTGATGCCAGGGTTGCGCCTGGGTGCGCTTGTCGCTGAACCGGAACAGCTTGCTGCGCTGGCCGCGGCCAAGCACAGCATAGACCTTGTCTGCTCGTCGCTGCTCCAGCGGACGCTCGCCAGCTACCTTCGCCAGGGCCGGCTCGATGCGCATCTCGCCGGTGTCTGCGCGCGCTACCGCGAGCGACGCGACGCGACGCTGGTCGCGCTCGACAGATTCCGCGACAGGTGGCAATGGACGCGGCCAGCCGGCGGCTTGAATGTGTGGGTGACGCTGCCGGAGGGTATTGGTGAGCGCGATTTCTGCCTGGCGGCGCTGGAGCGCGGCGTCGGCATCGCGCCTGGACGGGCCTTCTTTGCGCAGCCTCAGCGCCACGGGTTCTTCCGTCTCTGTTTTGGCGCGCACAGCCCTGAGCAGCTTACCCAGGCTATTACGGTTCTCGGCACGCTGCTGAGCGAACAAACGCGCCGCCGCACACTACTGCTGGCCCGTGCCAGCCGCGAATCCGCGCCGCTGGTGTGAGATCGGAGCTCCGCACAGGCGACAGGGCCACCCAACCAAAAGCCCAGGTCGCGGGGTAAGCCGTTGGCGGTCAAGCAGTTCTTCGGACAGCATTCGGCGCGCCGGCCTCCAATCGCTACACTTTTGGCACACATGCGCCACAGTGCCGGGCTATACTATCCCCAGAATCCGCCGTGAGCGAACCCTGGGGATAGAGGCCACATGGACTCCCAATTCGATTGGATACACAACCGGAGCGGCGCGCGCCGGCAACGCATCGCCGCGTTGCTGAGGGTCGCCGTCCGCCAGCAAACGTACCTCAACATCATCTACCTTGTCGCGGCGTTTCCGTTGGGTCTCTGTTACTTTCTCTTTGTCATCATTGGTCTTTCCATCGGCGTTGGCACTGCCATTATCGGCGTCGGCATCGCACTGCTCATCGCCGTCGTGCTGGCCTGGTGGGGCTTTGCGAAATTCGAGCGCGAGCTGGTGATGTGGTGGCTTGGCGTCCGCATCGCGCCCATGTCCGTGCCCGCGCCGTCCAATGCGACCACCTGGGAGCGTTTCCGCCGGCTGCTCCGCAACCCCGTCACGTGGAAGAGTCTCGCCTATTTGCTTGCCGAGTTTCCCTTTGGTATCTTCAGCTTCGCCTGCACGATTACATCGCTCGCGCTAGCTGTTGGCTTCATCCTGTGTCCCGCCACGTATCTCATCGCCACGGCGCTGCACAACAGCTTGGGTGACGCGTACGTCTCCACGATAGGCATCGGTATTGTCATCAATGGGTACGTAGATCCTGTATCCCTCTTCATGACGCTCGTCGTAAGCGCCTGCGGCTTTCTCTTGCTCATCGGCGCGCTCTACGCCCTCAACGGTCTCGCTTTCGGCTGGGGGCAATTTGCCCGTGTGATGCTTGGTATGAGCGATGGCTCGCGGCGACTGGCCGAAGCCAGGGCAACGGCGGCGCGCGAGCGCACTCGTGCCGAGCGCGCCGATCAGAGCCGGCGCGAGCTTATCGTCAACGTCTCCCACGAGCTGCGCACCCCGATTGCCAACATCTCCGGCCACGTCGAGTCACTGCTGATGTCCGACGGCCAGCCGATCAACGAGGAGAACGCCAAACACTACCTGGAGATCGTCGCCCGTGAGTCGGAGCGCTTGGGCTCCCTGGTAGACGACCTGCTCGCCCTGGCTCGCGCCGATGCCGATGAGCTCAAGCTCGACGTGCGCCCCATCGCCGTGGGAGATGTCGTTGAAGACGTCTACCAGTCGCTTGCCCCGCTTGCCAGGCGCGAACGCCAGGTGACGGTTGCGCGCAGCGTCGAGCCTGGCCTTCCCCCCGCGCTGGCGGACCGCGACCGGCTGGTCCAGGTGCTGCTCAACCTCGTGCGCAACGCCATCACCTATACGCCTCCTGGTGGCATCGTCTCTATCAGCCTTGTCCGCGCGGACGACAGGCACCTGGCGCTCACCGTCGCGGATACCGGCATCGGCATCCCGCCCGAAGACCTCGATCGCATCTTCGACCGCTTTTACCGCGCAGATGCCTCGCGCACGCGCACCTCCGGCGGTTTCGGCCTGGGTCTCTCCATCGTGCGCGACCTCGTGCAGGCGATGGGCGGCACTGTTAGTGCCACCAGTGAGCTTGGCGACGGCAGCCAGTTTCGTGTCGTGCTGCGGACGGCATAGGCGAGCTGGGCCAGCGCCGGTGGCTGGTCAAACTGTCACGGCAGCGTCAGCAGGCCGAGCCGCACCTTCAACGCAATAA
Source organism: Ktedonobacterales bacterium (assembly GCA_035310125.1). Lineage (GTDB taxonomy): Bacteria > Chloroflexota > Ktedonobacteria > Ktedonobacterales > JADMIN01 > DATGEP01. Next base: position 9,284 of record DATGEP010000252.1, read on the forward strand.
TGCGGTGCAGCGCCTCGTGCAGCCGCGCCTGCGGGATGCGACCAGACGCGACTGCCTGCGTCATCGCCGTGACGACTGCGGCGAGACGGTCCTGTTCGATGGGCGCCTCGATCAGGTCATCGCCTGCCAGCATCGCCCGCACGCAGGCCTCGGCGATGCCGCTCGCCGGATCAGCATACCCCTGCTGCCGCATGTACTCGATGAGGCCCTGCGCGTCCATCGCGTCGGTAACGACGACCCCCTGATAGCCGAGCTGGCTGCGCAGCACCTGCCGCACTAGCACTGGTGAGAGCGAGGCGGGCGCCTGCGCGTCGTAGGCCGGGACGATCACGTGCGTCACCATGATCATTGCTGGCTGGCGGGGCAGAAGCTGCCGGAACGAGGCGAAATCAATCGCATTGAGCTGGGCCTGCGAGTGCGTAACGGTCGGCAGCACATAATCCGGGTTGCCGCTGGAGGCGCCCAGCCCCGGCCAGTGCTTGAGTGTGCCGGCTACACCATGCTGCTGAAGGCCGTCGAGGAAGGCCCCGGCATAGGTGGTGACGGTATTGGGCGTTGTGCCGAAGGTGCGGCTCTGGTCAATGCCGCCACCCTGAAAGACATCGGCCAGTGGGGCGAAGTCCACGTTGAAGCCAATCTGCCGCATCCGGCCCGCATCCGTCTGCGCCTGGGCGTAGACCTGCCGCGGATCGCCCGTCGCGGCGAGCGCCTGGGGGGAAGGAGTCTGACCGTAGTAGAAGGAGAGGCGGTCCACGATGCCGCCCTCCTCGTCGGTCGCCAGCAAGAGCGGCGTATCGGCGTGGGCTTGCAGATCATGCACGAGCTGCTGCATGCCGGCGAGCGTGGCGGGCTGGAGCGGGCCGCCGTTGTAGTTGGGGAAAACGATGGCGCTGCCGAGGTGCCACTGGGTGAGCGCCTGATTGAGATTGGCGTTGTAGCCATTGGCGTAGACCGCCAGCATCAGTGTCTGCCCGATCTGCTGCTGTGGTGTGAGCGTGGCGATGTAGGCATCAATGCGCTGATCGAGCGTGAGCGCCGGGGTGGGAGAGCTTGTGGCGGCAGCAGTCGTGGTCGCCGTAGGCGAGGAACGCGGCATTGGCGCGCGATCTGTCCCGCCGCAGCCCGCGAGGACGACGAGCAATACGAGCGCACTAAGCGCGGCACGCAATGGATTACGATGACTTTTCCCCATGAGCTCCCCATGCCTCCCTACTCTCCCCTGAACGTTCAGATCCTGATTCGTCTTGGTCCTTAGCTGCACGCTCCACTCGGACCAAGCAATGACGAGTTGACGTTATTTGGACTATGCACGATCACTCCCCCCGGCTCCGGGTACGTGTGGTCCGCCGGGAGATTGCCTGACCACACAAACGAGTAGGACGCTGTCGTCTGGCCAGGAGCGACCGTGATGCTCGCCATGGAGGAGCCACGCCCGTTATTGACCGTGTATTCAAATTGAATGGTACCCCCAGGGCCGTTGGCGGCCAGGTGGAACGTCGCCGTATAGGTGACAGTGAGGGGCGTCCCGCAACTCTTGCCAGCGATGCTGGTCGGGCTGACCGCCATCGCGACACTGGTCACCTGGAATGCTCCCGGCTCCACGCAGGCTCCGCTCGGCTTCACCGAAGGTGAGCTGACGTTATTGGGGCTGGTGACCATGACGATTGCCACTCCCGGATACGTATGGTCGGCAGCGAGGGTACCAGAGCTGACGAACGTAAATGTCTTGCTGGTCTCGCCCGCGCCTGCCGTCACCGTAGCGGCGGTCTGCGAGCGCCCATTGTTGAGCGTATAGGCAAACTGAATGGCGCCACCAGCGGTGTGCGCCGGGATATGGAAGATCGCCGTATAGGTGAAGCTGGCGGGGCTTCCACAGGTTGTGCCCGCGATGCTCGCTGGAATGACCGAGAGTTCGACGCTTGTCACCGTAAAGGGCACTGGTGTCGGCGCGGGAGTGCCTCCACCGGCGCCACCGGTTCCAGTGGCGCCACAGGCTGACAGCGTAAAGGTGAGGAGACACAAGGACACGAGCGCCGAACAGAGTGTTCTTCCCTTGCCGGGTGACCACGGGTGTTTGTGTATGGGATGCTGCATCATCGTCTTTGCTCCTGATTGAGATTTAGGCTGATCGAAAGGCCAAGGCGGCCTTACCTACAAAGAGCTCCATAACGATTCGACTGGACCCGCAAGGAACCAGGATGAAGGGTAGCGTAGCGGTATCACACAGTACTCTCATCACGGTCGCGCCTACTCATGAATACATCACGAGCCAACCGGCACTCAACGCGGTGTCCGTCTGAGGGGGCACACAGCCGCTACTGTACGGAAAGACGCCAACAGTCGCCTCAATCGCTGTGAGCTGCGTCACACTCCAGGCGCGCGGGGCATGGGTGAGATATACTTGCTCTGTCCAGCACAGGGGACACTATTGCGCGGCGCGTAGAGGGAAGATCGAGGCGATGGCGACGATACTCCTCGTCGAGGATGAGGTGGATCTCTGCAATCTCATTCGGGGGCATCTGGAAGGGGAAGGGCATACCGTCCTGCAAGCCTTCGACGGGATTACGGCGCTCTCCCTCGTCGAGCAATATAATCCCCACCTGCTCATCCTCGATTGGATGCTGCCCGGCCTGGACGGCCTTACCGTGTGCCGCCGCGTCCGCCAGAGCCACCTCATGCCAATTCTCATGCTGACCGCCCGGTCGGAGGAGATTGACCGCGTGCTGGGCCTGGAAGTCGGCGCGGATGACTACGTGATCAAGCCGTTCAGCATGCGTGAGCTGCTGGCTCGCGTGCGAGCCATGCTCCGCCGCGTGACACTTGATATGCAGGTTGCGTCCTCCGACGGACAAACAAGCGTGGTTTCCGCGCCAACGACACATGGCTCCGCCGCTCTGGCGACCGGTGATACACCGGATGCCATCATCTGCGGGCCGTTGCGCGTAGACCCCACGATGCACACCGCCGTGCTCGATGGCGCCGAGCTGGACCTGACTCCCAAGGAGTTCGAGCTGCTCCAGCTCTTCGCCGCGCATCCTGGACGCGCGTTCAGTCGCGAGTTCCTGGTCGAGCGCATCTGGGGCTACACTTATGATGGCTTCGACCGGACCGTAGATACGCATATCACCCGTCTGCGCAAGAAGCTCGGCCCGCTCGGCGAGAAAATCGTCACGGTCTGGGGCGTCGGCTACCGCCTCGTCCTTTGATTTCTTCCGCTCTCACCCGTCACAAACACGCGGCCAGACCGCCACGAATTTGACACACATCGCACACATCCGGGCGGCATACTGTTACCAACGCAAAGGAACACCCTTTGAATGAGCGCTGCAGTCACTAGAGGAGCGGAGATCATGAGCGACGATCCTTATTCCGGTGGCCCTGCTGCCGATAACTACGGCGTCGAGCCGCCACCCCCCGAACACCCGGTTCACGAAGAGACGGCTTATGACGGCCCAGCATATGACCGTCCGTCGTACGACGGCCCAGCATACGCTGGCCCAATGCGCACGCGCTCCCGGCCGCCGAACTACGTCCGCTGGATCGGCGGCTGCCTCATCGCCTGCGTGTTGCTAGTGCTGGTCTGCGGCGGCATCGCCGCCGTACTCGCCGGTATCGCGTTCAGTAGCACACCAGCCACCGCGACAGTTGACAAGACATTCCCCGTTACTGGCGCCCCGACGCTCATCATCCATAGCGCCGCCGGCAGTGTGCATGTGAATTCCGGCGGCGACGGCCAGATCATCGTGCATGCCACCAAGCAAGTGCGTACGCTCACACATGCCCAGGCGCAGAGTGAGCTCAATGCGATCACAATCACGACGACGCAGACCGGCAACGTGGTGACCATTCAGGTGGATGACTCATCATCCGGCGGGCTGTATCTCTTCAACGACCGCCAGATTAACTTGACGGTGACGACACCAGCCAGCACGAGCCTGAACGTTATCGAGAACGCCGGCTCGCTTGACGCCTCCGGCCTCACTGGCAAGCTCACGGTGCGAGTGAACGCTGGCTCCATGACGCTGGATAGCATGACGATGGCCAGCGACTCTTCGCTGCGCATCAACGCCGGTAGTCTCGCGGTGGACGGGACGCTCCAGCCTGGCGCGTCGCTGCTTGTCGAGGTCAACGCCGGCTCGGCGGACCTGACGCTGCCCAAGGATACCAGCGCCCATGTGGACGCCACCGCATCGGCTGGGAGCGTGAGCGTGAACGGCTGGAACATCACTGAGACGCATGACGCCGCGAACACGACGGCCACCGGCGACCTGAATCCCAACCCCACCAGCACCATTACCATTCGCGTCAAAGCCGGCAGCGCCTCGCTCAACGCGGCATAACCGGCCTGCCCGTGTCTGGCCTGTCGGGGGCTTCTGCCCGATCGTCACGCCAGACCACGCTCGCGTGCCCACAGGGCGGCTTGCGTGCGGTCTCGCAGTGCCAGCTTGCTGAGGATGCTGGAGACGTGGTTCTTGACGGTACCCTCTGTAATGAAAAGCTCTTCGCCGATCTCACGGTTGCTCGCGCCGCGCGCGAGCAACCGCAGAATATCGCGCTCGCGTTCGGTCAGCTCATCCACCGGCATGCCTGGTGCGCCGCCCACTCTGGCGGGCGCTGCCGGGGCAGATGGCGCGGCTGGGCTGTTCTTCAGCCGTGCCATCAACTTGGCGGCGACCGAAGGCTGGAGCGGCGACTCGCCGCGATGCACGGCGCGAATCGCCGCCAGCAGCTGATCTGCTGTTGCGTCCTTGAGCAGGTAGCCATTGGCGCCGGCCCGCACGCCCTCGATGATGTATTCCTCGTCGTCGAAGGTGGTCAGCATCATCACGCGCACGTCCGGCCAGCGCGTGCGAATCTGCCGCGTTGCCTCCACGCCGTTGAGCCGGGGCATGCGCACATCCATGAGCACAACATGCGGCGCACTGCCAGCTCGTGCCAGCCGCTCGACGGCTGCCACCGCTGCCGCGCCATCTGCCGCCGCGCCGACGACCTCCACTGCGTCGCGTTCCAGCTCCAGCAAGCGCTGGAAGCTTTCGCGCAGCAGCGCCTGGTCATCCACGAGCAGCACGCGGATCGGTAGAGATGAGTGTTCGTCGGTGCTTATCATTGATCGCCCTTGGGTTCAGATCGGCACAAGCCGAGCTGCCATTCTCAGCGGCTCTTACCGAAATCCACGCTATCCGAGGCCAAGCCGCCGGCGCACCAGTTCCAGCGACTCGGTGCTCATATGCGCTACGATCTGTTGCAGGATGCTCGTATCAGCGGTATCGAGCGCGACCAGCAGATCCGCCGCGAGAGGTCCAAAGCGACCTTCAAGGCCAAGCCGCGCCATCTGGCGCTGCCCTTCTTCGCGGCCTTCTTCGCGGCCTTCTTCGCGGCCTTCTTCGCGGCCTTCTTCGCGACCTCGTTGCAGCAGGTATTGCGCGTAGCTCGACTCTTGTAGGATCTCTTCCATCACTGGGTGCCTCCGAATCGCCTCAAGGATGGTATCAAGCGGTAGGTTGACGCTAGCCAGCAGCACCAGCGTGCCGGTAAGCTCGCTCTGTTCGTTGCGGGATAGCGCCGCCGCCGCGATCTGCTCGGCCACGTCAAGCGTATTCTCGACTGTAGTACCCGCCATCAGGCTCGCCAGCGGCCACAGCGAGTAGTTGGTGGTGGCAAGCACCCTCTCGCGCGGTATCTCCCAGATGCGCACAACATCGAAGACGTAGCGAAACCGTTCGTCCTCATCTTCCATCCAGTGTACCACGAGGGGCGATTGGAGAAGAGTTTGCGCGCGCCGTAGGAACACTACGACGGAGCGGACGGATATTTTCTCGCGCAGCCAGATGCGTGTACCATACTCGGCAACACGACTGCCAATGTCGCCGTCTGGCTTGATCTGCAGCTCAACGTGAATGATGCCCACTCGCCCATCAGCGCGGGCGACCTTCCAGACGATGTCTGCGCGCCGGGAAGCCACCGGCAATTCGGACGAAAGCTCGCTCTGCCAGATGAGGCCGGGCGCGATGATATCCAGGAAGCCTTGCGATGCCTGGGTGAGCATGCGCTTGAGTGGCTGATCGTAGTTTGGTCTACCTGACGGCGCTTCTAACGACTCCATCCTCGTCCTCCATGTGGGAGACGGCCTTTAACGGCGGGGCAGTCTCGCCACCTCCGCGAGCATCGCTAGCGGTGGGGCGGTCCGCTACGGGAACGTGCACATCCACCCGCCAGCCGCGCCCTGGCTCCGCCCCCGCGGTCACGCTTCCGTCGAGCAGCGCGATGCGCTCGCGCATACCGAGCAGCCCGAAGCCCGGCTCATGACCGTCCACTTCGGAAACCGCGCCCAACCCATTATCCAGCACAGCCAGCTCGGCGATCTGCTTGTCCACCCGCAGCCGCACCAGCACCTTCGTCGCATGGGCATGCTTGCGGATGTTCGTCAGCCCTTCCTGCACGCAGCGATACAACGCCACGCGGTACTCCGCCGGCAATGCCTGCGCCGGCCCCTCGATATCCAGCACAATCTCCGTCTCCGGCTGCGCCGCCTCGAACTCGCGCGCCAGCCCCTCCAGCGCCGCGCCGAACGAGATGACAGTGGGATCGGCGGGGCGCAGCGCCGCCACGGAGCGCCGCACCTCCGTCAGACATTCCGCCGCGACCCGGCGCGCCTCGGCAAGCTCGTCTTGCAATCGCGTGTCGCCGCGCTCTTCCAGCTTCAGCGCTGTCTCCAGCTGCACCGCGAGGATGGTCAGATAGTGACCCAGCGTATCGTGAATCTCGCGAGCGATGCGGTTGCGCTCGCGAGCCACCGCCAGCTCCTCTACCTCATCGGCATGCGCGCGCAGCTGCGCCTGCGCCACTTCGAGCTGCGCCACCAGCGCTTCGCTGCGGGCGCGCTGCTCGAATTCACGGCGCAGGACAACCGCGAAGCCCATACAGAAGACGAAGGCAGGCGCAAGCGAGACAAACGATTGTAAGAAGACGGCGCGATT
>DATGEP010000253.1:0-5259 GCA_035310125.1 Ktedonobacterales bacterium
CAGGACACTCGTTCCAGCGACGGGCTGGCCGCGCCGCTGCGGGGTGACGGCCGGAAATAGATAGTGGTGTGGGTTCTCCGCAGCTGTAAGGCTTGCCTTCACCACTTCGACGTGCGCGCGAATGGCCAAAGCCACCTCCTCGGTAATCGGAACGCGATGGCCAAGGACTCGTGTCTTCTGAATGTCACGGACAAGCCACCACTTGTCGTCCTCATGCTGCACGCAACTGTCGTAACACAGCGACACCACATCGGATATGCGCCAGCCCGATGCTCGGAGGATCGTCACGACCGACCCGGCAGTAACCCATCGAGTGCGACCAGGAGTTGCTCGCAGAATGCATCAATCACGGTGTCCGATCGGACGCGCTCTTGCCAGAGTGGATACCGGTGCCGGAGCGACTCCGCGAGCTCCACGCCGGCGTTGGTCAAGCAGTACGTCCAGTATGGGCTTCGTGGCGTGATAACGGTCACGAACTTATGCTGGACGAGTTGGTATAGCGGATCATCAGCTCCGTTCGCATAGTCGCCGCCCGCTAATGTGGCTGCCAGGACACGTGTGAATGGCCGATCGCCGAATGCAGCGGCAACCTCCGCAAGGCAGCGAAGTTGACGTGGGTACGGAGGTAGCGGCCGACACGGAACCGTGCGCTGCCCAGGCGCGGGTGGCTCGACCTCGTCAAGGCAAGCAATGTCGTGTACGAGTGTCAGCGCCGGAACGTGGCTCAAGAGTGGCCGCCGTTGGCTTCGGTCAGCGTGAGTTCGTGCTGAGTTTGTTCCCATCGGGCGCGCAGGTCGTCATCATTCGGGTGGACGTACATGGTGTAAGTCGTGTTGAAGTGCCTGTGTACGGCTCGACTCTGGAGCTCTTCTGGTCTCCACGTCTTGGCTAACGCGGTCAGGGACGAATGTCGAAGCAAATGCGGCCAGGCCTCGATCCCAGCGCGAATCTTTAGCCGCCGAAAAAGAGCGTGCACGTCCGAGTAGTCCATCGGTTGACCACGGTTGGGCCCGTGCAACTTGACGAACACATGGTTCGTTTCAACCTCGGGCACCGACTCACGAGCCAGATAATCGAGGATGGCATTGGTCGTGTCCTGTGAGATGTCGACGGCCCGATTTGCAGCGACGCTCTTGATTTCCGCGTCATTGCTGAGTTCACCGCGGTCAACAACACTCACTCTGCCGCTGAGCTCGATGTCCTCGAGCCAGAGGGACAGAGCCTCGCCGATACGGATACCCGACTCGTAGAGCAGGCGGAGTAAGGCACGATCACGCCACGTTTGACAACAACCGATCAGCCGCCCAACATCCGCTTTTGGGATCGTCTTGGGCCGTGCTGGTCGCGATTGCTCTTGGCGGAGTGAGTCGCGCTCTCTTGGTTCAGATGCCGCTACTGCGTGGAGAAAGTCCTTGTATCTCGTTCGCCGCCCAGCCTCTCGCACGTGCTCGTTGAGGTTGGTTGGAGTCAGACGTGCTCGGTGGGCGAAGTCATAGAAGAGCGTTACCGCCCCAAGGTAGACATTGATCGTTTCATTGGAGCGCATTTGCTGTCGCGGAGTTGTGGAAGCCGTCCCATCAGCTTCCAGTGTGGCGACTGGGTCCCTGAGCCCTGAAACTTAACTCATAGTTTTTGCCGTTTCGGCAGAACTATGCTTCCAGCACCTTGGCCGATAGGGTGTTTGCAGTTCTCATGCGGCAAGCCATTTATGCTGATGCGGCAGACGCAGGAGGTTCAGATCGTTGGCGCTAACGGTCTGCGCCATGACCGCCTGTAGTTCCATGTTGGGACGGTCCCCAGCCGAGGTCACTCAGCACTTCGCGCCACACTGCCTGGGCTGTGTGTGATCGCATCACGTTGCCCATCGCCGGGTAGGTCAGCTCGGCTACACGTCCTTCTAGTGCGAGGAGGCAACCCAGGCAGCGACCTGGGCACGCGAGTTGAAGCCGAGCTTGTTCAAGATGCTGCGCACATGGCTATCGACCGTGCGCTCCGAGATGAACAACTGGGCCGCGATCTGCTTATTGCTGAGCCCTTCAGCGAGCAGCCGAGCCACGTCTGCTTCGCGCGTGCCGAGCGGTCCTGTGTCGGCACCATCGGTTTCGGGGAGAGCGGCGCGGCGTGGTTCGCCGAGAGCGAGCGCGATCGCCGCCTCACGCACCAGGCGTTTTCCATTTTCGAGCTCCACTCCGAACCTGGCCGGGCCCAGTGCCTCCCGTCAGGGCAGCCCGAGGGGCCCGCACGCCCCTTCTAACCGCTCGACGGTTTGAGGCGAGGCTTCACTACCCGGTGATTGATGCGAGTGCGACCGGCCTTTGTGCAGGGGTCTGTGCGGCATGCCAGAACCGGAAGGGCGACCAGCAAGGAACCCGCAGCTACCCGAGGCGCCGTAGCGCTGTCTCGATAACGACCTCGACCCGGCGAGTCATGCCGGGCACATCGACGGGACGGCGCCCTGCGACCTGACTACGGATCCACTTCGGCCCGCTATCGTCATAGTGCAGCAGGGCATACAGGTCCCACCACGGATCGAGAGTCACCCCGGCGATCGCCTCATAGAGCGACCGAAGCTGCTCCGACCACTCGGGCGAGTAGAGCGCCGCCAAGTATCGCCGACAGTGCCCGACGTCAATCGCGCGCGCCCCCCGATGGATGGAGTTCCAGTCGGTCAGTCCAGTAATCCTCCCGCGCGACCACAACATGTTGACAGGCAGGAGATCGCAGTGCAGAAAGACGGCAGTGTCCTTTGGCGGCGGCGCCGCCATGACACTAAACGCCGCCTTCCACACAGCCGGCTTCTGTGCGTCGACCGGCACCTGAAACCCGTCTAGAGGAGCGATCCAAGAATCCGTCCAAGGTCTGAACATCTTCGCGGGGAGATCGAGGGAATGCAGCAATACAGCTATCTCCGCGATCCTCGTCATCCACGACCGAGGTTCAGCCGGATTGAGGTGAACATGCCCCTGCAACCGTGTCATCAGCAACGATGGCGCGCCCCCCGTCGAAGCACCAGCAACATCAGTAGCCAGGATGCTCGGAACCGGGAGCCCGCTTCCCGCCACCACACCAAGGTTGGCAATCTCCTTCTCCAAGCTCCCCTGCAGGCCAAGCCCGCCCGGGTACTGCCGCAGTACAACAAACGTTCGCATTCCACGTCGCTCGACAGTCAGCTGATTCACGGCGGAGCAGACGCCACCAGTTAATCGGCGATTGCCAACGATGCGACTGCCCCGACCCATTGACGCCGCAACCCAGGCGAGAGTCTCCGCCGAGGGCCGACGCTGCCTGAACCCGCCATCCCTCCAGTCGCCGTCGGTCATGAGCGCGAGCCTATTCGTCATCGGCCTGCGGCGATAGGGGTTTTTCTAAGCCGCCAGAAGCAGTGACCCGGCTGCTGGATGGTTGTCACCATCTGGAACGGTCATGCCCTACTACCAGTCCCCGCTTATTTACGAGACACTGTACTATCCTAACTCGAGTTTGGAATAACCAATGGCCCAGGATGTCAAGAGGACTTCCGGTTTAGTGAGAAGCCTGTCAAGCTCGGCGTGTGTTGAAAACCGAAGACCTGGCGACGCTTATCCGCTTCCGGGAGGAGGCTCTATAACAGCCTGGGCCTGCGTCAGGATAGCTTGTTTGAACTGATGGATGCGGCGCTGACGACAGCGCACCGCAGCACGCTGGTGCGGCTCAGCCTGACAGCCGCTTTCCGTCGGCGCTGGCCGAGTACCTGCGACGCGCTCGCCGATGGCTCGATCGATATGGGTGCAATGCGCGCGCTTTTTGCGCGGACATTGGCCGACTCCGCTGTCGTCGACGGTCGTCCAGTGTGGGCTATCGACGGCACCAACTGGCCGCGACCGGCTGCGCGCACGAGTGCCGAGCGCACCTGGAGTATCGGCCCTTGCCCGGCTGGCCACAGACCGGCGTGGTGCCGGCCTGGGCGTATCAGTGGCTGGTGGCGGTCCCCGATGTGTCCGGCAGTTGGGTCTTGCCGTTGGACGTGCAGCGCCGTGGACCAACTGCCAAGTCGGCGACCGCGGTGGCGCTCGAACAGGTCGCCACGGTGCGCAGTTCCCAACCGGCCGGTGCGCCGCGCCCAGTCGTGACGCTGGATAGCGGCTACGACCTGGAGACGCTCGCGCGTGCCAGCGTCGATGCCGACCTGGTGGTGCGCTTGATCAAAAGCCGTGTCGTGTATCGGCCACCGGTGAGGCGCCCCGGTCGTGGACGACCGGCGCTGCACGGCACGCCATTTCGTCTCGCCGACAAGCGCTCGCACGGCCAGCCGCGTCAGTCGGCCCAGCTGGATCACCCACTGTATGGGACGGTTCGGATCGATGCCTGGAACGACCTGCACGTTCGCGGCGCGCCCGACGCTCCGTTCAGCGTGATCCGCGTCCAGGTTGAGCGCCTGCCCAAGATGAAACAGCGACCATACCCCGTGTGGCTGGCCTGGATCGGCGGTCTGCTGCCGGGCGACCTGAGCGTACTGTGGCGCTGGTATCTGCGCCGCTTTACGGTTGAGCACGCCTTCCGCTTCTTCAAGCAAACCCTCGGTTGGACGACAGTGCGCCCACGCGATCCGCAAGCGGCCGATCGTTGGAGTTGGCTGATGGCCGGCGCATGTTGGCAGCTCTGGCTGGGCCGACGCATTGTCAGTGAGGTTCGGCTCCCATGGGAGCACGCGCGGCCCGACGGGCTCGTGACGCCCGGGCAAATCCAGCGGCACTACACCGGAATTTTGCTCCGGGTGGGTACCCCAGCTCGTGCACCTCAACTACGCGGAAAATCACCCGGCAGGCCAGTCGGCTATCGTCCCACTCCGCCACTCCACTACCAAGTGGCACGTCGAGCCCCACCACGCGCCGCTTGATCCCCTGATTTCTCACAATTTCTTGTCCAATCTCCAAATACTAAAGTAGTTGGGTTCAATACCCGCAACAACTGCACAGTCCGATGAAGCGTTGGCCGGCCCCCAGTCCCAAGAGAATGATTGCGGCACCTACCACCGCGCCGACTCTGCGCCTCATGCTAGCCAGGGTGGTCATGCCGAACGGGCCCCGTTGCTCAGCAGTACGTGATCGAGCGGCTCACGACGCTGACGCTTTCTTGGCGCGCCAGCACCAGGCGCCGACCCTGGAGCCGCTGACGTTGAGGCACGGCGATCAACAATGGGCATCTGTTCTCTCTCGGTAGCTTGTGACGACGACACCCCCTACCGAAGAGTGAGAAGTACTGCGACGCGGAGTCGTCGGT
>DATGEP010000254.1:0-1000 GCA_035310125.1 Ktedonobacterales bacterium
GTTCCAGCAAACGCTGACCAAGCCACTCCTCCAGCACCCGGATGTGTTTGCTGACGGCACCTTGCGACATCTGCAATGTCCGCGCAGCTCTAGAGAAGCTTTGCGCCTCAGAAACGGCTTTAAATACCGCCATGCTCGTCAGTCTATCCACTCGCGCTCGCCCATCCCTAGCCCGTCGTATTCACGACGCTGACCTGTATGACCGCCGGAGCGAAGGCAGAGTTTATCCGTGGCGCATTTGCGCGTGATTTTCGGTTTGTGGTTTTAGGCGTTGAGGGTTGATGTGGACGGGCGGTTCGGAGGCACGTGCCTCGGCGCCTCACGGTCCAGCGGGTTGCAGGCTGTGGGCGATGCTGCGGAACAGACCAGCCTCAGGGCAAGCAGCGGCGAAGGCGATGCGCACACGCGAGGAGGTCTCGGTGATGCGGGCGGCGATTTTGAGCAGCCGCGCGCGCAACGTGGCGAACTCGGCAAGTGCAAGCGGCTGGGGTTTTGGAATTGCGTCGCGGATTGTCAGCATCAGCCAGTAAGCGGCAGTGTGCAGGACGAGACGCACCTGATTAGCGAGTGCAGAACGGCAACTGGTGCGGTCGGAGGCAAGCTGGCTCTTGTGCAGCTTGATCAGGTTCTCGGCCTGACCTCGCGCGCAATAGAGGCTTTCGTATAGCCATTCTGCACTGCCATGCGTGAAGCTGGTCACCACATAGCGGATGTCGAGGCCTTGCGTGGTGGCCTCGATCCGCGCGACGACGCGTCGATCGGCACGCCACGATTTTGCGCTATAGCGTGTCTCGGTGCAGCGGCGGATCACGGCCGCGTCTATTTCGGCACGGCACACCCGCACATCGTCGGCATCGGACTCGACCAGACGGCGCAGCACGTCGTTGCCGGCCAAGCCAAAGACAAAGTCGATGCCTTGTTCATCGCAGAAGTCCATCACCTCGGGACGGCCATAATGGCTGTCGCCGCGAATGGTGATGTGGGTCTCAGGCCAGTGACG
>DATGEP010000255.1:0-10344 GCA_035310125.1 Ktedonobacterales bacterium
TCGCGTGGGCAGTGGAGGAGTGTAGTATGAGCAGAATAGTGGACGTCGTCATCTACCGCGAAGATGACCAGTGGGTGGCTCAGGCGCTGAATGTAGACGTATCAAGCTTTGGCGAGTCGCCTGAGGCCGCACGGGCGGCCATACAGGAAGCATTGGAACTGTATTTCGAGGATCAGCCGGACCTCGAAGTGCCTGAAGTAGCGGAAGGGCGCATCGAGCACCTGCATGTCTAAACGCTACTCTAGTCGCGAGATTCTAAAGGCGCTTCGCCGAGCGGGATTCCACGACGTGAGCCAGCAAGGAAGTCATCTCAAGCTCCGCGCAACACGTGGCAACCGGACCTGGACAGTCATCGTCAAGCACCCAGCCGCCGAGGTGCCCGCCGGAACATTCAAATCCATACTCCGTCAGGCGGGCCTCACACTCGACGAATTTGAGCATCTTCTGGCGTAGGCCGCCGGCGGCTGTCGTAGCTGGCGTACATCATACAGCGGCACCCTCTCCCGCATGGTATACTGTGCTGGCAGTGGCGCCGCACCCGCTCGCGCCGGGCGGCGCCCATCGTTCACTCTGGCGGAAGGTGAGAGTCACCCGCAGTATGCAAATTGCATATTCCGGCAGAATCGGCAACCGGAATGCGCGTGAATTGCATATTCCGGCAGAATCGGCAACCGCCCCTGCCGCTGTAGGGGCATCCGGCGGACGCCCACCGGTGCGCGGAAACGAATCTCGAATCGCGGCAGAATCGGCAACCGGCGTCGGCCCTCGATACCTACTGATCTCTCCTCCATAGGAGGCACACATACATGTTTGAATCGCTCTCTCAGCGGCTCGATAGCGTCTTCGACCGCCTGCGCGGCAAGGGCAAAGTGACCGAGAAAGACGTCACCGACGCCATGCGCGAGGTGCGCCAGGCGCTCCTGGAAGCCGACGTCAACTTCAAGCTCGTCAAGCAATTCGTCGGCAGAGTGCAGGAGCGCGCGCTCGGCCAGGAAGTCTTGCAGAGCCTCACCCCCGCACAGCATGTCATTGGCATCGTCCACGACGAGCTGGTGGAGATGCTCGGCGGCGCGGACACCAGCACATCGAAGATGGAGTTTGCCGGCTCGCCGCCAACCATCTGGATGCTGGTTGGCCTGCAAGGCTCCGGAAAAACCACACACGCCGCCAAGCTCGCCGCCTACTACCGTAAGCAGGGGCAGAAGGTCGGCATGGTCGCCGCCGACATGCAGCGCCCCGCCGCCGTGCAGCAGCTTCAGCAGCTTGGCCGCCAGCTCGACATTGCAGTCTACGCCGAGCCGCCCGGCAACAAGCCCGTGGACATTTGCTCCCGCGCCGTCAAGTGGGCACGCGAGCAGGCGCTCACGGTCCTCATCCTCGACACCGCCGGCCGCCTGCATATTGACGAAGAGCTCATGCACGAGGTCGCCACCATCCGCCAGCGCACGGCCCCCCAGGAAGTGCTGCTGGTGGTGGACGCCATGACCGGCCAGGACGCGGTGCGCGTGGCCGACGAGTTCAACAAAACCGTCGGGCTGACCGGCCTCATTCTCACCAAGATGGATGGCGACGCCCGCGGCGGCGCGGCGCTCTCCGTCCGGCAGGTGACGGGCGTGCCCATCAAGTTCATGGGTACCGGCGAAAAGACCGATGCCCTGGAGCCGTTCTACGCCGACCGCCTCGCCACCCGCATCCTGGGCATGGGCGATGTGATGTCGCTCATCGAGCGCGCCCGCGAACAAATTGACGAGAAGCAGGCTATCCAGCTTCAGAAGAAGATGGCCACCGCCTCGTTTGATCTCGAAGATTTCTTGCAGCAGATGCGCCAGGTGCGCAAGATGGGATCAATCGGCCAGCTCTTAGAGATGATCCCCGGCATGAGCAAGGCGATGCGCTCGCAGGAGATGCAGGAGGCGCTGCAAGGCGATCAGCTCAAGGTCGCGGAAGCGATCATCCTCTCGATGACGGCGCAAGAGCGGCACAATCCTGACATTATCAAGGCGAGCCGCAAGCGGCGCATCGCCCGTGGCAGCGGCACCACTCCGGAGGATGTCAACCAGCTTCTGGCCTCGTTCCGCCAGTCGCAGCAGATGATGAAGCAGATGATGACGCTGCAAAAGGGCGGCATGGGCAAGCGCATGCGCGGCATGGGCGGGATGGGCAACATGCTCGGCGGCGGCATGCCTCCATTTGGGATGTAGCGCCCGCGGCTTTTCCCTCTGCTGTTACCCTACGCGCAAGCGAACGTGTATACTTTTAAGATACATAGCTTCATCTGAGAAAGCGTCACGTTGCCTGGTGCGATGGGCGCCTCTCTCGCGAAGGTTGGATGTGGCGTGAAGTGGAGGGGCAGCCGGTAATGGCGCAGGGGCTTAGAGTGACGAGCGGGCGCGGCGCCAGACGGCGTTTCCCGCTATTGATGACTGTGGCAACGGCGTTTCTGGCCGTCACGATGGTGTTCAGCGCATGCGCTCCCGACGCGCACCAGACCGCCGCCACCTCTGCCAAAACCAAGCTGGACAGTGAGCTGCATCACGCCAAAGCTGACCTCGGCATTCCCGACTATATGCTCAAGCCGATTGAGACACAGGAGCAGAGCATCGCCAGCGGCGCCAACGGCTTCAACTACAACTGGCAGAACGCGGAGCAGAACTACGCGCTGCTGTACAGCCAGCTTACGGGCATCGAGCAGACGGCTAGCGACACGCTGAAGGCCCAGGTCGAAAAAGACATCAACGCCTTCACGACGGCGCTGAACCAGCGCCGCGCACAGAGCTTCAGCGAGATCGGCGCGTACCAGACGCGGCTGGATCAGGCTATCGAAGCCTTCCAAACGGCCAAGACCCCCGGCGACTACGCGCATCTGGATGACTTCGTGACGGCGCAGACGGCGGCGCTCCAGGCGATGTGGCCAGCCTACCTATCGCTGCAAGACTTCAAGGCGACGCTGCGTACGATGCGCTCCGCCGGACTCGGCTCCAGTATGGGTGAGGTCGAGTATACGCAGGATGTCGCCGCTTTCGCCAACGCCTCCTCGGCGGATCGTTATACGAAGCTGGTCGGCGTCATCAATGGCCAGATCATGCAGCTGATGGCCGACGAGACGGAAGCGATGCCCTACATCGGCTCCTCAATGCTCGACGCCTTCCAGGCCCGCATTGACCTGCTCAAGCAATATGGCGAGGACTACAAGTCCTTCCAGCAGCAGCACGACCAGGACGCGCAAGAGCTGACCGCCGCGCAGTCGCTGGCCGACTATCTGACGCTGGCGCAGGTCATCAATAAGCAAACGACGGCGATGCAGCTTCCGCTGGTGCGCGGCAAGACTCGCTACGACGTGCGAGTGCTTCAGGGTCTCATCAACACGGCGCAGGCCGCGAACCCGCTGAATGCCTATGAGTACGCCAGCGCCGACGAAGGTATCGGTATCGTCCAGCAGGAGTTCCAGCAGGCGGCTAGCCAGAGCGACTTTGAGCAGGCGGATGCCGATACGACCGTGCTGATTACCAACCTGCGGGCGCTGATGGATAACCTCCATGATACGACGCCATCGTGGGAGGCGCACCAGACGGACCTCCAGCTGATGCAGGTCTATGGCATCATGAGCGGGCGGGTGGTCATGGTTTCGCTCCGTGAGCAAACGGCGCGGTTCTATGAGAACGGCAAGCTGGTGTACTGGTCATACGTGACGACGGGCCGGCCGGAAAAGCCCTCGCCGCCGGGGCTGCACTACGCGATGGAAAAGCTGTACCATACCGAGTTCAAGTCCGGCGATCCAGTTGGCTCGGCGCTCTGGTATGCGCCGACACCCATCAACTACGCGATTCTCTATGCCAACTACGGCTTCTTTCTGCATGACGCCTGGTGGCGATACAAGTTTGGCCCTGGCTCCAATCTGCCGCACTGGGACCCGCTGGCGTTCGACGGCGGCTCGCACGGCTGCGTCAACTTCCCCGAAGACAACATGGCCTGGACGTACAACTGGGTGCCGATTGGCGCACCGATTGTGGTGTATTAGTGGTGATCCCGGCGTGGAGCTGATATCTCTCCTTTCTTGAGCAGCCCCTCGGAAACGGCATTACGAAGTACGGCGGTCGCGGAACTCGACATCCTCAAAGAGGCGGCTGAGGGTGGTGGTTTGCTGGCCCTGATACTTTGAGGTAGCCTTGCTGCCGTAGCGCTGGCTGACGGGGGAGCTCATCTCCTCGAAGGCGATCTGGCAGATGCGCATACCGGGATAGAGAGCGACGGCGATGCGGCCGAGGTTGCTGATCTCCAGAGTGATAGCGCCATCGAAGCCGGGGTCTATGTAGCCAGCGGTACTGTGGATGACGATGCCGAGCCGGCCAATGCTGCTACGGCCTTCCAGCCGGGCGACGAGGTCGTCGGGGACGGTGATGCGCTCCAATGTGGTGGCGAGGACGAACTCGCTGGGGTGGACGATGAAGCGCTCATCCTGCTGCAAGTGAACGAGGGATGTGACCTGCTGGAAGGTAGCGGGGTCCGCGGGGTCTATGAGGGCCTGGCGGGTGAAGTTGAAGGTCTGGAAGTCGTAGCCCAGGCGGAGGTCTATGGAGGCGGGCTGGATCTGCGTCTCCGGGTCGGGCGCGGGGTCTATGCGGATGTCGCCGCGTGCGAGGCGCAGCGTGAGGTCGCGGTCGGAGAGGATCATAGTGACCTCACCCCCAACCCCTCTCCGAGAGGGAGAGGGGAGCAAGGAAAGAGGCCGGCTGGGCGCCGGCGGAATACACGACACGGTATCAGTGACTGGTATTCGGCACGGCGTCTTCGGGGGCGAGCGGCTCCAGGAGACCGGCGCGGACGGCGGCGGCGAGCGCTTCGATGTCGGGCGCGGGCGGGCGGTCGGCGATCAGCGGGGCAACGAGCGTGCGCACGAGGTCATAGGCGCGGGCGACTCCGTGACCGGGGCGCAAGGGCTTGCGGAATTCGAGGCCCTGGGCAGCGCACATCAATTCGATGGCGACGACGCGGTAGCCGAGGTCGAGGATCTGGCGCAGCTTGAAGGCGGCGGTCGGCCCCATGCTCACGAAATCTTCCATGCCGGCGGAAGTGGGGATGGAATCTATGCTGGCGGGATGGGCGAGCACCTTGATCTCATTGACGAGGGTGGCGGCGACGTACTGGGAGATCATGTAGCCGGAGTTGAGGCCGGGCTGGGGTGTGAGGAAGGGCTGGAGTTTGTTGGGGCCGGTGTCCCAGTCGTGGGGACTGACGAGGCTGTAGGTGCGGCGCTCGGAGAATCCGGCGACCTGGGCGATGGCGATGGCGAGGAAGTCGAGCGCGAGGGCGAGGGGCTGGCCGTGGAAGTTGCCGCCGGAGAGGACGTCGCCGTCGTCGGGGAAGATGAGCGGGTTGTCGGTGACCGCGCCGAGCTCGGCATCGAAGACGGTGCGACAGTAGGTGAGGGCATCGCGCGCGGCGCCGAGCACCTGGGGGGCGCAGCGGAGGGTGTAGGGGTCCTGCACGCGGTTGCAATCGGCGTGGCTGGGGTTGATCTCGCTGCCGTCGAGCAGCGCGCGGAGCCGGGCGGCGGTGACGGGCTGGCCAGCCTGGGGCCGCAGGGCATGGATGCGCGGGTCGAGCGGCTTGTAGCTGCCCAGTAACGCCTCGGTGGACATCGCAACGGCGACTTCGGCGGCGCGGAGCAGGCGCCAGGCGTCGGCAAGGGCAAGGACGCTACAGGCTTCCATCGCATGGGTGCCGTTGATGAGGGCGAGACCTTCTTTGGAGCCGAGCGTGACCGGATCGAGGCCGGCGCGGCGGAGGGCTTCGCCACCGGGGAGGCGCTTGCCGTCGTATTCGGCCTCACCTTCGCCGATGAGGACGAGGCTGAGGTGCGCGAGGGGGGCGAGATCGCCGCTGGCGCCGACGGAGCCGCGCATGGGGACGATGGGGGTGACGCCGCGATTGAGCAGGCCGAGGAGCAGATCCAGGACGACTGGGCGAACGCCGGAATGACCACGGGCGAGGCTGTTGGCAAGCAGAAGGATGATGGCGCGGGCGGTGGAGATGTCGAACGGTTCGCCGACGCCGCTGGAGTGGCTGCGAATGAGGTTGCGCTGGAGGTCGGCAAATTGGTCGGTGGGGATCTTGACGCTGCTCAGGTGGCCGAAGCCGGTGGTGACGCCGTAGACGGTGCGCTCTTCGGCGCCGATGCGCTCGACGAAGGCGCGGGCAGCGCGGACGCGGTCCAGGGCATCGGGGGCGATGGCGACCGGCGCGCCGTCGCAGGCGACGGCGATGACGTCAGCCAGTGAGATGCGGTCGTGGCCGGTGCGGCCAATGGTGACTGGCTGGCGAGGGTGGGAGTGGTGGGAGTGGTGGGAATGGGCGTGGTCCGCCTCGGTGGTGGGTGGGTTGTCGTGGCTATCGCTGTGTGCTGGCATCAGGGCCCCTCCGCCGCGCCGCGGTGCGCGGGCTGTGGAATGTAGTGTGGGTGGTTATGGGTCGTGGGTTAGCGGCGGCGGATTAGCGCGCCCTTCGCATTTTAGCACGGCGGGGGAGATGAGAGTTTAACGCGGAGGGTGCAGAGGATAACGGGGGACGTGGCGTGGGATACGGTGGGCTATTGGGCGGTGAAGGCCATATCCAGCTGAAAATATTTTCGCAGTAGCCGCAGGGTTGGAAGTCGAAGATGTATTCATGAGCAGACTTACCTGTGCCTGTGCCTCTGATCTCGCCCTCATCGGAGAGCGTGGGAGCGGAAGTTGCCGATGTTGCCGCGATTCGTGTGTTGTAGTTGGCGCGGTTGCCGATCCTGTCCCGCTTAGGGGGCGCGCTCCATGATGTAGCGCGCCTCCCCGCGCGGGGAGGCGCCGTAACAAGGAGGCGCTATTGTTTGGCGCACTCATGGTTAGTGTGCGGGAGGCGTAGGGGGCGCGGGTGGGGCCGGTGGGGCCGGCTGATAGTCCGCGCCGAGCATGGTTGCGACCTGCTGAGCGATGTTGGGGTCGGGATTGGTGGAGGGAACGGCGGGCGATGGTGGCGCGGTGTGCCGGGCCTCGACGGCGAGTAGCTCGGCGCCGAGCGGTAGCTCTGTGACGACGCCGGCGGGGTCGGCGCGCAGGGCGGTGCGCAGGAACACCTGGCGCGTGCCGGGGCCAGGGGGCGACGCCTGCCAGCTCGCGACGGCGACCTGGCGCTGTGGCTCAAGCGGAACGTTGTCGGGCGGCCAGGCATGCGCGAGGACGTGCGCGCGGAAGGCGGCAACGATGGGATGGCCGTTGGGAGCGGTGAGGGTTGTGCCGTCATCATGCCAGCCAGCGGGCGCTGTGATGGTTTTCGGTGTGGGGACAGCGGGGTGTGGCGCGGGAAAGTCGTGGCGCGCGTAGACGGCCAGCGCGGCGCACGGACGGGAGGCGGCGAGCACGTCGTTGGGATAGTATTCGAGCACGTCGCCCGCGACGAAGTTGTCGCCGTCAGCGCACCACCAGCCGGGCGGCACGTGACGGCGGGCGCGGTCGGAGTAGCCGCCTGGGTTCCATCCGGCGACCATGATGAAGTGATACTGGAGGGGGTGCCTGGGATTGGCGTTCTCGCCTTCGCCGGAAAGGAGGTCGCGCAGGGCGGCGCCGTTGGAGGTTTCCATGACGATGGCCTGGCGCCCGACGTGGCGCTCGAAGAAGGCGCGCCACTGGTGCTCAGGCATAGGCTCGCTGAAGGGGAGCACGTCTACGCGGTAGCCCTGCGCGCGGGCATCGTCGGCGAGGGCTTCGAGGGTGGAGCTGCCGTTGGAGTCGCAGCGACCGACGGCGCGCATGCGGTCGTAGACTTCAAAGGTTTCGAGCCGGGATTGATCGGACCAGCGCTCGGCCATTGCGGCGGAATTGGGTCCACAGGCTCCGGTGAGGCCGCGGACGAACTCGCTTTCACGTGAAATCCTGCCGGGTAGCATGATGGCGTCCACTCAAGTCTCTCCTTCCCAGGATACGCGTACATCTTCGACGAATCTGCCGATCTGCCCAACCGTCGTAAGCACAACAGGTCAGTACCCGGCTACAGCATACTGCATGCGCGTCCCGGAAGCGTTACGAGCGGCGTTACGGGAAGCTCACCCACGGCCCACCGCTTCGCTCCGCGGCGTGCGCCTCCGTGCGCGACGAGGGAAGAGGCGGTTGCCGATTCTGCCGGAATTCGGATTTCGGGATGAAGCAACGGTTGCCGATTCTGCCGGAAGGTGGGGACAGCGCGAGGTGGGCAGGGAATGCACGACGGGGTGCGCGGGGAGAGTGATGAGCAAGAGAGTGGAATTGCCGATTCTGCCGGAATCTCAAAATTGGTTGCCGATTCTGCCGGGAATAGGGAACCTCACCCCCAGCCCCTCTCCCACGAGGCGAGGGGAGCGCGCGGTTGCCGATTCTGCCGGGATTCCAATTTTTCGTCCTGTGCGGGCGGAACGCGGTTGCCGATTCTGCCGGAAATGGGAGTTTGGCGCGAGGGCAGCGGAGCGAGGCGAGGTGCCCTTCGCCATTGAGCAGAGGTGAGGAAGGAAAGGGAGTTGCCGATTCTGCCGGAATTTCAATTTGTGGGCGCATGTCAGGCTCCCTGGGTGGTGTATTTGCCGGTCCAGATGACGGCGCCGGAGGTGGAGGCGGTGACGGTGATCTCGCAGCCATAGGGGGTGAGGGTGCCGGCGGTGACGGTGGGGCCGCTGCCAACATTCGTGCTGGCAATGGTGGTGAAGGTGAGGCCGGTGGGGGTGTTCGAGAGGATGGGAACGAAGTTGAGGCCGACACCGACGCGCTGGCCGGCGCTGGCGCTGGGGTAGCGGATGGAGCAGTAACCGACCTGCTGTGCGCCGGGGGATTGGACGGGGCGGTAGACGCCACGGCGGCGCTGGCGCGCTTCGTCGGCGATCTGGAGGCGTGCGAGAAGGGCGACGGCGCGGTCGGCGTAGTTGTCGAGCTGGAGGGTGAGGCGGGGGTCGCCGGTGGCGGTCTCCTGGTAGGTGGTTTCGGCGATCCAGAATTCGTTGACGCTGGGGGTGGGGCCGGTGGGTAGCGGCTGGCCGCGAACGGCTAGCTCAGGGATGAAGAGATTGGTGTCGGCGCGAACCTGATGCAAGGGGAGGGCGTTGCCATTGGCGTCGCGAACGGCGCGCAGCTCGACTTCGACTTTGTTGGTGGGATTGCTGTAGGTGGCGAGCCAGGCGCTGGCGATGGCGGTGGCCTGGGCACTGGTGAGGGGGAGCGCGCCAAGATTGCGGCGGAGCTTGCGGCGGCGAAAGGGAGCGGCTCCCTGGGAGCCGTCGGCGTTGAGGCGGGAGTCGCCGACCGTGAGGACGCCGGGGCCGGCGGTGGGGTCTACGAAGGCGACTTCGACGACGTTGTAGGCGCGCTGGGAGCTGGGCATGACACGCCAGGCGAGGATGTCTTCGCCAAGGGCGAGGTAGGAGACGGTGGTGGTGTCGCGGGAGTGGGCGCGGAGCTGCCAGGTGGGGAAGCCGGCCCAGTCGCGGTTCCTGGGGTGGTCATAGACGGTCCAGACGTAGTCGCCGAGAGCGCCCATGAGGTCATGGAGGATTTCTTCGAGGTTGTAGCCGTCGTAGACGGGGGTGAAGGCGCTGGCGGGGGCGGTGGGCAGGACGGCGGTTTGGTCCTGATCGAGAGTGAGGTAAGCGCTGCGTTTGGCGAATTCGCTGGCGATGATGGCCTGGGCGGTGGTGGCGGTGTTGTAGGTGGCGTCGTCGGGGTCGTCGCGCAGGGCGGAGCCGCCGCCGAGGGCGGAGAGAAGTATGTATTCGCCGGCTTCGCCGTCCAGGACGAGGGCGGGATCGGCCCACTCGCCGCCGAAACAGGTGTAGAGGCCGTCGCGCAGGCAGACACGGGAGAAGAGGCTCAGCTCGGGCCGGGGGAGGCGTGCGTTGGGGAGCTTGAGGAGGCAGGTGAGGTCGCCGAAGCCGCCGGGGGCGACGGTGCTGAATTCGAGGGCTTCGATCTGCTCGCCGAATTCGCTGGTGAGCAGCGAATAGGGGCCGTTGGGTGGGGTGTAGGCGTAGAGTGCGAGACCGGAGCGCAGCATGGGATAGTCTCCTTTTTGTGGGGATACGAGGTTCGACACGAAGGACGACCTCACCCTCGATCCCTCTGCTTGCGAGGAGAGGGAGGCCGCTAGCAGGTGCGCTGCGTGGGCGTGACCGGCGATATAACAGTCACAGGCCAGCGGGACGGGCGAGGCCGCCGGGGCGACGCCAGGTGCGGTTGAGGATGCGGTCTTGCTCGCGCTGCCAGAGGGTGAGCGTTTGCCGGAGGGTGGCGTGCTGGGCGCCGACAAGCTCAAGGACGACATCGAAGAGGCCGGGTGAGCCGGATCCGGGCGCGGTGG
>DATGEP010000256.1:0-2509 GCA_035310125.1 Ktedonobacterales bacterium
GGCGGCGCAGCGACCGTCGCCGCACTGTTGCTTGCATACCTCGCCGCGTTCAGCGCCGAGACGCGCACGCTCTACTTCCACGGACTCTTGACGGTCGTGGCAATGCTCGTCGGCGTCATTATTATCCGGTTGCTGATCGCACCGTCGGCGGTCGCGCGCGTGCTGCTCGAATCGACGCCGCTCGTGGGCATCGGGCGGATCTCCTACGGGTTGTACCTCTATCACGTTGTGGTGATGTACGGGCTGCGGTTGGCCGGCGTGCAGCGTGACGAGCCGCTCGGTATGGTCGCAATGCCGCTCTTGTCGCTGGCGGCGGCGCTCGTCTCTTACTACGCGATCGAGCGGCCGTTCCTGCGGCTGAAGGACCGCCTGGCCCGCTCGGCGGCGCCCCCGGCCGTGCTGGCTCCGGCGCAGCGGGCCGCCTGAGAGCGTCCGGAAGGGATGAACCACAGAGTATCCACCGCTCCCTTGTGGGGCGGGGAACCACGAATCTTTTTCGCGAGGTGACCAACGAATCACAAGAACCTGCACGGCTCCATGGACGCCGAGACCCTCCGGGCGCAGTCCTGCCCGGTGGGCACGCCCACCTGTCGCCGCTCGCTCGCAGGAAACCTCAGGGTTAGGCTATGTAAGTGCCTTGGTGGCAATTGGTTCCCGGCCATCGGTCACACTCTGTAAGTGCCTTGATTGCAATGCACAAGCGGGACTTGATCGTATTCTACGGGGCCTGGCGCGTGATGAGTCCGGATGGGTCGCAGCCCCCCAGCTACGTCTCGCACTGTACCTCAATGTCCCTACGTGGCACTCGCCAGTACCTAGTCCTGGGTTTTCACAACACCGCCGGGTTAAGGTAGTCGCATGTGCATAAGCTGCCGTCTGCGGAAGCGCAGCCGCCTCCGCTTCCGCCGATCGCCGCTCGCCCCCGGTTGTCCGGTATAGGTCCACTCATAGGGATGAGCGAAATGGGCATTGTAGTGGGCAATATAGGCCAGGATCTTCTGGGTCAGGTCCGTTACCGACGTGAAATCCCCACGCCGCAATACCCGCCGGCTCAGCACGCCAAACCAAATCTCGATCTGGTTCAGCCAGCTGCCATGCTTCGGCGTGAAATGCACCACATGCCGCCCACAACCCGCCGTCAGAAACGCCCGCCGTTGTCGCCCGGTCCGCAACTTCTGCTCCTGACCTTTGACCCAGCAACCACTCTCGAACGCCAGGTAGCGGCACAGTTCCAACGTCCAGTGCGTGTTCAGATTGTCCATGACCCAATGGAAGCGCTTCGTCTGGGGAAACTGCTCCACCACCGCGCTGATGTGCCGCACGAAATCCCAGCGCCCACGCGTGGCGGTGACGCTGCCAAGCACCTGACCGGTCGGCACCACCAAGCTACCGATCAGACAACGCGTCCCGTGCCGCACGTACTCGTGCTCACGCCGCTCGATCTGCCCAGGCCGCATCGGCAGCGTGGCATGCTTGCGCTCGAGGGCTTGGATGCCGGTTTTCTCATCCACCGATATCACCAGTTCGCCTTGGGCATACAACGCCAACGAACGCAGATACAGACCACACACGTCCAACGTCTTCGCCTCAAAATCGGCATCATGGCTCTGGAGCCAGTAGCGGCTACGGTGCGGTTGCAGGTCTGCCTCGGCCAGCACGCGCTGGATGGTACTGCGGCTCATGTCCCGGTAATGGTTATCCTTGAGGATGTGATAGGCGAGGTCGTCCAGCGACCAGTGCGAGGTCGGCACACCGACATCCGCCGGCGGCGTGGTGGCCAGGACCAGGACTTTGTGTTTGTCCTCAGGGGGAAAAAGCGGCAGGGCGGCCGCTGCGCGGTGCGTCGAACAGGCCGGCGAAGCGGTGCCGCTGGAAGCGGCGGCGCCACTTGGCGACCGTGTCGGGGTCGCAGCCCAATTCGGCCGCGATGTGATCATTGCGTGGGACGCCGCGTCGGCAGGCGGAGTCGCAGCGGAGGATAATGCGGGCGCGGAAGGCCAGGGCCTGTGGCGTCGAGGGGGCGTTGGCGAGGCGGCGGAGGTCGATGATCTCGTAGGGGGACAGGTCGATGCGGGGAGCTTCACGGGCCATGCGAGAGCCTCCTTGCGCCACGGTCGGGACACCGGATATCCTCCCGGACAGCGTAGCGGTGGCCATCCAACCGCCCAGGCGCTCAAGCGTTCACGCGCGTTCACGTTACACCAGCGGTCTTGCGATACCCAGGACTAGGTTCCTAACGGACTTGGCCATCTTGGGCGGTGCTAGTTACCTCACTGGGTGGTTTGCTGGCCAAGTTCGGGATCAGCTTAACGACTAATAATGCTCGAAACGTGGAAATTGGCGGTGTACCGGTGGTTTGCTCTACGTGCGCTTTGGGCGTCCGCACGCGCTGGCTCATACGCATTCATCGATTATTACGTACCGTACACGGGCTTACACGACCGCCTAATAGGTATTGAAAAAGATGGGGCGTTCTTGGTGAGTCTGACGTCTACTGATCCGTTATCCA
>DATGEP010000257.1:0-2934 GCA_035310125.1 Ktedonobacterales bacterium
GGACGTACTGGCATACTGATATCTACGAGAAGCGCGATGGCCACTGGCAGGCGGTCTGGTCGCAGGCAACACGTATCCCGCCCGAGGACTAGCGCGCCGCCGACGTGCGCGGGATGGTTGTCCTCGTTGCCATTGTCCTCATAGTTGCGCCTCTGAGTTGCTACTGGAGAGTATCCCATGGATTCACTTTCTGTCGCCTCTGGTATCACAACGGCCACCGCTCCGCTTCCCTCTGCCGCTCTCGTTCCCGCGACGACCGGCTCATCGGGTGTTGTCGTTCGCGACATGGTACGCCGCGCTGAGCGCCTCTTCCCAACCAAGACCGCCGTGGTCTGCGGCGAGCATCGCCTGACGTATAGCGAGTTTGGCCGGCGCGCACGGCAAGTCGCGGGGGCGCTGTGCCAGTTGGGCATCGGCAAGGGTGATCGGGTTGCGGCGCTGATGTTGAATTGCCACCGCTATCTGGAGTTATACGCCGGGTGTTTTGAATTGGGCGCCGTCATCGTGCCGCTCAACGTCCGGCTGGCTCCCCCGGAGATCATCTACACCGTAAACGACGCGGGAGCGCTGGCGCTCTTTGTGGATGACACGCTACGACCCCTGGCGCAGGCGGCGCGACCAGGACTGACGACCGTGCGGACGTATGTGCATGCCAGCGCGACCGGCGGGGCGACCCCAGCGGATATGCGCGATTACGACGAGCTGGTGTCCGCGGCGGAAGATCTTCATACGCCGCCAGCCCTCGACGAGGGAGATATCGCGGGCCTGTTCTACACTGGCGGGACGACTGGCTTTCCCAAAGGCGTCATGCTGACCAACCGCAACCTCTGCGCGAATGCATTGAACGTGCAGGGGCAGCTCCATTACACCAGCCGTGATGTCTGCCTCCACGCTACGCCCATGTTCCACCTCTCCGGTGGGCCATTGGCCTGGGTCTTCTTCTGGGTGGGCGCGACACACGTTGTGCAGCGCATGTTTGAGCCGGTGGGATCATTCGATCTGGTGGCGCGGGAGCGCGTGACCCGTGTCACCTGGGTGCCGACGATGATCAACATGCTGCTGGCGCATCCAGCCGTCCATACCGCGGACTTCTCCAGCCTGAAAATGATCACGTATGGGGCATCGCCCATCGCGCCGGACCGGTTGAAGGAGGCGCTGCGAGTCTTCGGATGCGAGTTCGCGCAGGCGTTCGGCATGACCGAGGCAGCGCCGGTTTTGACGCTGCTCATGCCGGAGGAGCATGAGCCGGAAGGGGATGAGCGAGCGGTACGGCGATTGCTTTCCTGCGGGCGCGAGATACCGGGCGTAACGGTGCGCGTGGTAAACGATCAGGGCGAGGATGTGGCGCCAGGCGAGGTCGGAGAGATCATCGCGCGCGGCGCGAACATCATGCTTGGCTACTTGCGCAAACCGGCGGAGACGGCGGCGGTGCTGCGCGATGGCTGGTACTATAGCGGCGATCTGGGGACCATGGATGAGGATGGGTATGTCTACGTCGTGGACCGCAAGAAGGATATGATCGTCTCCGGAGGCGAGAACGTCTACTCAACCGAGGTGGAAGCGGCGCTGTATAGCCATCCCGCCGTCCTGGAAGCGGCGGCGATCGGCGTTCCGGATGCCCAGTGGGGCGAGGCGGTGAAGGCCATCGTCGTCCTGCGCCCGGATATGACGGCGACGGCGGACGACCTGATCGCGCACTGCCGGACGCTGATTGCGGGCTACAAGTGTCCGCGCTCGGTGGATTTTCTGGACGCTCTGCCGAAGAGCGGCGCGAACAAGATCCTCAAGCGAGAGCTGCGTGAACCCTACTGGAAGGGGTATACCCGGCGGGTGAACTAGTAATAGTTAAGTGGGCTTCGTGGGCTGAAGGCCCGCAGCTCATCCCACTCCGCACGAGTTGTGGACAGTCCGACAGTGGCTTGTGCGACCAGCTAGAGACAAGAGAGCGGGGAGTGTGGTAACGGAGGGAGGTGGTAGCGGCCAACTGACACAGAACGTCCCAAGATCGGCTGCTTCTTGATGTGATGAGAGGGGGGGAACACATGAAAAGGCTCTCGTGTCCGCGGGTCGCTCGATGGCCTGTCGCCCTGCTGATTGCATTGGCACTGATGCTGAGCACGGTCGGTGTCGCCAGCGCCAGCAGCAACACGCAGGTGATTCTCAGCGCAACCGGCATCAGCACGTCCGCCGGCCCAGCGGGGTTCTGGATCTGGTCTCAGCCCAGCAATCCCAATGCGTATGGCAACAACGGGAATGGGTCTATATACTTTTACGCGTTGCTTCCCGCGGCACACCATGTAGATGTTTCGAACGTCACCGTCAACGATGAAACCGTATCTGAGACCGTCACGTCCACAGATGGGCTGATTACGTGCCCCAGCTTCACAGGAACGGAAACGTCGCCAGGCAAAGGGACCGTCTCATTCACCTGCATGGTAACCACGCCTAGCGGAGCCGTGGTAACGGCTACAGCATCCAATGTCCCGTCGCAGGTGAACATCAGCGGCTGACCGCTCGGCAACCGCGTTCGGGAGGCGGCCAGCTCCCGCTGGTGTCCGGGCTGGCGGCCTCCCCCCAGGCCTCATGAGACGTACGCGAGGATCGGTGGCACGGATACTGGCGTACGCGATGATCTCGAACACTGCTTCCCACTCTTCGTTACCTGAGCGGCTCGTACGCAAGCCCAGCATTTGCGGCTTGGCTGCTCGCATTTCTGGCCGTGCTTGTCCGCATGCTCATAAGCGCCTCACAGCGATCCATGCGGCGCGCCACTATAAGGTGAGCCGCTTGAACGCCTCAGCCAGTGGCAGACCACCCGGCCGGCCCGTCTCCTCCGCGCGCCGGCGCCACGATTCAGCAAGCGCCTCCGGGTCGCTCGTCTGGCTGGCATGCGCGAGGCGGGCGGCGATCTTATCCGCAAGCCCATCCGAGATG
>DATGEP010000258.1:0-10024 GCA_035310125.1 Ktedonobacterales bacterium
TCCTGCTGCTCTTTGCCGCGCGTTTCTTCCACGCAAGCGTGGCGCACGTACCCGCTCGCGGTGCCGTCATCGGCATCACGGTGCTGGCGGTGATTGTGATCATCGCTTGCATCGTGCTAGGCGCAATGGGCATCAGCAATCCCGATCCGAGCTCCGTGGGCGCGCATAACCTCAACGACTGGACGCCGGTGATCATCGCGAACGCGGGCACGTTCCTGTGGCTCTCCACGCTCTTTTTCCGGGGGCGCGGCCGGTAACTGTGCGCTCGCATAGCGGATGGCACGTCAGTCGCCCAGTTATCGCACAGCGTGCCATTCCGGTCGCGTTCTACAGGTGATAAGGAGTCGAACATATGAAAACCGTCCCATCCACCACGCCATCCATCTTGGTGCCACCAGCTTCGACCAGTCCTCTATCACCATCCCGGTCAGCTCCAGGCTCATCTTCGCCGATGACGCCGGCATCCCACACATCCTCACGTACGGATCATGGGATGCGAGCAATCGGGCACACAACGCGACGCAGCCCGCCGGAGCGCCGGCACTAAACAACCTGCGCATCAATAGCGGGACCATCGAGGTTGGCCCCTTTACCGCCGCCGGAACGTATCATATCTATTGCTTGGTCCACCCAGGCATGAACCTGACCGTCATCGTGCAGTAGCGTGTGTGCGGCGGCGTCCACCGGACGCCCCTACAGCGTGGATGGCGTGGAGCGTCGTACAATGCGGCCGAGGGTCGCGTCTGGATTCTGCCCCCGCGCCCCTTTCCCCACTGGGCGAGGGGGGATTTCATGGACACGAAGCGCGCTTATGCGGGTGGGAAATTCGGCCCATCGCGGCCAATCTATCCAAAATCCGCGCGAGCCGGCGAGAGAACGGAGGACGCTTCTATGTTGAGGACATTGCTATTCGGCGACGCCTCACCCATGGAACGCCGCTCCGCCCTGTTAATTTGGGCGATTTGGGTGATCTGGGTGCCGCTAATGATCCCGGCCATTGTAGGCTTTCTCCGGCAGCACCCGACAGCCCCGCAGGCGTTTGCATCCTTGAGTGGCGTAGCCATCTTCTTTGCGGTCTATCTTGCGGCAACCCTGTATGAGGCAGGGCAGCTCGTCACATTGAAGCTGCCGGCGCGGACTTGGTCAGTGCGGGCATGGCTGCCAGTGGCCGTCCTGATTATTATTGCCTGGGTACTGGCGGCGAGCGACGTGCAGATATGGGGCCAGCTCTTCATCTACGTGGCGGCTTGCGCGGGCGGGCGGCTGCCGACGGTCCAGGCGGTATTGGGCGTCGCTGTGGCCTTCATTATCACCGCGCTTGGCATCTGGCGCAGCGAGCCGAGCTGGAGCAGCTTCTTTAGCGGAGCGGTCTTCGTCGCCATCGTCGGCGCTGTATGTATCATCATGGCGCGGTCCCGGCTTACCTCGCGGGACCTGCGAGCGGCGCGGGAAGAGGTCGCGCGACTGGCCGTGGCGGCGGAGCGGCTGCGCTTTGCTCGCGACCTACACGACCTGCTGGGACACAGCCTCTCGCTCATCGCGCTCAAGACCGAGCTTGCCCGTCAGCTCATGGCAGCGAACCCCGCGCGAGCCGCCAGCGAGCTGGATGACATCGAGCGCGCGGCGCGGGAGTCGTTGCGCGAGGTGCGGGAAGCGGTATCCGGCTATCGTCAGGCGACACTGGCCAGCGAGCTGCATGAAGCGGAGAAGATGCTCGCGGCGGCAGGCATCGCGCTTCGCTGCGATGCTGACGACCGTCTGCTCGGCTCGCTCTCGCCAACGGCGGAAGCAGTGCTTTCGTGGACCGTGCGCGAGGGCGTGACGAATGTGATGCGCCATAGCCGCGCCCGCCACTGCCGCATCCGGGTCATGCAGGCAGGCCAGGATGCGTGTATCGAGATTGGCGACGATGGCGGCGGCTGGATGAGCGCCGTGCGCAAACGAGGCGTGATGGCGGACGACGGGAGTAACGGCGGCGACGGCAATGGCTTGCGTGGACTCGCCGAGCGTGTGGAGGCGCTGGGTGGCCACTTCGAAGCCGGCCCCGGCGCGGCCGGAGGATTTCGCCTGGCGGTCGCCGTCCCGGCGCAGCATGAGGACGGCGACGCGAAGGACATCGCCAACCAGCGCGCCAGGAGCATGAGAGATGAGGGAGCGCGGGTGCCGGCGGACGATACCGGCGGGCGCACGGCGATCGAGGAAGCGAGGGAGACGGCGTGATGCGGATACTGCTGGCGGAGGATCAGGCGCTGGTCCGCGGTGCGCTGGCCGCGCTGCTCTCGCTGCAAGATGATATCGAGATCGTCGCCGAGGTGGGCCGGGGCGACGAAGTGCTGGCGGCGGCGCTGGAAGCCAGACCCGATGTGGCGCTGCTCGACATCGAGATGCCCGGCTGCGATGGTATCACCGCCGCCAAAGACTTGCATATAAAGCTGCCCGCGTGCCGCATCCTGATTTTGACCACGTTTGGGCGGCCTGGCTACCTGCGGCGCGCGATGGAAAGCGGCGCGGCGGGCTATCTGCTGAAGGACACGCCGGCTGCTCAGCTCGCGGCGGCGATCCGGCGGGTGATGGCTGGCGAGCATGTGGTGGATCCCTCGCTCGCCACCGAAGCGCTGGCATCGGGCGCCAACCCGCTTACCGATCGCGAGCGCGAGGTGCTAACCGCCGCGACGCATGGCGCGGGAGTCGCGGAGATTGCCGCGGCGCTTGTGCTGACGGAGGGAACCGTTCGTAACTATCTTTCGACGGCTATTCAGAAACTGGGGGCGCACAATCGGGTGGAGGCGGCGCACATGGCCGAGCAGAAAGGCTGGCTTTAGAGTAGCCACATGGTCTATGCTTATCCCAGCATACCCAAACTTACCCAATTGTGAGTGAGGCCCATCCCTATGTCACGTTTGCCAGCGGTGCGCGATGGCCGGTTATCTGTGAAGGCGCACGATGCATCCGTGCGGGTTGGCGCGCCGAAATGGTTTGACTGGCTGCACGAGGCGCGATCCTTCACGTTCGCCGGCACGGAAGGGTCGTTCACGGCGCGGCATGAGGAGCGCTCCGGCCGGCGCTTCTGGTATGCCTATCGCCAGCGAGATGGGGTGCTGCGCAAGAGGTACCTGGGACGCTCGACGGACGTGACTCTCCCACGCATGGAGCAGGCGGCGCGAGAGCTAGCGACCGCGGGCGGGCAGGAAGCACGTGACGATTTCTTGGGAGGGCCGATGTCACCGCTGATCGCGACGAAGATCGCGGTGCCGCTGCCTGGGCTGTCCCTTATCGCGCGCCCGGAAGTGGTGACGAAGTGTGTGGAGAGTATCGAGCGGCCCTGCACGATTCTTGCCGCACCGGCAGGCTTTGGTAAGACGACACTGCTGATTGTGACGTGTGAGCAGCTACGCGAGCAAGGCTGGCAGGTCGCGTGGGTTTCGCTCGAAGAGACAGAGCGGGATCCGGTGCGTTTCTGGATATATGTGCTGGCTGCGCTCGATAGTGTCCGACCGGGTGCGGGTGCAACGGCGCGACGCATGCTGGAAACGCCGCGCACGCCGCCTATCGAGCACGTGTTGACGGTGCTTATCAATACGCTCAGCGCCGCGACGACGCCCATCGCGCTCGTGCTAGACGACTACCACCGGGCGGCGACGGCCGCGAGCGATGCGGGCCTGGCATTTCTGATCGAGCATGCGCCCGCCTCACTACATCTCGTCCTCGCCACACGCTCCGATCCCTCGTTGCCGCTGGCGGGGTTGCGCGCACGCGGGCGGATCGCCGAGATGCACGCGACAGACCTGCGCTTTTCCACCGATGAGGCGGGGCGTTTCCTGCGCGAGACGATGCACGTTCTGCTGCCGGAGGAAATGGTGAGCCAGCTTGATGAGCGGACGGAAGGCTGGGTGGCAGGGCTACAGCTTGCCGCGCTCTCGCTGCGTATCCAGGTTGACCGGCCAGGCCTTGCCGCGAATATGACCGCGACGCCGCGCTATGTCGCCGAATATCTCATTGATGAGGTTTTGGAGCATCAGCCGAAAGATGTGCAGGCGTTTCTGCTCCAAACGGCGATGCTGGAGCGCCTGAGCGGTCCGCTCTGCGACGCGGTTACGGAACGGACTGACAGCGCGGCGATGCTGGAGCGCCTGATGCAGGCGCAGCTATTCGTCACGCCGCTCGATCCAGGGTACATGTGGTATCGCTACCATCCGCTCTTCGCTGAGGTGTTGTGCGAGCGACTTGGGCGTACGGCGCCAGAGACGCTGGCGCAGTGCCACCGGCGGGCGGCTGCGTGGCTACGGCAGCAGGGTATGCTTGGTGAAGCGATTCGTCATTTCCTGGTGGCGCAGGCGTTTGACGAAGCCGCGACGCTGATCGAAGGCGAGAGCGACCGGCTCATCTTGCGCGGGGAAACTACGGGGCTTGTCGGCTGGGCACGTGACCTGCCACGCGAGACCATCCTGGCGCATTCCCATCTGTGTGTGCTCTTCGCCGTCGGATTGTTCTTACAGGGAGCGGGCGCCGAGGCGTCCACATGGTTGGACGAGCTGGAGCAGCGAACAGCGGAGGCGGGATCGCGCTCCGATGAGCTCGCAGGGGAGATTGGCGTCGCACGAGCCATCTTGCTGATGATCGAGGGAGATTTCGCGGGCGGCGCGGCGCTGGCCACCGAGGCGGCGAAACAGCTTTTGCCAAGGAATCACCTGCTGCGCACGCTGGCGATCTGGATCACCAATATTGTCGGTGCGCTTGGCGAGAATAACCTGTTCGAGACGTCCATTACGATGGCGGCGATTGCCGAGGAAAGCCTGCAAGCGGACAATATCCTTGTGGCATTCATGGCCCTGGAGACCAAGGCCGGCATCGAGCTCTATCAGGGTCGCCTGCATCGCGCGGCGCAAACCAGTCGCGAGGCTCTGAGGCTGGTGCCGCGCGTGGGTGGTCAGGAGCTTCCCATCACCGCCATGGCCTACTGCCTCCTGGGTGAGATCCAGCGCGAGATGAACGATCTCGATGGCGCGGAAGATGCTCTGCGCCACGCGCTGGCGATTGCCTTGCATCTAGGATCGGCTGAGTTCGTGAATGACGGTTTCGTCTCGCTGGCAATGGTGCAGGCAGCTCGCGGCCAGTATGACGAGGCGATGGCGAGCTTCGAGGAGGTTCGCCACTTGATCCGCACACAACAGGTCGCGTCCTGGGATTTGAGCCAGATGGAGATGATGCGCGTGCGGGTCCTGATCGCGCAGGGCCAAATCGCTGAGGCCGCTAGCTGGGCCGACGCATGCCTGCGCAGCCGGGGGAACCAAGCGCCGGGCACGCTGTTTCCCCTCCTGCGCGAGGTAGAAGATCTCACGCTCGCGCGCGTGGCGTTGGCACAGGGGTGTGCTGGTGACGTCATCGCGCCGCTGGAAAAGACCTGCGTCCCGGCAACGCGCGCCGGGCGCTTGCGCAATGTGCTGGAAGCCAGGATGCTGCTGGCGCGCGCGCACTGGATGCTGGGCGAGCGCGAGGCGGCACTGGGCGAGCTGGACACGGCGCTCACCCTTGCCGCGCCTGAGGGCATCATGCGTGTATTCCTCGACGAAGGTGAGACGATGGCAGAAGCGCTGGCCGGTTATGTGGCCAGCCGCTCCGAGTCTCCCAGGCGCGCCCATGCGTTCGCGTTGCTGGCGGCATTTGGGCGTGTGGTCGAGCTTCCCGCACTCTCTTTGCCCGAGACGCTGTCGCCGCGCGAGCTGGCGGTGCTGCGCCTCCTGGCAGCGGGCCACTCGAACGAGGCGATAGCGAGCAATCTGGTTGTGGCGCTCAGCACGGTGAAGTGGCACGTGGCGCATATCTACCGCAAGCTCGGCGTGAATGGGCGCGTGCAGGCCGTCGCCCGCGCGCGGGAGCGGCACCTCGTCGCCTGATCCCCTCCCTCCGATACGCTCCTCAATAACCCTCCCTGGAACCATCCCTTTGGATGGGGAAGCGCCCCTGTCGCGAAGCTACGATGTCAGCCAGGAAGCCAGATGAAGCGTCAACCTCACCCCCTGCCCCCCTCCTGCGCGGAGAGGGGTGCGAGGTAGCCCGCGCAGGTGGGCCGGGATACGCATCCAGATGTATTGAGGAGAGGAGCCGCACATATGCGGAAGAGCAATCGCTATCTCATCGCGCTAGTGGCTGCGCTGGGGCTGATCCCGGTGGTGCTGGACACGACCATCGTGGTCGTTGCCCTTGCCCGTATCCAAAACGAGCTGCACACCGATGTCAACACGGGCCAGTGGATCGTCACCGGATTCTTTCTGGCGAACGCCGCCGTCGTCGCCATCGGCGGCTATCTGGGAGGCCGCTTTGGACGCAAGCGGATATTCATTCTCGGCATTACGGTTTTCACTATCGGGTCGTTCCTTTGTGGTATCTCGCCCAGCATCGGCTGGCTGATCGCGTTCCGTGCCGTACAAGGTATCGGCGGTGGCCTGATGTTGCCTATCGGACCGGCGCTGGCATTTGACGCCTTCGCGAAAGAAGAGCGGGCCAAGGCGAGCGCGGTCGTCGCCGTTCCGGTCTTGCTGGCTCCCGTTTTTGGGCCAATCGCGGGCGGATATCTGATTGACACCTTCGACTGGCATAGCATCTTCTATGTGAATCTCCCGATTGGCGCCCTCGCCGTGCTAGCGGCGCTACTGGTGCTGCCACGGGACAAGCCAGGCGCGGCACGGGGCGCGCGATTCGATTACCTCGGATTGTTGCTCTCGACTCTTGGCGTCGTCGCCATTGTGTACGCCTTCAAGTTGGTGACGCAGACCGATCCCAGCACGGTGACGGCAACAAACCCAGGCGGGCACCTCTATGGCTGGGGGTACTGGCTGGTCTGGACGCTCCTCGGCGCCGGAGCTGTCGTGCTGGGGATCTTTGCCCTGTACGCGTTGCGTATCAGCCGCGATCCAGCGCTGGATCTGCGGCAACTTGGGCGGCGTGATTTCCTGGTGAGCAACACCATCAGCTGGGCGACTGCACTCATCACGTTCGGCTTGCTCGTGTTGCTACCGCTCTATTTCGAATTCGTGCGACTGCCGCATCTCTCCGCGCTGGATACGGGCCTGGCGCTTGTACCGTTGGGAATCGGCTCGCTCGTTGGAACGGTTGCCTCCGCGGCGCTGTATCGCGCAGTCGGTCCACGCTGGGTCGTCTTGCTTGGGGCGTCACTTTCAGCGTTGGGCGCCTGGCTGTTCGCCCACACAATTCAGCCTACGGCGGATGCTGGCCAGATTCTCGCGGCAGTGCAGACGCACACAAAGATTCCCGCAGTCGTGGGACCGGACGAGCTGCGTTGGGAACTGTTCATTGTGGGGCTGAGCTTTACGCTCATCGCCGTCGCCGCGCAGACGCTCGCGCTCGAAGCGCTGACTGGCGAGGCGCTAGCCAAGGCGTCATCGCTCTTCATCTCAACGAAATTCATCTTCTCCTCGATCGGCGTCGCCATCCTCACGACGATCCTTGTCAATCGCACGAGCTCTCGGGCGAGCGACCTCATCGGCCAGCTGCACGCGCTGGGACAGGGCACGGGGATCAGTCCGAGCGATCCGCGCGTCGTGGCGGCGCTGCGAGCGGTTGAGGCGCAGATCGGTACGCAAGCGGGAACGTGGGCCATCCAGAGTATCTTCTGGCTGATCTTCTTTGGCTCGTTCGTCCTCATCGCGCTCGCGTTTGTGCTACCCGGCCGCCGGCGCAAGATGGACGCCGCAGTTTCCGCAGCCGAAAAGGGCGTGGATTACGGCAGTGGCGCGAGTGGCGAGCCCCAGACAATCTCGGCGACGAGCTGAAACGCGACGGTATCCTGGGAAAACGACGATATGAGCGCCCGTAGATCGGAGTCAAACGCCGCCGCGCCGGTGGGGTCCATGCGCTCGCGCGAGAACGAGGCGCGACCATGAAATGACTCGATGTAGTCATCGAGCGATTGGGTGAACGGCAACGGCTCTGTGTGCCGCTCGCCCACGCGGCGGAACAAGCCACGTGCTTCCACGTCTTTGGCGGGATCGTAGGGCTGAAAGTTGCGAATGGTCGAGTAGCGCTGGATGATGGTTTTCAGGCCGGTTTCCCACGGCACTGGCAGCCAGCCAACGGTCAGGATGGCGAGGTAGCCGTGTGGGGCGAGCAGGCGCGCGAAACGCGGCATCACGGCGTCCCACTCCATCCAATGGAGGCTGTCGCCAGCGGTAATCAGGGCATAGGGTGGATCGAGCGGCGCGTCCTCCGCTCGCCCGACGATCCAGCGCAGGCGTGGCGAATCACCGCCGGGCAAGCGCTTCCCCTGGGCGACCATCTCGGCAGAGACATCTACCGCGTCCACACGCTCGGCGCGCTCGGCCAAGGGCCGCGCCAGAAACCCCGTCCCGCAGCCGGCATCGAGGACGTGGCGCGGGCTATCGGTCATCAGGTCGGCGAGGATGTCGAAGACGGCGTCGGGATAGGGCGGGCGGTACTGGTAGGCGACGACCACGCTGGGGTCTTGAAAGGCTGAGGAGGTTTGCGGGCCAAGGAAGGCGGGTTTGGGCTGCACCAGGGTCCTCCTACTCATCGCAGGTCAGGCATTCCGTAAAACTCTCTCAAAACATAGATCACCGTCTGCTATCTGATGGAGGCTGGATGGGGTGCGGAGGCGTGTGATATGCTGTATGATAGCGCGGTTGCCGGTGTCTTGAGATGGACGGCGAATCGCTGGGCGATGAGGCTCGCCCCAATTGCTCATGATCGAGCTGATGGCTTCTACAGGTACGGACTCGCGGACTGAACGAGCGCGAGCCGGCCGGTAGAAGCATTTTTTTGCCATTCGCAAATGGATTACCTACAGGTGGGAGTAGCGAGGGTCATGACTGTACGCATATTGCTGGTCGCCGCCGGTGGCGCGCTGGGCGCGGTGGGCCGCTATCTGTTGGGGGCATGGATTGCCGCCCGTGTCAGTCCAGATTTCCCGTGGGGGACATTTCTCATCAATGTGTCGGGCGCATTTCTCATTGGGGTTGTATTTGGTCTGGTGACGGAAGGTATGCTCTCCGCTGAGGCGCGGCTCTTTTTGGCGGTGGGCGTGCTGGGCGGCTACACGACTTTCTCGACATTCAGCTATGAGACACTGGAGCTCTTGACGGATGGTAATATAGAAGCGTTCCTGCTAAACGGGGCGGGGCAGCTTATCGCTGGCCTTGTCGCGGTGTATCTTGGGTTAATCGTGAGCCGGGTGTTGGGAGGGGTGCGATGAACACCACTGAGGCGACCAAACTCGCGATTTATGTTGGCGATGCGGACCACTATCACCATAAGCCGCTGTATCGCGCCATTGTCGAGCTGTTGCGCGCGGAAGGCATCGCGGGGGCGACGGTGCTGCATGGAATCGAAGGCTACGGACCGTCACGGCGCATCCATACCTCCAAGATTCTCGACCTCTCCCAGGACTTGCCCGTGGTCATCATCGCGATTGATCGCGAGGAGAAAATCGAGGCGGTCTTTCCGAAAGTTGAGGCGATGGTGCAGGCAGGTCTGATTACCGTTGAGCGCGTGCGCGTCGCCGTGTCGCGACCGCTGCCGCTATAAATCTTCTCGTGTTTCTCAAACTATCATCCTAGTGACCCAGTCGTGGCAAATCCAACATGAGCACTTCGAGGGTGAGGCGGGGATTCGCGTTGGCATCGAGCGCTGCCTGCGCCTCGATCAGCTTGCGCAGGAAGGCTTCGGCGCGCGGACAGCCAAGCGCCTGGCCCTGCCGCTCAGCTTCGCGCCGTGCCGTGCCGGTGCTCGTGAGGTGCGAGGCACCGCACGCGGCCAATGTGACGTCTCGCCACCAGAGTGTCCACACGTCCAGTACGCGCCGCGCCGTGTCGCCATCCGAGGAGAAGCCCGCCGCCGCTTTGAGGCGGACATCACGCGGGGCCGCCGCCAGCGTTACGATCTGCTCGATGTGGTGCGCCCGCTCCTCGCGCAGCTCCGGCTTTTCGAGGGCGCGCACCGCCCAGCCAAGGCGCCCGTTCGCCAGCGCCGCCAGCTCGCGCGCTTCAGCGGG
>DATGEP010000259.1:0-25030 GCA_035310125.1 Ktedonobacterales bacterium
CCTCGGGCACCGGCGTATGGCCCTGGTAAACCATCTGGAGGACCCCTTCGCGCCCGCGTACCCTGACGCGCGCCACACTGGCTATCGTGTCGCGCTGGCCGAGGCCGGTCTGCAGCCGCGGCCAGAGTACGAGCACGTCACCGACTTCACTCCGGAAGCCGGCGCTGAGGCGATGCGAGACCTGATGGCGCTGCCCGAGCCGCCTACCGCTGTGTTCGCGGGCAGCGACAGTCAGGCGCTTGGCATCCTGGAAGCGGCGCGGCAGGCGGGTCGACGCGTGCCCGAGGACGTGTCGGTGGTCGGCTATAACGACATTGAAGTGGCGGCCTTTCTGGGCCTGACGACGATCCACATCCCAATGCGCGAGTTGGGTCGATATGGCGTCGAACTGCTGCTGGAGGCAATTGACAATCCTGACGCGCCGCCGGCGCAGATCCGTTTGCCGGCTGAGCTCGTCGTTCGTCGTTCGTCTGGGCTTGCCGCCGCGTCACCTGTCCGCACGGGTCGCGCGCGTCCGTTAGCTTCGAGGTCGGCGGTGTAGTTCGGCAATCGGTTGATGTCATTGGCTGGACCAGCAGTTTCTCAGCGTGCGCCAATGCCCAGGCAAGAATGAGCGTATACATACCGCTGGGCGTTTCGTACACCTGGCGGCGTTGGCGTTGAGCGCCGTCTGGGCAGCACTGAGTCGGCGGCTTCTGGCGCGATGCGCGAGTCCGTGACTCCGCAGCCTCACCATCGCGTTCGCACCCCGTATTGCGATTGGCTGTCGTCTGAGCAGCGCTGTGCACCCTGTGCACGACAATCTTCCAGTCGGATGGCGTGACGTCGGGTGGGTTCGCATGCTACGATGGAATCGTTTCCATACAGCACATGTGACCGCGGCGGTCCTTCCAGTGAGCTCTCGCCGAGCTACGCGACCGCGGACGAAGGAGAACCGCATCGGATTGCCCAGCTTGCTCCGATTTCCGAAAGCGTCCCGCCGGTGCGCTATGGTGGCACAGAGCGGGTCGTCGCGACGCTGACCGAGGAACTGGTCCGCCGCAAGCACCAGGTGACGCTCTTTGCGTCTGGCGACTCGGCCACCTCGGCATGCCTTGTGCCGGTGGTGGAGCAGGCGGTCTGGCATCAACCACTGCCGCATGCGGACTCGGCGCGATTGCTCGGCGTTGCGCTCGGCAAGCTGGCACGCGTAATCCACGAATTCGACATCGTCCACAACCACGTGGGGTACCTGGCATACCCGCTTGCGCGCCTGGC
Source organism: Ktedonobacterales bacterium (assembly GCA_035310125.1). Taxonomy (GTDB): domain Bacteria; phylum Chloroflexota; class Ktedonobacteria; order Ktedonobacterales; family JADMIN01; genus DATGEP01. The sequence goes on from DATGEP010000259.1 coordinate 1,258, forward strand.
TCCATGCCCGGTGGTGACCACGCTTCACGGTCGCCTCGACGTGCCCGAATTGGCGCCACTCTACCGCGAGTTCACCGATGTGCCGCTCGTATCCATTAGCTATGCCCAGCGCCGGCCTGAACCCAACGCCCGTTGGGTTGCCACGATCCAACACGGAATCGATTTGTCCCAGCATACGTTCAACGCGCGGCCCGGCGCGTATCTGGCGTTTCTGGGGCGCATCTCACACGACAAGGGACTGGACACGGCCATCCGGGTCGCCCGACGGGCCGGGTTGCCCCTGAAGATCGCCGCCCGGATGCCGCTCCCCGACCGACGGGATCCGGAGGTTCGCAAAGATTGGCAGTACTACGAGCAGGTGGTGCAACCGCTCCTGGACGGGCCAGGCATGGAGATGGTCGGCGAGGTAGGTGGCGCGGACAAGAATGCGTTCCTTGGCAACGCCGCGGCGCTGTTATTCCCCATCCGCTGGCCCGAGCCATTCGGTCTGGTGATGCCCGAGGCCCTCGCAAGCGGCACCCCGGTGTTAGCGCTTCGCGCAGGGAGTGTACCCGAGGTAGTGGAGGACGGAGTCAGTGGCTTCATCTGCCAGAACGAGGACGAGCTAGTCCAGGCAGTCGCGCGCATCCCCCAACTCGATCGCGCGCGCTGCCGCCTCGAGGCGGAACGGCGCTTCTGCTCGCACATGATGGCCGATCGGTACGAGGCGCTCTACGCACGCTTAATCGGCGACTCACACCCACACGCAGCGCCCGCGTTCCCTGAAGTCGGTGCAGTCGTGTTGAAGGTTGCTCCGCGAGACGGCGGTGCCGAAGCACGGACCAGTCGTGATCAAGCGGAAGACGCCACGGATCGCCTGAGTCGGGCGATCACCCGAATAGGACGCTGGTAAGATGAATGGACACGACCTACGTCCCTCTGGCGTCCGTCTGAAACGGGCGTACGAGAAAGCTGACGAACGCGACGGCGTGCGGGTGCTCGTCGATCGCCTCTGGCCGCGTGGCGTATCAAAAGACGCGGCCCACCTCGATGCCTGGATGAAGGAACTGGGACCCTCCGACGAGCTCCGCACGTGGTTCGGCCACCGAACGGATCGATGGAACAGCTTTCGAGGGCGATACCAGGAAGAATTGCGCACACCACTACGTCAACTGCTGCTTGCCGAACTTGAGTCAGTTGCCCGCGCATCGACCCTCACTCTCGTCTACGGCGCGCGCGACACGCACGACAACGAAGCCGTGGTCATCCGGGAGTACCTGCTCGGCAAGCACCTGAAATCCAATGCAAGCTGGGAAGATGCCGGAAGCCTGCTCGCCACGCTGGGCGTCGTAGCGGCCGCACATTCCGGTGCTCAAGTGCCGATCTCCACGCTGAAACTCTTCGTCGCTGCCCATCTCACCGATCGTACCCTCGAGAACGCTCTGCAGGCTCTTCAATCCGCTGGCATGCTGCGCAAGTCCTCGGATGGATGGCAGTTGACATCGCGTGCTGTCAAGCGAGTGCGACAGCTATCGGACGCGGCGTAGGCGGGCGACGGCGGAAGACCGAGTGTGAAGCGATCGGCGCACAAGATCGCGCGCATGATTCACCTGAGTCCAAAGGGTTTCGACCCAACTCTTGACGGTGGCCTGGTACGCAATCACATGACCTTGACAGGCGGCCTGTCATCCTGGTTCACCTCAGAACGTGTGGCCTCGACCGCTGCTCGGCTCGAAGCCGAAGTCCTACTTGGAGGCGCGTTGGAACCGGTGCGAGAGAGAACACGACGCCGTACGCGCGCACGTCAGAGCCACAGTCCTCGTGACGTCCATGCACCATCACGGAGCGAAGGAGCACTCAATGACGGCAACAGATCACGCATCACTACGAAGCGACGACAAGCTCACGACAACCTATCCGCGCGAAGACGTGGGCGGATGCAGGGGGCCTGCTCGCCGCGCTGGGTGTGGCAGCAGCCGCGCATTCCGGCGCTCAAGTGCCGATCTCCACGCTGAGACTCTTCGTGGGTGGTTCTCACCGAATACGAGGGTCGTGTTCGCCTGCGCGTCCGCCCGTTTCCGCTGGAGATGATGGGCGGCGAGGCTGCGCCGCGGGCGATCCTGGAGCAGGAGTGGTGGCTCGCGGCGATCCAGGAGCCGCTGACCGAATTCGCACTCTTCCTGGGTGACGATTGGCCGACTTCAACGCTGCCAGCATTTGAGGTGGCATGGTGCGCACTTCAACAGAGCGAGGCTGCATTGCTCGACCTCGACCTGCGCATACATCGCGCGTTCTTCGCCGAGGGACGCAATACCGGCCGCCGCGACGTACTACTCGAACTTGCCCAGGCCGTGGGCATCGATGTTCGGCGGGTGACTGCGGAACTCGACAGCGGTCGACCGCGAGAAGCCGTCCTGGAACGAGGCGCCGCTTGGGCAGGAGCGTTACCGAGTGCGCGGGACGCCCACACTGATGCTGGCGGACGGCACCAAACTACGACATCCGATTGCGTTCGCGCGAATGCGGGAGGAACGCGTGGTAGGTGTGATGCCACTGCCGTGTCATGGTCAGGAGTGCCTGCAAGCCACGCGCGATCTGTTCGAGCGATCGCTCGAGCAGGGGCGCCAGTGGTCCCGGATGACTGATGTTCAGCCGTTCGGTCGAGTCCGCACGACCCGGAGGCGCGCGGGATCAAGCTTGAGATGAGGTTCGCCGCCCGACGCTTTTTCGGTGTCAGGAAATTCGCCGAACGCTACGTGTTGGAGGCTCTGGGATGCTGAAGCAACTATTGGTCTCGCTGGATGGGACGCCGGAGGCGGCCAGCGTGCTCCCGACGGCCAGTACGCTCGCACACGCGGTCGGCGCTGGCCTGCACCTGGTTCGCGTCGTGCCCGAACGCGGGCCTTCTGCCGCGAACGTCGCCCAGCTTTTGGCGGTCGCTACTCAGTACCTGGATGGCGTGGCCGCGGAAGTCCGGCAGGCAACGAGCCTGCTGGTGGACACGGCCGCCCGTGAAGGCGAACCGAGCGCTCGGATCGTGGAAGAGGTCCTGGCCGCGGGAGCCGACCTCCTGGTCATGGCGACGCACGGTCGGAGCGGGCTGCAACGCGCGATGCTCGGAAGCGTGGCTGAGCGGACGCTCGTGCACAGCGCTGTGCCGGTGCTGCTGCAGCGCCCGGGCGGCAGGCAAGTGACGGCCATCCGGACATTGCTCGTGCCGGTTGACGGATCGCCTGGCGGCGCGCTCGCGCTCGGAACGGCGGTGGCACTTGCGCGTGCAACTCGTGCTCGAATCGTGCTCGTGCAGGTGGTCGTGCCACTTGCTGTTGCGCTGATAAACAGCGGGGGTGCCATGGCGCCAACCTACATCGATCCAGCCTGGGACGAGGAGGCGCTGCACAGCGCCCAGGGGTACGTCACTGGACTGGCAAATCGTCTCCAGCGAGTTGGGATCGATGTCGAGGGGCGCGTCGAACAGGGGCAGCGAGTGGAGGAGACCATCATCACGACGGCCGACCAGGTAGATGCGGACATCATTGTCATGAGTACCCATGCCCTGACGGGTGCTGCCCGAGCCGTACTTGGTAGCGTCGCCGACGCACTGGTTCGCACCGCGGGCCATCCGGTCCTGCTTGTGCGGCAGGAAACCGCGGCGCGCCTGGTCGAGTCGCAGCGTCAGGCGGAACCGCTTCCAGTGTCACCCACACAAACCAACGCAACCGAGGTTGAGGACCATCCGTAGTCGGGCAGGACGTGACGACAGATCAGCCACGCGGTTGTTGATTCCCCCGTTGCTGCGTTGTCAGAGCGGGATCATTGCGAATCGCAGACCGTCGCGGGCGCGCGAGACTGGAGGTGGCCCAGCGGTGGAGCCCCACATGGACGACAGGTTCAAGTTCAACGAACACGTCGCGGAGATCCTGGAACGGTTGCGGCGCGAGCCGTCACTTCGAGGTTGGGTCCTCACGGCGCCAACGCGAGCGCTGGCGACGCTGCGCGTCAGCCTGGACGACGATCAACTCGTCGAACTGCTCGAACAGATCGAAGCGATGGATCAGCGGTCAATGCACGTGACCGCGCGTGAGGTGATGACGAGCAACGTGATCACGACGACGCCTGAATCCTCCACTCACGAGGCAGCGGACGCGCTGGTTGCGAACCGCATCAGCGGACTTCCCGTCCGCGAGCCAGGCGGGAGGATCGTGGGCATACTCAGCGTGTACGACGTGCTCGCGAAGTCGGGCTCCACTGTGCGTGAGGTCATGACCAACGATGTGACGACCGTGTCAAAGACGACACCAATCACAGGGCCAGGGCGGCGTGCGCGTCGACAAGACGTGCGTTGGCGTTGGTGATCGTGTCGGTCCGCAGGTAGTTCTGCCCGATCCACGCCAGTCGAGCGTGCGTGAGTGCTGGGACCTCTGGCCGCACCAGTGGCTCGAGGCCCACATTGCGTGCCTCGGCAAGCTGCGCGGCGCACACGCTGATATCGGCAGATCGTCGGCGCGTGCGCCGTGCTCGTTGACGTGGGTGAAGTCCGAGGCAAAGCCGGTCCAGGTCCGGACCTGCAACAGCAGTTCGGGCAACTCGACCCGCGGCAACCGCTGAGCGACCAGCGTTTTCAGCGCCAACAGTGACGGCGGTTCGTCAGCGTGGAGCGCGCAAATGTAACGAGTAACGAACCTTCACACACCTGTAGCAGAACATTCCGTCTGCCATATACCACTTGTAACTCCGGAGTAGTCGGCGTGGCACCATGCTTGCTAGACAATTGTTGCGTTTCCAAAGATGAATCGAAGGCTGCCCTGCCCAGGGCCGCAGTTAGCCGCCGGATCTTCACCACACCATTCTCAGTCGAACCTCAAACCTGCTCCGCGTGGACCTGCTTAGTCGCGCTCGACCTCGTTATCCTGGACACACGGCGCGCCGGCGGACCCACGCTGATCCCTTGGGAAAGGAGGCGCCGCCAACACCACCCAGACCTGCATGCAGGCCATCCCTTGCTAACAGGTGCAGAGCCTAGGACCTTGGTCTGTATTCTCAGTCGCGATGTCCCCGACATAAGGCCTTCGCATCGTTCACAGCTTGGTTGTGGTGGCTTACAGCCTCCGCGGCAGGCTCTGCACGTGACGTTGCAGCCGGAGAGTTGCCATGCAGCCATTGAGAGCACTGGTTCTTGCCGCCGCCGTACTTGCGCTCGGAGTTCGCCCAGCCCTCGCCGAGCCAGCATCAGAGCCATCCAGGTCCGGATCAACTGGGACGGCAGTCCTGACCCTGATCACACAAGTCGGCGACGATGTATTTTCGACGACCAATGTGGCGCCGCTCTTAGACCCCACGACCACCTCGACCCAGCACTACGGGCCGTTCGCGAGCAGCTCGCCTGATTCGAGCACCTGCGGCAACAATTGGGCCCAGGACACATTTGATCGCCACTTCACGGTGAGAAACAATCGCGACGGGACCTTCACGGTCGTTGAGCAATTCAAAAATGGCGCCTTCACTACTTTTGCGGGCAACAGCCCTGGCGGCTGCGACACTGACCCCGGGGGGACAATCGTTGCGGGCAAAATCGGCGATCTGCATGGCTACGAGATCATTACCGTCACGGGCATGCAGACCTCCCAGGACGCGAGTTGCATAGCCGGGGTGCCGAGTGCGCCGTGCACCACGGCCGGGTTCGTCGGGAGCCACTTCTCCGGAGCCGCATTTGCGGTGAGCACGTTCTTCTTCCACTACAGCGCCGGCGACCAGTCGCTTGCTGTCGGTGAATGGAAGAACGCCTCGTGCGACCGTGGCGGCAACCAGGGGGACATTGCCTCCACTGCAGGGCCAACAGGCGTCGTGAAATCACCCCTCTGCGCGTAGGCGCGTTTCGTTGCGTCGTCCGGCCATCTTGTCGAAGATGGCCGGACGCGCGCCGGACGCGGACGGTGCGGTTCACGCCCGGCGTGACCAAGACGCCGTGCACCGTCGAGCATGCCGTCAGGCCGGTGCCACGCGCCTGCCCCAGGCAAATTGTGTGTGCAATTGTGGGTGAGATTGGGCATTCTGGCTGGACGCGGCGCGTGGCTGAGCGCAGACTAGCGATCATGTCCAGGGGCACTGCGATGACCAGACGCGAGTTCATGACGCTGCATAGTGCTCGGCCGGTGTCATGCCTTGACCTCGCGCATATCAGTGTCGCCAGCATCACGACGGGCGCGTCGCGGCTGTGTGGCATCGCTCGCCAGGTTTGCATGATGTGCAAGAAACATCTCGAGCGCGTCATCCTGCAGGCGGGTCCAGCGCTCCCCGCCTGGATCATTGGCAATCTGTAAGGAGATCAACCCGGTGATGAGCGCTCTGAACAGATCCAGGGCACGCTCGCCATGTACACCGGCCGCGTCCAGGTCAGCCCTGGTGCCGGCAAGTGCATTGACTGTTATCTCGAAGGAGTCCCGCATTGGCTCGAAGCCTGGGATCGGCCGCTCGAAGAGCAACTGGTCTCATGTGGGTCGATCCCTTCTGGCCTGCGGGCGAGAGTGGCGGCGAGCTCTTGGGCTCCAGCCGCGTACATCGCGTCAAAGATGGCGTTCCTGGTAGTCAGTGGCGGACAGCCTGTCGCGACGATCCTGTCCAGTAGACCCCAACGCGCGAGGCGGGGCGGCCTGTCGCGGTGGATGAAATGGCCATGAGCGATTTCGCTCGGGAATCGCGCGCGGTCGACTAACAGAACGCGGTGGCCCTTGCGGGCCAGGAGCATAGCGGCCGACGCGCCCGCGCAGCGCGCACCGACAATGATGGCGTCGTAGTCGCTTTGCATGGCTGACTATCCCCTCTGTATTCGTGCGAGCCAGCATCGATCTGACGACTGCCGAATCTCCAGCCGAAAAACTCCGAAGTTTGATTACCCGAACCCCTCGCGCCAGGGTAGCGCGGACCGGATCCATTCGGTGCCTGGTGGGCACCCGTGCATCGGGTACAGCTTCGCGCGGGCAGCCAGGATCAACGCTTGGCGAGCCGCCGGCGGCGTTCCAGACTGCGCGTGCCCAGGGGCAGTTCGGACTCGCCGTTCGTGTCGGCATCTTCCAGACGACTCGCATGTCGGGAGTCGAGCAGCCGCCTGATCCGATCGTCGACCTCGGCGCCAACCAGCCTGATCATCAACCCCGCCAGCGTTTCGACACAGAACACCGCCGGCAAAGAACTGTCGAACGCGGACGATCCGGCCGATGGGCACAGAAGGATGGAGTCGGCCAGGTTGGCGTACGGGCAGGTCAGGGACTCGGTCACCAGGATCGTCGCAGCACCGACCTCGCGCGCATATTCGAGCAGGACGCCCGTTACTCGCGGAAAGCGCCGAAAAGCGAACGCCAGGACAACGTCGCCCGCGCCGACCTCGTCGAGGGCCAGCGCCAGCCCCGGCTCTTCCATCCGCCAGAGTCGCACGCCTGGTCTGATCCAGCTGAAAAGGCGCTGTGCGAGTGTGGCCGCCGCGAACCCGCGGCGCTGCCCGGCCACGAACACCGTTGCGGTGGGCTGCACCAGGAGCTCTGCGCAGCGCTGGAGCTCATGTTGGTCGACACTCTCGACAAAGCTCGACAGGGAGGCCAGGTCGCTGGTGAGCTTGGTCGAGAGAAAGATGCGCACGTCGTCCAGGCCCTCGTCGCGCAGGCTCACCGCGGACTCGCCTTGCGCATGGATGACCCGCTGGCGCAGATCCTCACGCAGCTCGGTGAAGCCCGGGTAGCCCAGGCGCGCCGCGAAACGGACGATCGCCGCCTTGCTGACGTCGAGCCGGTGACCGAGCTGATCGGCAGTCGATAGCGCCGCGGCGAGGGGATTTCGGCGCACGAATGAGGCGATGACTATGTCATTGGCGGAGAAGCTGGGTTCAGCGGCATTCAGCCGGCGCAGGAACTCAGTCAAACCGAACGTCAGCTGAGTCCCCGGCTGGTCGCGGACGTCCTCGATCACGGGTATATCCTGAGCACCTGGCAAGTGTACGGCGTGGTTCATTGAAGTGCCCATGTGAGCCACCTGGATCACCAGCGCGAACCGATGATCGCCCCTTTCCGATCAGGGAAGGTTGGTTCGCGTCAGGCTCGTTGACGCGTCGCCAGCCCGATGCTACATTTGTTGAATCCTGTGATTCGCTGGTTCGGTTTGTCTGAAACAAATCGATCGTAGCTGATGGGAGGGGCTAGATGGGCATTGGCGCTCGTGGCTGGCTGAGCGGGGTGCGGCTGGTGGCCGCCATAGCGGTAATGACTGCCGCCTGTAGTCCGACCGGGCCCGGTGCACCGGCTGCACCGGCGGCCAGCGGTGCGCCCGTCCAGTTGAAGCTCTGGATCTCCGGCACGCCGGAGCTCGACGCCGCGATGAACAAGATCCTTCAGCAGTTTCAGACCGAGAATCCCAACGTCACCGTCACACTCGAGGACTTCCCGTTCGCACAGTACTACGAGAAGCTCACCACCGCCTTCGCCGGCGGCAGCGGTCCGGACGTGTACTGGATCGACATTCGCACCGCCGAATTCGCCAAGCGCGGCGCGCTCCTGCCGCTGGACAAGTACGTCACGCCTGACTGGCTTGCGGATGTCATTCCGGTGGCCCTGCAAGAGGGTGAGTGGAACGGCAAGCGCTACTCCGTGCCGATGCACGAGCTGGCCAACGGCATCTTCGTCAACAAAGCTCTGTTCGCACAGGCCGGCATTCCGGTGCCCCACGATCTGAAAGATGCCTGGACGTGGAGCCAACTTCGCGACATCGGACTGAAGCTCACCGATCGTTCCGGCGGGACGACTACCCGCTGGGGCTTCGGGTCCCAGCGCGACATCGGCGACTGGGTAGTTCTGCCGTACCTGGGCCAGAACGGCGCCGCGCCTCTTGCTCCGGACGGCAAGAAGGCTTCCGGCTACCTCGACAGCCCGGCCTCGATTGAGGCGCTGACCTGGTGGGGCAAGCTCTACAGCGAAGACAAGATTGCCACCGCGACGCCGGCGCCCGACGCGTTCCCCACTGGCAGCATGGCCATGATCGATGCGGTCAGCACCTACGTCATCGCCCTCCAGAAGCAGTATCCAAACTTCGCCTATGACATCGCCCCGGCTCCGCAGAACAAACAGTGCGCGGTCATGACCGGCGGCTTCAACGCGGGCATCAACTCAGCCACGACCCAGCCGGATCTGTCGTGGAAGCTGGTCGACTACATGACGCGCGTCAAACACGCCCAGTGGGCCGACGACAGCGGCTATCTGCCTGATCGCAAGTCGGTGGTCTCCAGCGGCGCCAAGTACAACGAACAGCCCTGGAAGCTCTTCCTCGACGAGTTGAACCAGTGCGGCATCCACCGCCCCGCATCTTCGGAGTACAGCTTCTTCGCCGACACCTTCCAGGCGATGGCCAAAGACATCAGTGGCGGAGCCGACGTCAAGGCTTCGGTTGCCAAGGCAACTTCGGCACTGGACCAACGGCTGGCGACAGCCAACTGAGACGAGAGGTCCGGCCATGGCCCGTTTGCAGGCGCGCGAGTCGCGTGTGCTGTCCCTACCCTGGGTCCGGCTCCCGGCCCCCACCGGCCAGCGCGAAGCGTACTGGGTCGCCTTCTGGTTGCTGCTCCCGGCGACCGTGGGACTGATTGTCTTCACGTTCGCGCCGCTGGGCTACGCCTTCTGGATCAGTCTCCACGACTACCAGCTACTGTCGGGCCAGCTCACGTGGATCGGGGCAGCCAATTATGTCCGCCTCCTGTCAGATCCCGGCGTACTGAAGTCATTGGAGGTGTCCGGGCTCTACACGGTGATCAGTGTGGCGGCCCAGGTGGTTCTCGGCCTCGCACTCGCCCTGCTGGTCAAAGACCGAATCCGTGCGCTCGACTTCTTTCGCACCGCGTATTTCTTGCCGGTGGTCGCCTCGTTCGTCGTCATGGCGACAATCTGGAAATTCCTGTACGCGGAATCTGGCCTGTACAACACCCTGCTGGTGACGGTCGGTCTGCCCGCGCAGCCTTTCCTCAAGAGCGCCGACCAGGCGTTGCCGAGCATCGCTGCGCTGGGCGCCTGGAAGTTCGTCGGCTTCAATATGCTGGTATTCCTGGGCGGCGTTCAGGCCATTCCGGCTGACCTGTACGAGTCGGCTGGCCTGGATGGCGCCGGTACGGTCGAGCGCTTCCGACACATAACACTGCCTCTGCTCAAGCGGGTCTTGCTCTTCGTGGTGGTGATGACGTCGATTGAATCCTTCAAGCTCTTCACTCCGGTCTACGTGATGACGACGGGCGGACCTCAGGACTCGACCAACGCCGTCGTCTTTCAGATCTTCAGGACTGGCTTTCGCTACTACGAGCTCGGCTATGCCGCCGCTATGTCCTTCCTGCTGCTGGTGGTGGTCATGCTCCTGATGTGGCTCCAGTTCCGCGCACTGCGCACCGACGTGGAGTTTTGAGCAGCGTGGAGTCCTCGGCGCACACCAATTCCGTTCTTGCTGCGCGGTCCGCTCACCTCGGCGCGCGGACTCTGCGCAGCGGAGGCCTGCGGCTAACCCGCTATGTGTGCATGCTTGTCCTGGCTGCGTTTTTCCTGCTGCCATATGTATGGATGGTCTCTGGCTCACTACGTACGCAAGACGAGATCTTCGCCAACCTGTATCCGTTGACGGTGTGGACGTTTGTCCCCAAGCAGTGGACCCTGGCGAGCTTCCAGACGTTGCTGCAACTGCAGCCGTTTCCATTTACGCACTACGTTTGGAACAGCCTGATTGTCGCCTTTACCGTGACTGTTTTCTCACTCCTGGTCAACAGCTGCGCGGCGTATGTGTTCGCACGCATCCGCTTTCCTGGGCGGGATATCCTGTTCGTCATCTTCCTGGCCACGATGGTCATCCCGTTCGAAGTGCTGGCGATTCCGCTGTACATCGAGATGCGCGGGTTCCACTGGGTCGACACGTATCAGGCCCTGATCGTGCCGTTCGTCGCCAGCCCGCTCGGCATGTTCCTCCTCCGCCAATTTTTTCTCGGCTTGCCCCGCGAGCTCGAGGACGCCGCGCGCATCGATGGCTGCTCCCTGTTCGGCGCCTTCTGGCGAGTAGTCCTGCCGAATGCCACGCCCGCGCTGATCGCGTTCGGGCTCATCCGTTTTCAATTCAGCTGGGACTCGTTTATCTGGCCGTTGATCGTCGCTCCGTCGCCGCCGGTGCGCGTCATTCAGGTGGCCATTGCCAGCTTCGACAGCGACGTGGTGGTGCAATGGGATCTCATCTTCGCGGCGGCGGTGATCGCGAGTCTGCCAATTGTCCTGCTGTTTGCGTTCCTGCAGCGCTACTACGTCCAGGGTGTCGTCACCAGCGGCCTCAAGTAAACCAGAGAAAGAGAGTTCACCCGATGTCGCAACACTCAGCCACGGTCATCAAGGAAGGCGCGCGCGAGACGCCGGTCGTCGCCGAAACCGACGTGTTGGTCGTCGGCGGCGGGCCCGCCGGAGTCTGCGCGGCTATCGCGGCCGCACGTTCTGGGGCGCGTGTCGTATTGACGGAGCGCTACCCGCACCTTGGTGGACTGGCCAGTGGTGGCCAGGTCATCGTGCTCGACGACATGGCGGACCTGCACGAAAAGACGGTGGGTGGCTTGAGCGACGAGATCGTTGACCGGCTCGATGCGCTCGGCGGCGCTGTCTATCCGCCGGTGGAGGACCGCTTCGTCTCGTCGGAAGCGGCGTGGGCGCGGTGGGGCCGCTGGGGACTCCAGGACAACTACGCCCGCACCAGGCCTAAGACCATTACGTACGCCGTCGCCTTTGACCCGGAGGCGTTGAAGTTCGCTGCGCTGGAGATGGTTCATGCGGCCGGCGTGCGGCTGCGCCTGCATTCGTTGTTCGTCGATTCCATCGTGGAGGATGGCACGCTCCGCGGGGGCATTTTCGAGACAAAGTCTGGCCGCCAGGCCATCGTCGCCCAGGTGGTCGTCGATGCCTCGGGCGACGGCGACGTCTTTGCCAGAGCAGGCGCGCCTTTCGAGCTCGGCACGTACATCATGACCGTCGTTCACCGCTTCGCCAACGTGAATGTGGACCAGGCCATCGCGTGGGAGCAGGCTCACCCGGTGGAGTACGCCGGCCTGGACAAGGAAATCAAAGCCATCTACGGAGGTTCGTGGGAACACTGGTGGCTGCGGACGACCGTTGACGGGGTCGTCTGGTGCAACTGCCCGCACATCCCGAACCTGAACGCGCTGAGCGTCGAAGACCAGACGTACGTCGAGCATGAGGCGCGCAAACGTATCTTTGCGGCCCTCGACTTCGTCCGTAAGAACCTGCCGGGCTTCCAGCGCGCGCAGCTCGTCGACACGGCTCCGCAGCTGGGGGTTCGCCAGACTCGCCTGCTCCGTGGTGAGTACGTCCTGACCAAACAGGACGTCCTCGAGCGCCGCTGGTTCGCCGACCGGATCGGCCGGGGACGGGACTACTACTACCCGTATCGGACCCTGCTGCCGGTCGGCGTCGAGAATCTGCTGGTGGCTGGCCGTTGCTTCTCGGCGACCTCGGACGCGCAGAAGATGAGCCGCGAGATTCCGCCGATGTTCGTCGTCGGCGAGGCCGCCGGCGTGGCGGCTGCCCTGGCCGTGCGCCAAAAGATGTCGCCACGCCAACTCGACGTGGCGGAGATCCAGGACGTTTTGCGTAAGCGGGGTGCATTGCTCGGACCCGACGCCGACCCAGCGTCGAAGTCTTCGTCGGTCTCTGCGATCGCGCTCGGGGTATCCGCGTGAGCGACATCCCTCAGGACGAAAACAGGCAGTTCGAGTTCCTTACGTACGAGAAGGAGAAGGACGGGCGAATTGCAGTCCTTACCATCCGTCGCCCCGAGGCGCGCAACGCTCTGCATCCGGCCGCGCATGCCGAGATGGATTGCGCGTGGCGACGCTTCGAGGCCGATGATGATGCCTGGGTGGCCATCCTCACCGGAGCTGGTGACAGGGCCTTCTGCGCGGGTTCCGACCTGAAGCACGGTCAGACCGCAACTCCACCGCAACCGTACTGGCTCACGTTCAAACCGGGTGGCTTTGGTGGCCTGACCGAGCGGTTCGCAATGGTCAAGCCGGTCATCGCCGCCGTGAATGGCTTCGCTCTGGGTGGTGGTTGCGAGCTGGCACTCGCGTGCGACATTGTCGTCGCGGCGCAACACGCCAGCTTTGGCCTCCCGGAGCCGCGCGTCGGCTTCACGGCGTCGGACGGTGGAATCCATCGTATCGTCCGCCAGCTACCGCTCAAGATTGCCATGGGACTGCTGCTGACCGGTACGCCGATGTCCGCGGACGAAGCGCACCGCTGGGGCCTGGTCAACGAGGTCGTGACAGCGGACGAGCTGATGCCAGCGGCCCGTCGCTGGGCAGACGCGATTCTCGAGTGCGCGCCGTTGTCGGTGCGGGCCAGCAAGCAGGCTGCACTCGAGGGCCTCGGTCTGCCGTTGGCGGACGCGATGAATCGTCGTTACGAGTACATGCTCCGCCAGGGCGGTTCACAGGACAGCCGTGAGGGTCCGATCGCGTTTGCCGAGAAGCGGAAGCCCGTCTGGAGGGGGATGTGATGACGACACCTGCGCCGTGTCGCTTTGGACTGCACCGGCCATGACCCAGGCGCTCCAGGGCATTCGTGTCCTCGACTTTACCCAGGTCGAGATGGGACCGGTCTGCACGCAGGTACTCGGCGACTTTGGCGCCGACGTGGTCAAAGTCGAACGCCGCGACTCTGGTGATATCTCGCGCGGCAAGCCCCTCCCCGTCGAAGGCGAAAGCCCGGTCTTTCTCAGCCTCAACCGAAACAAACGCGGGCTTGCCGTCGACCTCAAGCAGCCTGAAGGCAAGGCAATCATTCTGGGTCTGGTCGATCGCTCCGACGTGCTCGTCCACAACTTCCGCCCAGAGGTCATGGCGAAGCTCGGACTGGGTTATGCCGAGTTGCGCGCGCGCAATCCACGCCTCATTTACGCCAGCGGCAGTGGTTTTGGCCCGACGGGTCCGTACCGTCACAAGGGTGGCCAGGACGTTCTCGCCCAGGCGATGAGCGGCATGATGATGACCAATGCGTCCCTGGGCGGGGCGCCCGTCAAGGTCAACAACCCGATCGGCGACTTCACGGCCGGCATGCTGCTGGTCCAGGCCATCCTGCTGGCGCTGATCGCCCGCGAAAAGACGGGTTGTGGCCAGGAGGTATACACCTCGTTGCTGGATGGGATGATCGCCAGCCAGCTTCAGGAGGCCACCCACTGGCTCAATACGGGGCAAATGTTGAACTGGGGCCACTTCCCGGTCGGTGGGCCGTTCCCCACCCGCGACGGCTACGTGTGCATGATCGGTGCGTTCCGGCCCAACCCGCTGCAGGAGTTGTGTGCCGTCCTGGGGCTCGAAGACCTGTCATTGGATCCCCGCTTCGCCGACAACTCCTCGCGTATCGAGCACGGCGAGGCGCTAAAAGCACTCCTGGCGGAGGGGTTCAGCCATCGGACAACGGCAGAGTGGCTGCGCGAACTGGAGGCGATCGACTTCCTGTGCAGCCCGGTGTATAGCCTCAAAGAAGCACTCGCTGACCCGCAGGTCCTCCATAACGAGATGGTGATCGAGTTCGAGCATCCCCAGGGGCGCGTCCGTGCCATCGGCTCGCCCGTGAAGCTTGTCGACACTCCAGCCACGGTCCGCATCCCTCCGCCCCGCCTCGGCGAACACGACGACGAGATCCTCGGCGAGCTGGGCTACACCGCCGATCAGATCCAGTCCCTCCGGTCGACCGGCGTGATCCTCTAGGCTATGCCCACAACTCAGTTCGGGCGGGTGTACGGCAAATGTCCGGCGGCACGCGCGCGGGCCAGAGCATCGTCACGAGCGACGCGGACAAGCTGCGTAAGGAACGCTTCGCATCCCTCGCTCGAGCTATCCGTAAACTCTCTCAGGGCGTGCTCGACGCCAGCGCCAGGCGCAAAGTAGCCGTCGCGAAAGGCGAGCGTACTGAGCGCCCGCAACCGGTCGTCGTCGCCGGGCAAACCGCGTACCAGTAGGGCCAGTGAGTCGAGGGCGCGCGCATGCAGTTCACGACGCTGAGCCATCTCGGGTGCTGGGGGTGCGGTGCCACGCTCTCGGCCAAGCATCAAGGCACGTCGGCTGAGGTAGCGTAGAACTCGTCACGCGCGGACATAGACACACGCCGCAGGACAATGTGCGCGGCCTTCAGAAACCAGCTTGTCGGCCCGCGTGGCGATCCGGGACACGTTGCGGCGACGGTTCAGCATCCGAACCACGCTCGGACGTAGACGACCTTGGCGATCATCAGGAGGGCCACGAAAAAGGGATGGACCTCAAAGGTCAAAACGCAATCGGTATTGGAACTAGTTCCATCATATATTCATCCCAGAGCGCCGTAGAGACATTTCGCCCGAGAGCCGCAGCCAGCTGATACCCGCGGTGCGTACCAGCTGACGCTGCGATTGGCGACTTGGCTCGGCGTTAAACTGGTGGAACCAGTTCCAGTGGCGTGGCGCCGTTGGGGCCAGCGTCCCAGCTGGTGTGGAGGATAACTGATGCAGAGGCATTCGCTCACGACTGCCCGTGACGTTTCGGCGTACGCGGGCAAGCGGGTGCTCGTTACCGGCGGCCTGGGTTTCATAGGGTCAAACCTGGCGATCCGTTTGATCGAGTTGGGCGCCGAGGTACTGATTGTCGATGCCCTCCTGGCCGAGACCGGCGCAAACCCGTTCAACTTGCAGCCCGTACAGGATCATGGGCGGCTCGCGGTGCGGATTGTCGACCTTCGCGACGCTCTGGCGATGGAACGTCTGGTGCACGGCCAGCAGATCATCTTCAACCTGGCAGGTCAGGTCAGCCACCTCGACTCGATGCAGGGTGACGATGCCACGTGAGTACGCCTCCGCTTGCGACGCCGCGACGACTACTGGATAGTCAACGTCCCCTGCATACCCGCCTCCTGGTGGCCAGGCTGGCTGCAGAAATAGGTGTATGTGCCCGGTTTGTCGATGGTGAACGTGACCATCGCCGACTGGCCCGGCTGAGCGGTGATCTTGACTGGCTGTGCCACACCGTCGGTAATGTCGAAGTCGTGCGCCAGCTGCCCGCTGTTCTTCAGCGTCACCTGGATCGGTCGACCGGCTGTGGCGGTGAGCGTGGCCGGATCGAACTTCATCGTGTCCATCGCCGTCACCGTGAATTGTTGGGGCGAGGCGGATGCTGCTCCTCCTGAAGCGCTTGTTGGTCTGGAGCTACTCGTGGCAGAACAGGCCACCAGCAGTGGAAGCACAACTACACAAATGAGCTTACAAGCGAGTTTCACGGGTTCCTTTCAGGTGCAAGCGAGCACGTGAGCCGCGACGCTTCCGGCGGGCCTATCGCCGAAGCCATGCCCAGCGGGAATGCCCATCACCACCAGGTCGGCCTTCTGCTCGAAGAGTTCTGCCAGGATCGCATCCGCAGCGTCGCCGTACAACACGTCCGTGCTGGTATGGCCTGCGGACGTCACCCGCCGCGTCAGACCCTGCAAGTGCTGATGTGCGTCGGCAAGGCTGGCTTCCCTGTGCGCGGCGCCCAACGGCGCATGCTCGGGTATGGCTTGAACAAGCAGCAGTCGGCCGCGCAGGCCCGCCAGAAACGCAGCGTAGCGGACGACGCACTCATCCAGAGGCGATTCCGCAAGCATGGCGATGACGGTGCGCACGTTTCGTCCCAACCTTCGCGGATCCTGGCGCTAGGCGGTGGCCCGCACCTCGCGGCGTCGCTCGGGTGTCCAGATCATGGCCGGCCGACGCGCAGCGGTGATGATCCAGTCGACGATGACCGCGACCAGCGAACCGACCAACGCGGCGGCGAGGTGGACGCCACCGTAGACCGGGTCGTTCGCGAAATGGGGGCTGAGCACGGCCTGGGCGACCCAGATGCCCAGGAACGGGTAGGCGGCCACGCGCCAGATTCGATCCGGCAGTTGGCCAGGCAACAGGTCGTACCACAGCACACCCGTGCCGTAGGCCAGGCCAAGCGTCAACAAGCATGTACCGATGTCCATCCGAACCTCCTTAATTCGTGCATTGCTTGGAACTGATTCCATGATAGCACCAGCGGTGGAACTGATTCCACGTTTGTTGCTACCATGTTCCCGCAATGGCATTCTCGGATGAGCTTTTCATCGCCCACGTTGATACCACGTTGCTGCATCACCTCCACTGGCCAATCGTGGGCCTCCTGGCTCGACACTACGTCGAACACCTCGAGCTCAGGTACTACCTGGACGAGTTGCTCGCCAGCGGCACCTGGCTCAGCGTCCGCGCGGTGCCACACCCGACCCGACGGTGCCCAGCCGATGGCGCGACCACTGAGTTCGATATCTTTGGCCGACCCCCGTCCAGCGCCGGCGAGGCGCGGCACATCCACGTTCGGCGGCCGAGCCACGTCGCTGCTGCGCGGACGACGTCGGTTCCGCACACCGTGCTACCCACTCTGCTCGCGTAGGGCCGAGTTAGCCGCCCGCGGTACGGCGGACGACCCCGCGCTGCTCGAGTTGCACGCGGTGTTGGAACTGATTCCATGTTGGGATGTCGGTGGCCACCAGAGCAGCCTTCGCAAACCGCCTGCTCCGGGGCTTGCCAAGCAGGGGCTGCTCTGCACCGGTGGCCGCGGCGGCCCTGACCGACCAGCGGCCTGTCCTTTTAGACAGTAAGTGAATAAAGTCATTGACTTACTGTTCTAATGGCGCTAGAGTGGGCGAGTGTCAACCGTGGAGTTTGTCGGCGTGACCTGGAGTGATCGCCCAGGCGCCGTTGAGCAACCTACCACCCGGCCAGCAAGGACAGACCAATGCATCCCTCCATTCGCACACTGCTTCCCGGCCTCGCGGCCGTGACCGCCACCGCACTCGTGCTCTGGGCGGGGCTACCCGCTTCCGCCGCACCCGTAACCATGACCGACAGGTCACACACCGCGCGTGTGACGACCGTGCCCAGCGTCGAGAAGCGCATCACGTTGCGCAATGCGATGGGCAAGTACTGGGAGGACCACATTACCTGGACCCGCCTGTTCATCATCTCGGACCTGGCGGACTCGCCTGATCTCCCGATGACCACCCAGCGCCTCCTGCAGAACCAGGTCGACATCGGCAACGCTATCAAGCCCTACTACGGCGATGCCGCCGGCGACCAGTTGACCGGGCTCTTGCGGGACCACATTCTCATCGCCGCCGACGTTGTCGCGGCCGCCAAAGCCGGTGACACCGCCAGGCTCAATGACCAGATGGCCCGCTGGCAAGCCAACGCCGACGACATTGGCACCTTCCTCGGGAGCGCCAATCCGGACAACTGGCCGGCCGCTGACATGCAAGCCATGATGCGCGAACACCTGGACCTCACGACGGCGGAGGTTGTGGCGCGGCTGCACCAGGATTGGGCCGGCGACATTGCCGCGTATGACAAGGTGCACCTGCACATCCTCGTGCTGGCCGACGAGCTCACCAACGGGATCGTCGCGCAGTTTCCCGATGCATTCGCGGACGGCGCGCAAGCCACAACGCCGAACGGTGAGTGAGCTGTGGGACGAGCGCTTTTTCTCCACCACGCGCGGACAGGCCCTGCTGGCACTGCGCCGCGGCTCTCGGACCGTGGAGGAGCTCGCTCGGGCGCTCGGACTCAGCCGTAACGCGATCCGGGCTCACCTCACGGTGCTGGAGCGGGATGGCCTCGTGCAGCGCATCGGCCATCGCCGTGGCACAGGCAAGCCGTCGAACCTGTACGCATTAACAACGGCGGCCGAGCAGGAGTTCTCGCAAGCCTACGCACCCGTGCTGCGCCAACTCCTGGACGTCCTTCGGGAGCAATTGCCACCGGGCGCCCTGGACGACGTGTTACGAGAGGTCGGGCGGCGCATGGCGAACGAGCAGGGACTGACGGAAGCCGATTTCGCAGCGCGTCTGGCCAGCGCCCTGGCGATGCTCGATCAACTGGGCGGGGTTGCGACAGCCGAGATGCGCGATAACACGGTCTTGATCCGCAGTTACAGTTGCCCGCTGGTCGCGAGCGTACCCGCGCACCCCGAGTTGTGCCACATGACCGAGACCCTGCTCGGACAGATCTTGGGCGCGCCAGTGCGCGAGCGGTGTGATCACAGTGATCCACCCCGGTGCTGCTTCGAAGTAGCGCCGGCTCGGGCACCACGCTGCCCCGAGCGGCATGAACTCCGAGCCACACGGCCAGCACATCAGGAGAGTTGAACGCATGACACCAGTCCTCCGCTTCATGGATCAGCAGCACGAAGCTGAAAACGCCACATCGTTTCTTTTCCAACCCGATTCGCCCCTGACCTTTCGGGCCGGGCAATACCTGCGCTACACGCTGCCGCATGCTGATCCGGATACCCGCGGCATTTCGCGCTCCTTTTCAATCGCCTCGTCCCCCGATGAGCCGCTCCTCCGGCTGACCACACGGCTGAGCACGCCGCCCAGCACGTTCAAAGCCGCGCTCGCACGCCTGCAACCCGGTGCAATCGTCGACGCGAGCGGGCCGTTCGGCAACTTCGTCTACTCCGAGTCCGATGAACCCGTCGTCTTCATTGCCGGGGGCATCGGCATCACTCCCATGCGCTCGATCCTCGGCGACCTCGCTTCCAGGCAGGTGCGCACCAGGAGCACGCTCCTGTACTCGAGTACGACCCAGGATATCCCGTTCCGGACCTGGCTCGATGCGCTGGCGACAGATTGGCCCGAACTCCGGGTGATCTACACCGTGACGCGGCCGGGCGCAGAGTGGAACGGACTGACGGGACGAATCGATGCTGCATTCGTCCAGCGGCACGTGCCCGACGTGGCTCGGTCGCTTTGCCTGGTGTCAGGCCCAACTCCACTGGTCGACTCCATGCGCGCCACGCTGGCCGACACCGGCGTCGATCCCGGACGAGTGAAGTACGAAGCGTTCCCTGGTTACCACGTGTCCTAGCCGACCGCGCGCGGTGGGGGGAGACCGCGCGGCCGCTCTTTCCGACTCCGCTCACCAAACGCGCGGAACAACCGATCGCAGGACTGGAGTGGTCTGACTGCCTGTCATCTGTCGATTTCACGAGCGGCGCTGCTTGCACCCCCAGACGCCCCAACGCGCTCCACGGATGAACGAGGAGTTTCGCACCGCGCTCATCGAAGCGATTCCCTGGGGCCGGCGTGGCCAAACCCGATGAGGTCGCCAAAGCTGTCCGCTATCTCTGTTCCCCGGGCGCTGAGTACATTCCCGATGCGCTCCTGCCCGTCGATGGCGGGTAGCCGGGTGGCGGCTGATGACCCATCCCCGGTCACACCCGTCGTGTGTCGCGGGTCACTTCCATGACACTATGGAAGGACGTGTGACATATGGATGACTGGCTGGCGGATCGCTTCGAGGAGCACCGGGCGCATCTACGGGCGGTAGCCTACCGCATGCTCGGCTCGCTGACGGAGGCCGACGACGCCGTTCAGGACACCTGGCTGCGCATGAGTCAAGCCGGTGTTGGCGAAGTCGAGAACCTCGGCGGCTGGTTGACCACGATCGTGGCCCGCGTATGCCTGAACCTGCTGCGTTCGCGCAACATTCGACGCGAGGAGGGCTTCGGGCTGCACATCCCCGACCCCTTCATCACGCCCGACGGCGCGCTCCAACCGGAGGATGAGGCGATGCTGGCTGACTCGGTCGGCCTCGCGCTTCTCGTCGTGCTGGACACCCTGGCGCCAGCTGAGCGGTTGGCGTTTGTTCTCCATGACATGTTCGACTTGCCGTTCGAGGAGATCGCCCCCATGGTTGGTCGAACCCCCACGGCGGCGAGGCAACTCGCCAGCAGGGCGCGCAGACGTGTCAAAGGGGCCGAGATTCCGGCCCCGGACCCTGATCTCACCCGTCAACGCGAGGTGGTCAACGCGTTCTTGCAGGCAGCGCGCGGTGGCGACTTCGATGCCCTCGTCGCCGTGCTGGACCCCAACGTCGTGCTGCGCATCGACGCCGGCGCGGCTCACCCCGCAGCCTCGATGGTGATTCACGGTGCAGCGGCGGTGGCCACTCAGGCACGGCGTGGGCTGAGGTTTCTCTTCGTGCGCTCGGCAGTGGAGCTGCTTCCGAGGTTGGTAAATGGAGCAGCCGGCGTGGTTGTCACCCTGGATGGGCGGCCCATGACAGTTATGGGCTTCAGCGTTGCCGATGGCAAGATCGTGGAGATCGACGCGATTGCCGACCCCGATCGCGTGCGCCGAATCGCCGCGGCTGTCCTGAGCGACGGGTGAGGATCCGCCGGATCGGGCAGCACGCCGGCTGCCCCGCCAGGCAGGAGGCTGGCAAGGGCGGGCGCCCGAGCACTCCCACAGCGTTTTGCGCCCCAGCGACGCCGAGCGTCCGCTCCAGCATCACCGAATCACCTGAGGCGCAATCACCCGAGCATCACCCTCGTCGCGCGGCTGTATTCGGTGTCCCGGTCACCGTATTCGTGCTCGCCTATCAGCGGCTCGCCCTCGGCAAAGCGTTGCATTCTGAATGGCCGCGGATCCAGCACACTCGGGTAGCCATCGATGATCCACTCGGCGAAGATGCGGCCGATGGCCGGCGCAGTCTTGAAGCTGCTGCCACTGTCACCCGTGAACACGAACAGGCCGTCGATGGTTGGATGTCGATCGATGATCGGTTTGCCATCTTCAGTGAGGGTGATGGCGCCGGCCCAGCCGCCGCGCATGGGTGAGTCCGCTAAGTCGGGCATTCGTTTCGCGAGTTCGTCGCGCGCGCGAGCGACATACTCCGCGTCTACGCCCTCGTCGAGTGCATCCGCATCGTCCAGCGGACTTCGTCGACTGGCGGCGCCCACCAGCGTGCTGCTCCAGCCAGGCCCCTCTGGCCGGAGCCACAGGTCGTTGATGCCATCGATGCACACCGGATGTGGTCCGCCCAATTGTGGCGGACGTCGGAACAGCGCCACCTGGACGCGGACCGGCATCAACCGAACGTCAATACCGAGGTCGCGCAGCAGCGGTAGTGACCAGACACCGCCAGCCACGACGACGGTGTGCGTCTCGATCGACCCATGCGTCGTCTGCACGCCAGCCACGCGGCCGTGCGCCACATCGATCGAGCGCACCTCCGTGCGCAGCCGCACATCCGTGCCCAGTGTGCGCGCGGCTTCGAAGAACCCGTGCGCGGTCGCCACAGGGTCGGCGCATCCAGAATCCGGTTCCCAGGCGGCGGCGACAACGTCGTCAACACGCCACAATGGCGCGAGCTCGCGGAGCTCCCTCGGACCGATCAGCTGAGTGTTGACTCCGACGCGCTCGAGCATATCCACGTTCGCCTCAAGCTTCGGGATGCTCTCCGATGCGACGAGTCGGGCCATACCGCACTTGAGAAAGCCGCAATCACCGCGACCGACAAGGTCCGACCAGTTGTGAAAGTACGGTAAGCTCGCCTGCGCCAGACGCGCCTCGGGCGCGTTGGTGTAGTGCGTCCGAACCAGTGCTCCAGACTTGCCCGTCGCCCCGGCCGCCACCCAGCGTCGTTCGCACACGACCACGCGTGCCGCCCCGCCTTGGGCGAGATGAAACGCCGTGCTGGCACCGACCACGCCACCACCAACAACCACCACGTCCGCCGTTTCGATCATCGTTGCACCGGCCCGTCGACCACAGCGTACCAACCCCACCTCGGCCAGCCCAGCCGCAGCCAGCGTCACGAGCAGATTGGGCCGGTCGACGTCCAACCCGCGGAAAGCCGTTGAGCAACTTATCCCCTGCGACAACCGAACTGGGATGTACCAACTCCAGTTGGCCCCAGCAGCTCGGCGAATCGGACCTCAGTTGATTTGCGCGGCCGACAATGAATTACAACTACCAGCGAGGAGTTGTTTGCGCAGCCAGCTCGTCCGCGCTGCGCTGCGACCAGACGGCTGATTCCGGCTGGGAGTCCGCGCCTGGCTACTCGGGTGTGACCTCGAACGCCGTCGCCAGCTCCGCGGTTGAGTCGCCGCCGACCCACACGTCGAAGGTCGAACATTCGGTCACCCAGTCGCGGACCGCCCCGTTCCAGTACCGCCGCTCGTTCGGCCCGATTGGGAACTGGAGGATGCGTGATTCCCGGGCTGCGAGAGTCACCCGCCGAAAGCCCTTGAGCTCGCGTACTGGCCGCGACGCCGAGCCGCGGCGTTGGTGTAGGTATAGCTGGACGACCTCGTCGGCTGCTCGATCCGACGTGTTGGTGACCTCTACTGACACCGTGACAGTCCCACTCGTGGTGACGGCAGGTCGATCGACAGTAAGATCGGCGTACTCGAACCGGCCGTAACTCAAGCCGTACCCGAACGGAAACAGCGGCGTGCTGGCCTCGTCCCAGTAGCGTCGTCCCTGGTTTGCGGGCTCGTGCGAGTTGGTGTGTGCGTACACCATTGGCACCTGCCCGACCGAGCGTGGCCAACTGAAGGGGAGCTTGCCGCCGGGCGAAACATCACCGAAGAGCAGGTGCGCCACGGCCGCGCCGCCGTGTGTGCCGGGGTACCAGATGTCGAGGATTGCCGGCACATGCTCAGCGGGCCAACGGAGGTCCAGGGGGCGCCCGTTCAGAACCAGCAACACGACTGGCGTACCGGTCTCTACAACGGCCTGCAACAACGCCAGCTGGCGTCCTGGCGCGGAACAGCGCCAGCGGCCCGATGACCGCGATCGAACTCAAGCCGCGGGCATCGAGTGGTAACAGGTTTCCGTCATTGCGGAGGAGCACCGCGGATCGCTCCGCGACAATGCGGGCCACCTCTCGGTGTGCTGGATCGGCGAGCACTGCGCGGGCC
>DATGEP010000260.1:0-1725 GCA_035310125.1 Ktedonobacterales bacterium
GCACGCTCGCTCTCGGTGTGTTCGGGCGCGTTCGATGCGGAGGTTTTCCCGCCGGGAATACTCGTCAACGGCAGACAAAGGAGACAGTGACGAGAGATGGATAGCAAGATCACCTACCACCAGCAGGTTAGCTATTGTGGCAAACCGCGCTGCCGCCGCTGTCGCGAAGGTACCGGACACGGCCCCTACTGGTATGCCTACCAGACCATCAACGGGCGCACCGTGCGTACCTACGTGGGCAAGGAGCTTCCCCCGGAGTTGCAGGCCCAGGCGACGGGTGTTGCCGAAGAGAGCGGCGAGGCTCGCGCTTCCGAAGCCGCGAGCGCGGTGGTGCGCCTCTACGTGCTGGGGCAGTTTTCGCTCGAGCGGCACAATGGGCAGCGCTGGCAGGCGGTGACGGACGCTTCCATGCAGCATCAACGGGTGCGTTCGCTGCTCACCTGCCTCATCAGTAGCCCCGGACGCAAACTGGGCCGCGAACAGGTGATCGAGCTGCTTTGGCCCGATCTCGATTTTGATACCGCCTCGCATCGCCTGGACAAGGCCGTGCATAGCCTGCGCCAACTTTTTGAGCCGGGGCGCAGCCGGCCAGCCACCACCAGCCTGCTGCTCACCGAACACTCCACCATCATGCTCGCCGATCAATCGCAGGTCTGGGTGGATGCCGACGCCTTCGAAGCGTTGCTGGCGCGAGCGCGGTCCACCGGCGACCCCGGCCAGGCTGAACAACTGCTCGAAGAAGCCATGCTGCTCTACGCCGGTGATTATTTACCGGAGGAGCGACAGGTCGAATGGACGCAGACGCGGCGCGAGTCGCTACAACGCGGCTGGATCGGGCTGCTGCTGGAACTTGCTGATCTGCGTATCGCCCGTGAAGCCATCGCCAGCGCCATCGATACACTGGATCGCCTGCTTGCCATTGATCCTACCAATGAAGCCGCCGTGCAGCGCCTCATTCTTTTGCTGGCGCAGGCAGGCAGACGCGCCGAGGCCATGCGTATCTACCAGCGTTTCGCTGCCATCTTGAAGCAAGAATACAAAATGGCTCCTTTGCAGGAGACGCGCGCCCTCTATGAAGCGGCCCAGCGCGGCAACTCCGCCGCTCTGACGCTGGCGGCTGGCCCGAAACTCCCGGCCACGCCCGCCGCGCACGAGGGACAGGCGTTGGAGCCGGAGGCGCGTCCCGCCATGCAGGTAGGCCGCAGCAACCAGAGCCGCCTCGTCGGTCGCGATACGGAACTGGCGGCGCTGCGGCAGATACTGGTGGACACGGAGCAAGCGCGGCGTATGAAGCTGGCTGGACAGAAGAAAAGCGTCTCCTCACCCGCGCTCGAAAGCGGGCGGCGCGTGCAGTGCGTCCTGCTGATGGGCGATGTCGGCATTGGCAAGACGCGCCTGGCCGAAGAGATAGGGCGCGAATCCTCACGGCGCGGCTGGACCGTTACCTGGACGCGCGCCTACATCCAGGAAACCAGCATTCCCTATCGCATGTGGACGGAGACGCTGCGCAAAGCTATGACGCGCGGGCTGTGGCAGCGCCAGGAGATCGCGCGCCGCCCGCTCACCTACCAGGCCCTGCGCGCCCTGCTGCCCGAACTGGAAGATCTCTTGCCGCCGCCCGACCCGTCCGCCGTGTCGCCCGAACAGGAGCAACTGCGCCTGTGGGAGGCCGCGCGCGCCCTGCTCTCCACCATCAGCGATAGCGCGCCGCTCATGATTGTGCTG
>DATGEP010000261.1:0-16765 GCA_035310125.1 Ktedonobacterales bacterium
CAATCTTCCTCCGTGCCGCTCCGTGTGTTCCGTGGTGAAATCTCATTTTCCGGCAGAATCGGCAACCGGCGCAACGCGCGCATCTCACATTCCGGCAAAAACGGCAACCGCTTCTACCGCAAAACGCGAATTCCGGCAGAATCGGCAATACCCCTCTCTTCCTCCAACTCTGTGCGGCTCCACTATCTCCATGCGCTCCGCGGTCAACGAATCACGGATTGCGGTAAAAACGGCAACCGGCACCCTCGCGATGTGCGAATTGCGGCAAAAACGGCAACCGGCACCACTGCCGCGGCTCGTGCGACCACGCGCGAATCGCGGCAAAAACGGCAACCGTCCGTTCTCCCCGCTTCCCGCGGGGCGGCGCACACGGCGCAGCGAGCGACGTTCCAGGCGCGGAGTGGACGCTGAGCGAAGCGGTGGGGTCGGGGGTAAAATTCCATTTCCGGCAGAATCGGCAACTACCACGCCGAGATTACCCGCGAGCCTTCAGCCCGCGATGCCGCGCTCACCCGTACCCCCGCCCCGTGTCGCTCCATCCTGTCATGTGGCGCCCCTCTCCCCACGAGGAGAGGGGCCAGGGGTGGGGTCTCTACCTCCTCGGAATGATCGGCAGCACGAGCGCCGACGGGTGCGCGGCATCGTGATAGATACGTTGCTCGGCGGCGGCCATCTCCGCCGTCTGGCCCAGCGGCGCGCCAGTATTCAGGTTGCGGTCATACTTGGGGAAAGCGCTGGACGCGATCTCCAGCCCGACTCGATGCCCGGCTTTGAAGACCTGCGCCGTATTCCAGCAGTCAATCGTATACTGATAGACGCGGCCCGGCTCGATCAGCGCGGGACGGTCCATACCGTCGCGAAAGCGCGCCCGCACCATGCCATCGCAGAGACGCTGCGCGAAGCCGTTGGGGTGAATATCCACCAGCTTCGCCATGAAATCGGTATCCGGCGCGGAGGACGCGGCGTACAGCTCGACGCGGATAGGGCCGGTGACTTCGGTATCTTCAGCCAGCGGCTCCGTGACATACACCAGCACATCGTCGCGGCGCTCCACGGCGGCATAGTCATCCGGCCCGCCGATCTGCGAGGAGGTCGGCTCCGTCAGAAACGGCACCGGGCGCGCGGGATCGTAGCGATAACCGTCCTGCGGCTCCTCACCGGCGGGCGCGGTGGTCGAGAGCACACCATCGCCGAAGCGGCTATTGGCGCTCCCGCCGCTGTGCAGGAAGTACGATGTCCATGCGGTGCGGGCCAGCGGCCATTCTCGCTCATCGCGCCACACATTCTCACCCATGATGAAGATGCGCACCGGCGCGTCGTCCTTGCCAGCGGCCACATCGCCTTTGAGCCAGCGGTCGAGCCAGCGCACCTGCTCGCCGTACAGGTCAATGATCGCCTGCGAGCCAAAATCCACCTCGCCGAGTTTGCTGGTGGTATTGACGGCGTGGCCCCACGGCCCCATGAGCAGGCGCTGGTTCGCGCGGGCCTCCGGCGTGCCGCCGCGTGCGGTCATGCCGGCGAAGTTGAGCGGCGTGCCGATCTGCTCGTCGTCGTTCCAGCCCGAAACGTGCAGCACCGGCACGTTGATGCGCTCAAACCGCGTCTGATAGCAGATGCGATCCCAATAGGCGTCCAGCTGCGGATGCGCAACGTCATTGCGCCAGTGACGCAGCGTGCGCCCGGCCGCTTCGTCCATGGTCAGCAGGGGCAAGTGATCGTAGACCCGCGACCACTCCACCGCCTCCATCGGCTGCAGCACGCGCCCACTGACGTAATGCAGCCAGCAGAGGTGCATGGGACTGGGCAGCCCCGTCGGCGTCTCGACGAAGGGATCGGAGGGCGACACGACGGCCACCATCGCGCGCAGGTGCGGCGGCTGCTCCAGCGCGGCGAGCCACTGGATGCGTCCCAGGTACGACCCGCCAAATGTGCCGACCGCGCCAGTACACCACGGCTGCGCGGCGCACCACTCGACGGCGTCGTACCCATCGCGCCCATCATTGACGTACGGCACGAACTCGCCATCGGAATCGCCGCGTCCGCGCACGTCCATTGCGACAAAGACGTAGCCGCGCCCGGCGAAGTAGCGTCCTTGAGCGAGCATGCCCACGCTGGCCTTGACATACGGCGTGCGCGTCAGGATGGCGGGGAGCCGCTCGGCTGTCTCCGCGTCCGTCCCGGCGGGGAAATAGAGATCGGCGGAGAGCGTAACGCCATCGCGCATGGGCACGCGCTGATCGAAGAGAATGCGTACAGACTCCGTAGCAGATGTAGACATGCAAGCTTGTCCTTCGTTTAGTGTGGCAGCGAGAACCTCAACAGATACGCCTGCGTTCAGCCACTTTTACCGCACATCAGTCTATAGGCGAGCGGTGGCGCGGTCAAGTGAATGGGGGAGATGATGGATACGTCTGAGTCGTCTGAGTCGCGGGTGTCGCCTCTGCGGCAATGCCCATAATGTCGCTCGTATACCTGTACCTGTCCAGGTCGCGACTTCCGGTGCCACGTGCCAGTCCTCCAGGTGTCGAAACTGTCGGTAGTTCACTGTAGTGGTGATAGCGTCAATGGTATACTCTCGCACAAGTAGTCTAAATTCCGCGGTCGCGCGGCTGGCATCCAGTATGCATGGCACACGCCTTTTCCGTAACGCTGGCGCATCATATCTCGTACAGGAGTATAGAACACTCACCGCAGAGTATGATCTTCCGTTTACGGCAGCGCCAGGTGGGAGCGAAGGCGTATCATCGGCACACATGGGGAGGCAGCGCGATGACGCGGAAGTCTCGCCGCCAGCAGCGGCCACACGATGGATCGGACAAACCAGCTCCCATGTATCCCAGCTATCTCGATGCGCCCGACGTGCGCGATATCTCCCTGCCATCGAGCGACTCCGCGGTCTCCCGCCGCCTCTGGGCGCGCTTTTGGGGTGTCCGTGGCACCCGGCCTATGATTCCCATGGATGGCTCTCGCTTCGGCGGCAATACCGCCTGTCTTGAAGTGCGCTATGCCGGACACGTGCTGATCTTCGACGCCGGCAGCGGCATCGTCGGTCTGGGCGATGCGCTGCTGCGCGAGTGGAGCACGCCGCCCGCGTTCCCGCGACCCACGCTGACGCTCCTTTTCACGCACGCCCATCACGACCACCTCTGCGGTCTCCCGTTCTTCGCGCCGCTCTTCCAGCGCGACGCCGATATTCACCTGCTCGGACCCGATCTCGCTGGCCTGCGCTTCGAGGAGATCATTTCCGGCTACATCCGCTCGCCCTACTTCCCGGTGGACTTCAACGACCTACCCTCCCAGCGCCGGCTGTACAGCATCGCCGACGGGACGCGCCTGCTCTGGCGGGAAGGCGCGAGCAACCCCTTCGTGTGCGACATCTCACGGCCCGCGCCGGCTGATGCGCTGGTTGTGGATGTCATGCATTCGCGGCTGCACCCACGCAACGGCACGCTCGTCTATCGCATCACCGCGGGCGGGCGCAGCCTCGTCTTCGCCACTGATGTGGAGATTGGCGATGGCGCCAACAGCGACGACATCACCGCCGCCCAGCGGCTCATTCGCTTCGCTCGTGGATCGGACGTGCTCGTACACGACGCGCAGTACAGCGACGAGGACTATGGGGGCGCGGTTTCGCGCCGTGGCTTCGGCCACAGCACGCCCGCTATGGCTGCCCACATCGCCCGCGCCGCTGAGGTCGGCAAGCTCGTCCTCTTCCACCACGACCCCAGCTATGCCGACGCCGATGTCTCCGCGCTCGAGCGCACTGCCCGCTCATTGTTCCCGGAGGTCCAGGCCGCGCGAGAAGGCCAAGAAATCTGTCTGGACGGATTATGATGCAGGCTCGTATAATCGAGGCGCGATCCTATGTGCGCGACGCCGCGCTACCCGATCGCCATCACTTCTCCTCAGGAGGCGCGTCATGGCTGGCAAAAATCCCCCGCCCAAGGAAAAAAAGAAGCCCAAGAAAGCCAAAGCCGCCAAGAGCTGAGAGCCTCGTGCTCCCACTCGCGGCGCCCTCCGGCGAGCGACGGCTTCGGCGGCGTCCTCCCGTGTCGCGGCATCGCGCCAACGCGCGGTTGGGCGCCGCGCATCTCGCGCACCCATTGACTCCATCGAGGCCACTCCTATGAATATCATCGTGATTGCGGAGACATTTCTCGCGTTCGTCATCGCCGTGACCATCCATGAAGCGGCCCACGCTGCCATGGCAGGCATCCTCGGCGACGCCTCGCCCATCGCCGATGGCCGGCTCAGCGTCGTCCCGCGCCGCCAGATGGCCACCGTAGGCACCATCGCCGCCATTGTCACCAGCTTCCACGGTCTGGGCTCCCTCGGCTGGGGCCGGCCCGTAGATGTGGACGTCCGGCGGCTGCGCGGCGGCGCCAATCTCGGCATGATCCTCGTCGCCATCTCTGGCCCGCTCGTCAATCTTGGCATCGGCCTCGGCCTCGCCTTCGGTATGCGCGCCATCCCGTCATTCGCCGCGCTCGATGCCGCTGCCGCAAGCTGCGCGTCCACGCGGACTTTTGGTCTCGCTATGCAAAATTGCCTTGCCACCGCGCAATCTCCCTATCTCGTGCGTGCCGAGCAATTCCTGGTCACGCTGGCTGTGGTCAATATCCTCCTCGCCCTCGTCAACTGCATTCCGCTACACCCGCTCGACGGCTACAAAGTCATCTTCGCCCTCTTGCCCACTGTCCAGGCGCTCCGCTTCCGCGACTTTGAGCCCTACATGGAGGTTATCCTCCTCATCATTTTCTTTGTCGTTCCCTACGTCGCGCAAATCGTCGGCGCCAGTTTCAACCCGGCTGGACTGCTCATTGTGAAAGCCAACGATATCGTCGGTGGCATCATTGGCTCGCTTATCCGCGCCTATCCCCTCCTATGAGGCACTCCCCGCGCGCCGCGCTCTATCGCGTCTGGCAGGTCTGGCGCTCCCTCACCGCGCGACC
The DNA here is from genome assembly GCA_035310125.1 of Ktedonobacterales bacterium. Classification (GTDB taxonomy): domain Bacteria; phylum Chloroflexota; class Ktedonobacteria; order Ktedonobacterales; family JADMIN01; genus DATGEP01. The sequence continues at coordinate 4,953 of DATGEP010000261.1, forward strand.
GTTAGATGGCGCCGAACGTGCGATCCTGCGCGAGATGCTGCCGCCCGGTGGTCGCGAGCTGTTCGCGACCATGTCCACCAACGATCAGCGCCATAGCCTCTCCGTCTATCGCAAGCTCGTGGCGCGCGGCTGCGTGGACCGTGAGATGCTCGCGGCGGCGCTCCTGCACGACAGCGGCAAAGGTGGCGGGCGCGTGCGGCTCTGGGTGCGCCCGCCCGTTGTTCTGCTGCGCGCCTTCGCGCCGGGCGCGCTGCGCTGGCTCGCGCGCGAGCCGCGCCCCTTCTGGCGCGGCCCCTTCTATTACTCCTGGCACCACGCCGAGATCGGCGCCGACCTTGCCGCGCTGGCCGGCCTCTCGGAGCGCACCATCTTGCTCATTCGCACCCACCACCAACCCAACGGCCCCGCCGCCGAGCTGCACGCCGTTGACGACGCCTCATAGCCCATCAGGCACATCCATAGACCAATTGGTCTACGTGTGCGTTCAATGGGTAAAGTTGGCCCGGTTTCCGCTCTCGACCCACCCACTCGGAACAGTTATAGCGAACCGGATTCGCCTACCACTCAATGATGGCAGCGCATCTCATCGCATACTCAGGAGAGGGACAATGGCGACAGCAATCTCCGACGCACGCGCGCCTGAAGATGCCGGCAGCGCCACCGCCAGCCAGGAATCTACGCGGCTCTCCGTCACGCATGACGAAACACGCTACACGGTTCGCCTTCCTGGCTTCGAGGGGCCGCTAGATCTGCTGCTGCACCTGATCGAGAAGAACCAGCTTGAAATCACCACCATCTCCCTGGTGGCCGTCACCGATCAGTTCATCCAGTACATACACGGCTGGGAGCACCCACCGATGCCCCGCCTCGCTGAGTTCGTCGCGATGGCGGCGCGTCTGCTCCTCATCAAATCGCGCAGCCTCCTCCCCCGCCAGCTACGCCAGGAGGATCTGAGCGACGAGACGGACCCGCTCGAAGACGCCGAGATGCTGCGCCGCCACCTCATCGAGTACAAAATGGCGCGCGAGATTGCCCGCGCCCTGAAGGCCCGCGAGATTGCCGGCCTGCAAACATTCTCGCGGCCTGGCCCCGTCGCGGACGCCGAAGCCATGATCGTGTGGGCGCCCCCACGGCTCATCGGCCTCAACGTCAACGCGCTGGCGCTCGTCTTTCGCCGTGTCCTCGCCGAAAAACGCCTGAGCGAGCCCGAGCGCCTTCCTCTACCAGTCATCACCATCACGGAAAAGATCGCCGAAGTCGAGGCGCTGCTCGTCGCTCGCGAGCGCGCCACGCTCGAAGAGGTGCTACGCACGGCCACTTCGCGCTTCGCTGTCGTCGTCACCTTCCTCGCCGTGCTGGAAATGTGGCACCAGGCTCGCGTCGAAGTGCTGCAAGACGGGCTTTTCGCCCCTATCGAAATCCGGCGCGGACCAAAGTTCGGCCAGCATATCGAAGCCAGCTCGTTCGATGTGGCCTCGCCGGATGCCACGCCGGCGGTTATTCCCTCCGCGAGTGCGCCTGCACCGTCCACCCCCTCCGCGGCGGACGCGACGACAGACACCGCCGCGAAGCCACCCCGTGCGCACACAAAACGCGCCAGGGCCGCCCAGCTCGCCTTACACAGTCCTGGCGCTGGAAGCGAGCAGTAGCGCAGCCGCGGCGGCAGTGGCGCCACCGTCGCGCTACGCCCTGCGACCAAGCGCCTTCATCACATCCTTGGGGCCGCCAAACGATTCGGCGGGAAGAGCGCGAATCTGCTCAACCATCTCATTTGACGCATGGTTTGTCTGCGCCTGCCGCACCAGATCATCCTTCGACGCGGGATAGCTCGTCCCTTTCAGATGTTTCTGCATCTGGACCGGTGAGATACGCTTGCCGCTCGACTCCAAAGCACCGTGTTCCGCCATGATCCAAGCTCCTTTGCGTATCGGAAAGAAACGTCGCACCGTCTGGAACCTTCGCGCAAGATACGGGCCACCTCGTCCACCGAACCTGCCATGCCGCGTCGCCCTAGTGCGTTTCAGCAGTGGCGCATGCCCCGATGTCGGGAACACAACCACTCTACGACCATACATTCACCTGATCTGCACGTCCTCAAGCTAATCTATAACGTGTGGAGGAATATCTATGGCCTGACCGTATCATTCGGGCAGGCTATGACCACATGATAAACGGCGTGCCAGGTCCGCGATGATGCTACCAATCATGGCACGCTTGGGGGCATCTTGCCGTTTAAGGGAGGGGAGGGCATGTCATGCTCATTCCCAGCAGAAGCTCTCGTGGCACGCGCACCGGGAGTCGTCTGAGTCGTGGCGAGATGCGACCATGAGGCAGGTGAAGGGAGGTGGCGGTAGCTGGCAAACAGATGCCAGGCGATACATCTCGAGGCCCAGCGCAAATTCCTCAGTAGCATATACGACTCTACATGGTGCGTTTACCTCGGTCCAATGGTGAGCCGGGGGTGATTACGCAGCGCAGCGCCGGAAACTGGCAGCCAGGTCTGGGCGCGTACACCTGCGTATCTCGAGAGGAGAGCAACCTCGATGTTCAGTCCACGGAAGTGGCTACTGCGTGCAGCCGTAGTCCTCCTTGGTGCGGGGATGCTAGCAGCAATCCCCTTCATGGCCTCAACGGCGCGTGCCAACGTGGCGGGCGGTGTGAATACCAGCGTTCTGACTCCCAGCCTGTGCCTGAATGGGTCGCAAGTCAACTGCAACAACTACGGGTCGAAGGCCGATGTCTACCTCAGCGGCAATCCCTCGCAGCTGACCCAGGGCACCTACTTTTATGCCGTGGTTGATCCAGGCGGTCAGCCGAACCCTAACGACGGCGCGGCCAAGAATCTGTCCTTCACATGCGACGCCTATACCAATCGCGAATATACTGTGGATGCAACCGGGAAGATCAGCCCGGTGCTGCCGACCACCCATAACTCCCAGGTCGTGAAGGTCAAAGGCGCTGGTGGGTTCACGAATACCTTCATCCAGGTGGGTGACCCGACCAATAACTGCTTCTTCGCGAACACCGCCAACCCCGGCGGCGTGTACATCCTGGCAGTCTGCCTGATCAACCCAGCGACATACAACCCAACAACGAACCCGGTGGATCCGCGCAGCTGCAAGTACGACGCCTTTAAGGTGAAGCAAACCTCCACGACATTGTCGTTCGTGCTGAGTGGAACCAAGTTCCTGGATGCCGACAAAGATGGTCAGGTCAACTCCTCGATCACCGAGCCGGGCCTACAGGGCTGGACCATCACGGTAACGGACGCGTCCAATACGATAAACCTTACAGCAGTGACTGACGCGAACGGAAACTGGAGCGTCAGTGGCGATCTCCCGACGGGCGTCACGTCGGATACCTTGAGTGTCTGCGAAGTGATGCAAAGCGGCTGGACTCAGACGGGGCCAGTCAACACGAGCTCGGTCACGCCGATGGGCGCGGCCACGCTCCTTTCCACTTCGACGGCACCGAGTGGGAACTGCTACCAGGTGACGATTTCTAACACCGGTAACAGCGCGGTCACGGGTCTCGACTTCTTCAACACTGAGACCACCCCGCCGTCCTGCTCGTTGGTAGCATCCGGCACCAACTCCAGCGGTCAGGCGTTCATTCAGGTGGTCGTCCAGGACAGCCAGAGTGGCTTGCAGAGCGTCCAGGTGACGGAGCTCATCAACGCCACGGCGACATGGGACAGCAGCACCCCGCTGAGTCTGAATAGTTTTGCACCACTGACTCCTGGCGACACGAACAGCCACACCGTGGTTGCGACGAAGAGTGACCAGACACTCGGTGCAAACCTGGGCTTGCAGGTCATTGACCGCGCGGGCAATGTGACGAACTGCGATCCAGTGCAGGTAGCCGCAATCCGCACGGCTGGCCAGCCAGTGACGCAGAACATCGCCGGTGTGACGCAGAGCGAGTACATCCTACACGTCTTCAACGGCGCCCCTGGCGTGACCAATGTCACCATCACCGTCAATGGCCAGACCTTCCAGCTGAATGGTTTGAGCAGTGGCCAGCAGGTGACGATCAATGTCGCGTCTGCTTTGCAGGCGGGCACCAACCACGTAACAGTGACCACCAGTGGCCAGCCGGGTGGCTCCGCCAGTGTCCTGTTCGGCAACATCTAGCGCAACCGGACGCCGCCGTCAAAAGCGGCGCCCGGATCACTTGGGGAGGCCGGTACGCGTTCCCTGCTAGCACACGGATGGCTTGCCATGATATCCTACTAGCAGGCTTGCCAGCTTCTCTTCGGCATCTCTGCGGAAAGGAGGAAGCGCCCATGACTATTAAACGATCATACCGCACACCACGCCTGCGCCGGCTCGGCCTGCTCCGCCTGCGCACTCGCTTCAGCTTCTAGTGACGCACGTGGTCTGGCAGAAGGCATTAAGGCGAACATGCCTTGAGACCTTTCTGCCAGGTCCACTGGTCAGGCAGGCGAACAGGCGGAAAGAGGCAAGTGAGAGATGATTGGATCGGAGACCCGCCCACAACACGGGAAGCACGTCGTGGTAAAACAGGGCAAGAACGAGCTCATGCTGCTCAACTCACGCACGGGCCATTACTACACACTTGATGATGTCGGTATCACTATTTGGAACCTCTGCGACGGCACGCGGACGGTCTCGGAAATCGTCGCAGCCGTCATTCAGGAATACGATGCGCCTGCCGCAACTGTCGAGGCCGATGTACTTGAGCTTCTAAAGGATCTGGCTGATGAGCAGCTGGTATACGCGGATTGAAAGGCGACTGGCAGTCGTACGGCTGATGTGGAGCAGCGGTGATGCGCTGCTCGCCGCGCGTGTCTTCTGCTTCGCGGTTAGCGCGCCTCTGCTGGCTCGACTTCCCCTGACGCGTGTAGAGCGCTTGCTTGAGCCACGTCGCACTCCTCGCGGCGCTCACCCCGCACCCGCGGCACAAGTGAGACATATCAGCGAGGTTGTGCTTGCCGTGCTGAGCGCTGGCAGGCCATTGGTGCGCAAAGGATGCCTGGTGCGCGGGCTGACACTTTATTACTTCCTGCGGCGAGCGGACGCCGGCATACACCTGAGTTTCGGCCTCGGAAGCGCCGCAACGGATGACGACGTATTCGGCGATGGATTTGACGGTCACTGCTGGTTGGTCAAGGACGGCGAGCCGTTTCTGGAAACCCGCGATCCCCGGCCACTCTACACCGAAATGTATGCGTTCCCCTCCGCGCCTCGCTCGCTGGCACCTTCGAGCCTTCGCCTGGGAGAGGAGCTATTCAGGTCATGAATACACCAGCAGATGCGCGCACCTATGATTTTCACGGCCTGGGCCTCCATGTCTCCGCCGACCCACTAGTGGCTGAGGCCGTGCATGCAAGATTCGCGCAGTTGGCCCGGATTCGCCAGACTCCGGCTGACCTGATCTTCCAGCTCGTTTGTGTGCCGGATACCGAGCAGCGCCGCTTTGCCCAGCCGGAGGAAACGGCACGGCCAATCTATGAATCAACGATGGGCGAGGTGCTGTATGCTGACGACACAGATATGCTCTACATCACCTGTCCAGACGCGGGACGTGCCATGTGCGCCCCGGCATCCGGGCATACCCACGTCTCTATCCTCCAGTCTCAGGCGGGACGGCGCCAATGGCTGATCTCGCATCCCATGCTCACACTCCCACTCATCGAGACATTGAAGCGCCACGGACTCTACAGTGTGCATGCGGCCGGGCTTGCCAGCAACGGCAAAGGGCTGATTCTCGCCGGTACCACTGGCGCGGGCAAATCCACTCTGACGCTTGCTCTCCTGCGCGGCGGCTTCGACTTCCTCGGCGATGATATGCTCTTCCTCAAACGTAACGAGGACGGCCTGCGCATGCTCGCATTCCCGGACGAGATAGACATCACCGACGAGACGGCGGCGTTCTTCCCTGAGTTGGGCAACCTCCGCGAGATGCCCAAAAGCCAGGGATGGCCCAAGCACCAGGTGCCCGCTACCCGGCACTTTGACGTGAAAACCGTGTGGGCATGCCGTCCGGCGGCAATCGTGTTCCCGCGAGTCGCCGGTACGGCCCAAAGCGTCCTAACGCCGATAGATTCTGACGAGGCGCTGATGGAGCTGGCCCCCAACGTATTGCTGACGACGACGACGGAATCGCAGGCCCACCTGGACGCGCTGGCTGAGCTTGTTGAGACCTGCCAGTGCTACCGGCTAGAGACCGGACTGGATCTGACTAATCTCCCTACCATCCTGGGCAGTTTGCTAAGGTAGGCCAAACATGAAGGCTCAGACATTCCTCGTCGCTGCCATGCAACAGGGCGCTGGCACGCGCAGTGGTCCATTACCCACAGTAGATTCTCCGCGCGACTGGCCGGCTGTCGTGGATCTGGCGGTGCAACATCGGATCGCGCCGCTAGTATATCAGGCCCTGGCGGGTGCGCCCGAAGGAACTGTGCCAGAATACGTCGTAACGCAGCTAGACGAGCGCATGCGCTGGAGTGAGGGCGCCCGCATGCTCTGCGAGCACCGGCTGCTGGAGCTGCTGGAGCTGCTCTCGTTACACGACATCGAAGCGCTGGTCCTGAAGGGAGCTGGGCTGGCGCATACGCTCTATCCCGTTCCAGAGCTGCGCCCGTACCACGATCTGGACATCGTCTGTCGAATAACCGATCATCCCAGGCTTTACCAGGTTTTGCTGAATGCCGGATATCAGCGAGAAGAGGAGAGCGAGCAGGCGCAAGTCGAAGGACAGACTATCCCTGTGCATACATTCATGGATCCATCCGGATGCCTGGAGATCGAGGTGCATGCCGATGTCTTGCAGCTCGGACTGCGCAATCGGCACTTCGACGAATACTGGCGCGAGGCGCGTACATTGACGTGCGAATCGCTCCGGATGCGCGTGCTGGCTCCCGCGCACCAGATACTGCATCTGGCATCTCACGCGCACGCCCACTGCTACAGCAGGCTGCTCTGGCTCAACGACCTTGACCTCTTCATTCGTCGCTACGGCGATGAGCTTGACTGGCAGTACGTCACCTATCTGGCGCGGGACGAAGGCATGGGCGTGATCCTGCGTCACGCGCTGCGGGTCGTCCATGTGGTGCTAGGCACGCCACTGCCGGAACTGCCAGCACCCACCACGGCAGAGCGAATTATGGGAGCCTGCTACCGCATGCTCTGGCCACAAGCCGCGGTCACCCGGCTGGAGCGCAGGGAACACCTCCGCCTGCTGCGCTTCCGTCCCGAGACAGGTGATCTCCGCGAGACACTCTACGGGTTCTTCCTGCTCGGTCGCAGAAGCGAGAAGTGGCGGATCTTGCGACGTCATTGGCAACTTGGGTGGTGATCGCCTACGGCCAGCGCATCTGCCTTCCGCGAAGCTGCTCTCCACCAAATGACAATATGCGCTTACTCATAGTATACCAACATAGTTACTGTCACTACATCGTGTGTCGTTTTGTCTTATCGGTCGCAACCACATTTTTACCGATCTAACACGCACTGTACGAGGATTCGGGCGTATGAGCTTCTATACTTGTTCGTACAGCCTGATAGTAGCATACGCCGGCGCGATAGGCCAACAGAACGCGACATCCGCGCCCGGCACATTGCTAGAGGAATACGGGAAGCGGCTCACTATCGCGCTCTTGAATGGATGAGGACCGCCATCTCGTTAGCACATGTAAAGGAGGCTATACATGTCTCCATGACGCGCGCATTTGCCACAGGCCGCATAGACATTCTACTCTTACTACCTTGCAAATGCTCGATTGTTCTCCCAATATCTCAGCCATGTTTCCGCGGGGAATGTGGCTACCGTGCCCCAACTCCCTCTCGGTGGGACATCCTCGGAAACGCTGCCCTCGGCGTCGAGGGCGCTCGCGCTCTCTACAATGCACGGTTGGCGACGTCGGCGTCGCTAGCCGCACGGTCTCCAATTTGGAGCGGAGGAGAACATGGTACCTATCTCGAATCCAATGTCCGCGCGTCACCGATCCCTACGCGCGCCCCTGGCGTTCGTCATGGCCGCCGCGCTCGTCGCCTGGATGAGCCTCAGCGTGCTTGGCGCGCCCGCCGCGCATGCCGCCGGCGTCACATACAGCTTTGGCGATGTGATGGTTGCGGAGACCAGTGACACGATTCAGCACTACAACTCGTCGGGAACGTTGCTCGACACGCTGCACACCACCACAGGCGCCGCCTTTGACACGGGGATGTGCTTTGACTCCAGCGGCAACCTGTTCGCGACGAACTTCGGGGACAACAGTATCACCAAGTTCGACAACGCGGGCAACGTCGTGAGCGCTCGCTTTGTCAGCGGCATCAATGCGGACCCAGAGAGCTGCCTCTTCGACAAATCCGGCAACCTCTATCAGGGAACCGCCGACGGCACTCACCAGGTTCACAAGTACGACGCGTCGGGCACCCTCCTGGCGACCTACTCGCCCGCAACCGAAGCTCGCGGCACCGACTGGATTGACCTGGCCGCCGATCAGTGTACCATCCACTACACCTCGGAGGGGAGCAGCGTCAAGCGCTTCAACGCGTGTACCAACACGCAGCTCGCGGACTTTGCGACTGGTCTGAGCGCTCCATGCTATGCGCTGCGCATCCTGCCGGGCAGCGGCGATGTGCTGGTTGCTTGCACTTCGCAGGTCTACCATCTGAGCTCCACCGGCGCGATTGTGCAGACCTATTCAGCGGCAAGTATCGGCAGTAACGGCTCGCTCTTTGCCCTGAACATTGACCCTGACGGCACTTCGTTCTGGACAGCGGACTTTAATGGTGGCCGTGTGATGCACGTGGATATTGCCACGGGCAACTTGCTCGGCTCCTTCACCACGAACACCTCGGTCTTTGGCCTCGCCATCTTCGGCGAGAAGACAGCGGCCAACCCTTGCAGTGGCGACACCACCGCGCCCGCCATCTCCTTCACCCGCATCATGGACGTCAACGGCAAGCCGGCGGTCCAGGTGACGGCCTCCGACCCGGATAACGCCCTGGCTACCGCGCTTGCCTCGGGCTCCAACCTCCAGATCATCAACAATACCTCTGGCGCGACGCTCCAGACGCTCACGTCAACGCTTACGACGGTGGCGGGCTTTGTAGCCAACTCCAGCCAGTCCTTCACCTTCGTCGCCGAGAAGATCAACGCGAGCTTCAGCGCTGAGATCGCGGTGCAGTCCACTGATCTCTGCAGCAATGTCGGCAACGGCGACCCGATCCTGCATGGCAGGGGACTGCACGGCCATGCCAGCGCCGACCACAGGTCCGTCATCGTAGACATTGACGAGTAGTTGCCACTTACTGATGTCGCGATTGACTACTCACGATGGTGCGGACAGGAATGTCCGCACCGGCCAGCCAATAACGGGACGGGATCGCATTCGTGTGGTCCCGTTTCACGTTCTCATGATACTTCGAAGGCATGTCGTGCTACGGTAAACGCACCATCACGACGAATCGTTGCTCAGGATGCTCGCCCGGCTCCAACAGCGGGAGGCCATCCAATTCGATCCAGGCATGCCCCGTCACGCTGCTCCCATTTCGTCGCGCCCCAAGTACCAGCGTGACTGGATAGCCTGTCCGAGTCGCCACGAAGTAGAGCACTAATGACCGGCGAAGGCAATGTCCCCAAAAGCGGAACGGCCGGCGATCCACCAACCAATCCATCGTGCGCGCGGAATGCCATAGCAGCGCGGCGTGTCGCGCCGCACCGACGCGGCGTGGTGTGAGCAGCCGTACCAGCCGCGCTACTGAGAGGTAACGTACTGCAACAGGCAACACCGCCAGCAAGACGACGATACGCAAGCGCAACCATACGTACGGAACATATTCGATGACTCCGAGGCGCTGGTCCTGCATGCTCTCGAAGACGGGATAGTCAGTGCTCATTCCATGTCACCAATTCCTCACGATTGCGCCATCGAGCGACTGCGCGAACACACCCGAGGCGTGCATGGGACATCGCGAGGCGTTATCGCCAGCCATAGTGCTATCCGTACTTTCAAACTACATCGGTGTTGTCTGTTTCGCTACCAAGAAGTCGCTCGATGATTCCTGGCAGCGCCGCAAAGTCGCGGCCCGTCCGCATAGTGTAGCACGGCGTTCGTGCCACCAACACCGCGAGCACATCGAACTGCTCGCGAACCAGCGCTTGCGTCGCCGCCGGCATGGCCAGAGCCGCGAGACGGAGTAGCGCCGTGGATTTCGCCAGCGGCGCCAGTGTTGTTCGGTCGTCCTCGCCAATGGTGGGGAAAACGACCGCGCCTGGTTTGCCGCTCGCCACGGCGTCGCCGCCATAAAGTGCCGCGCTATCCAGGGGAACCTTACCCCGCTCGTCCGCCACGTGCTCATGCCACTGGGCCGCCACCTCTGGAAAGAAGGCGCTGGTCTGGCGCGTCAGATTCAGCGGTTCCGGAAACCCATACACCAGCACGTCAGCGCCTTCCCGGCGCAATGCCGGCGCATCGTCTGAGAGCAGTCCGAATCCCGCGCGCAGCAGCGTCAACGCCAACGTCGTCTTGCCGGAACCGCTCTCAGCGGGAAATACGACCACTCGCCCATTCTTAGACAGCGCGGCGGCATGGAGCGAGAAAAGGCCGTGCTCGCGCAGCGCCTCCACCAGCAAGGGAAAGACAATCGCATGCCCCACCTGCCAGGAGCTTAGGCCCCATTCAGATGGTACACTCGCCTCGATCGCGCGCGCCGCGGGTAGATAGCGAGCGACGAGATGCCCCTCCAATTCCAGGTAGCGGGCACCCTCAACCACGGTGCTGCGTAGCGGCCCATGCTCAAGCCAGATCGTCCCGCCTGTCGGAGCCGCGCCAGGAAGCGGCCCTGTAGCGAGCCGAATCGTGAGATCAACAGGCGGATGCCGTCGTGCGAAGTCCGCGCCATCTACCGCGAAAGGGCGCAACAGATCGGCGAGTGCCACATCCAATTCGCTGGTTGCCGCCCGTGCGATTACATTGACACCGTGAATGCTATAAAATGTTACGATAGCCGCCGGCACCCGCACGAGGCGTCCCTTTCCACTCGCTTGCGTGGTATCACAACAATACATTCGCACCGGTATAGATGGTCCATGACTGCCAGATTACACCCCGATCATGCTGTGTCGTCACCACTGACGGCAGGTATCACCCTGCGCTGGCGGACAGCGGCCAGCATCGCCAGTTTCTCGCGCCGCCGGCCCATCACCACCAGGCTGGGCACAATGTTTGCCAGCCCACGATGCGGATTGAAGCGCAGCGAGCGCAAACGCTGCTTGCCCGCGAGCCGCGCGACACGTCTGCGCGGCCAGAGCACAGCATGCGCGGCTTCCCCCAGGGGATCTCGCGCGAAGCCCGCGAGGCAGCCGGCAGGGAGAGGCGTTTCGAGGAGCTCGCGTAGCAACGAGAGTGTGTGTCGCAGCGAAAGGGACACGCCTTCGCTGGCCGCGAGCGCCTGAAGTTTCGGCCAGTCCACCTGTTCGATACGACGCCGTAATACCAAATCGAGATCCTTGAACCAGATCAGTCGCGTGTAGCCGTGCGTGTGCAGATGAACGCACAAATGCAGAATCTGATGCTCGAGCCCCAGCATCAAGGCTGGATGTCCACCCATCTCAAAGCGTTCGCCCTCACGCCAAAGCGCCGCAATGCAGCGTGTGGGCAGGCCCAGCTGCAAGAGATCGCTATGTAGCTCAATAGGCGCTCCCCCGGCCTCTCGCTGGTACACGACATGGAAGCCATCCTGCTCGCGTTCGCTTTGCGCCTGCGCACGATAGCCCTGGCTCACGAGCACGGTAGCCGCCGCGGCGAATTGATCCTCGGGACACAACACATCCAGATCGCT
>DATGEP010000262.1:0-2160 GCA_035310125.1 Ktedonobacterales bacterium
CATGCCATCGAGGACGGCGTCGGAGACCTGGTCGCAAACCTTGTCCGGATGACCCTCGGTCACGGATTCGGACGTCAGCAGGTAGGAACGCGAGGTGCTGAATGTGGTGGCCACGCGACGCCCAATCATATCTAGGCCGGATTTCCGAGTTGCCGGGCGGGTCGAGCTCGGCTAGGAGCCCGGCCGAAAAGCGGGTCTCAGCAGACCCGCGAACCGTTGCTCTGACAGTGAGGGCGCAGGAGCTGTGGAAGAGCCGCTCTCATGCCGGCAGGCCTCGAAGAGACCATTGGCGCGGCTGAGAAGGCGTCGAACGACGTGACGTGCGACGGTGAGGGCGCGCTGGGGGTTGCTTGGCACCGCCAGCAGGGTCAGGTTGGCGACCGCGGCTGTGAGCAGCGCCTGAAATAGGGTCTTCTGGCGACCGCGGTAACGCGCCTGGCGCATGCCTAGCTGGACCATCCGGGCGACTCGGTGCTCGACGGTCTGACGGCGACGCCAGAGCTGTTGGAATCCAGGGCTCCGCTGTCGGGCGCGCGCTTTGAGGAGCACTACCTCCTGGGGGTGGATGGCAACCTGGCGGCCCCGCTTGGAGTTGGCCGAGTAACAGGCTGCTCGCAGAGGACATGGCGCACAGGCCTGGAGAGGAAACTGAAACCAGCGGTGAGCACGATGGCCGACCAGGTTGGTCGTCACCTCGCCCGCAGGACAGCGGCAACTTCTCAGTTCCAGGTCAATCTCGAAGCGGTCCTTGTTGAAATAGTCCTGCTCAGGACGCTTGGGCGCCTTGGCCACCAGGTCGACCCCCAGCGCTTGGAACTGAAGACGGTTTTGGGCGCTCCCATAAGCGGCGTCGGCTAAGACCTGCTCAACTCCAAGTCCAGTCACCTGTGCACTTTCGGTCACCAGATCCAGCGCATCCTCGTCGTCTCCGGCGCTGCCGGCCATCACGTCGACCGCGGTTATCAGTTGCTCTTCCGTGTCGACCGCCAAGCCCAGCTTGTGGCCGTCGAAACGGACCGTTCCACTCTTCCGACCATGGCGCATCTCGGGGTCGTGCACCGAAGGGATGCGCTCACCGCTGGTGCCTCGGCGAATCGATACGTTGCCGTCGGGCTTGCGCTCCACATCCTGCAAGAGCAACTGGCTCAGCAATTGGCTCGCGGCGAGCAGCCGACGCTCTGCTCGACCGCCTTCTGCAGCTCGAGCGCGCGCCTGGCGGGCCAGCTCCAGCAATCGCTCGGCGTCCTCCACCAGCCCCTTCAGAAACTGGTTGCGCTGCTCTGGATCTGACCAGTCAAGCTCGGCTTGCCCTTTGATGCTGGTGCCAAAGTAGCGCGCCCAGCCCCGCTTCTCCGCCCAGCGCTGTGGCTTCTGACCTTCCTGCTGCGCCAGCTCCCGAATCAGCTTGCTGTTGCCATCGGCGAGCAGGTTGAAAGTGTCTTTGATCGCGCCCTGGCCGAGCACCGCGGTGGTGTCCAATGCCAACCGGAGTTTTCGCTCCGCCTTCAGAAAGCCGCGGCGGCGCGCCAGCTCCAGGCTGCGCTCGAAGGGAAGCCGCATTTTCTCGTGCAGGATGAGCTGAGCTCGGAACAGCTGCAGGGTCGACTTGGCAAAGGGCCGCGCCTCCACCTCCAAGCCGAGCGCCACCTTCCAGCGCAGGTCAAACGCGGCCCGCTGGCGCGCCTCCTCGTCTGAAACCCGGTCATGAATCTGGAGCAGCAGCGCCGTCGCCAATAGGCTCGGCGGCACGCTGGGCCGGCCCCAGTCGCGGCTGTAGAGCTCGGCGAACTCCTCGTCTTTGAAGAGCTCGCCGCGCTGGCTGGCCAGAAAACCGTAGAAGCTGTTCCGGCCGACGTGCTCAAGCCAAAGGTGGTCCGACTCGAATAACCCTCGCTGGTCTGTTCGCAAGCTGAGCATTGACGTTCTCCAAGACGCGTGCTGCGACTCTTGCCTGGCGGGCCGCCAGCATCTTCTCACCTTGCCCCTCGGCGGTCTATGCTCACCCGGGGCGAGGTCTATGCCCGTGGAGAAGAGCGGAGCAATGGGGAAGGCAGGCTCCGCCGCCATCCTTTGCGCCTTGAGCGCTTTCTAGCGGTCATCCCCTTTGGGCAGACCGCGCCCCACTACTTTTCGGCCGGGCTTCTAGGCCGGATTCCGCAC
>DATGEP010000263.1:0-2711 GCA_035310125.1 Ktedonobacterales bacterium
CGATTTCGTTACCCCAAGCGCCGGAGATCTTGCGTTTCTGTGCCGCGATCCGCGTCGCCGCCTGCAACGCAACGAGCTGATCGTGCACCGCCGCCGCAATGACGCGCCCAGTGATGCCCGTGTCGGCCAGCGAGGCCGGAGCCTCGAACAGATCCACGACCACGCTATGTGAGGTCACGGCGTCGCGAATCATCACCGCAGCACCAAGGCCGATGAACGTCGCTACGAGGACCAGGAAGAGCTGAAAACCGACCCGCAGATGCAAGCCAAAGCGGCGGATATCGACCTCGCGCGCCTGGCCCTGCAAAAAGTGAAGGCGCGCCGCGTGTTCCTGTTTGAGGTGCTCCTTCTGTACTTTCAGAAGGTCAGTCTGCTCCTTCAGAAAGGCAGATGTGTCGCGCGCGACTTCGGGAGCGTTGCCCGCGAGCTTGGCGGCAACCGCGGAAGCGAATGCCTCGGCGCTGACTAGCGCCTCCCGAGGCTCCACTTCCGGCTTCTCTTCCTCGCCCCCGAGGACCCCTTCGAGCATCCCTTCCGCCATCCCTGTCTCCATTTCCCATCTCTCAGGCTATGGTCGTCTACGTGCCTCGCCTTGGCAACCAGCGGCGGCTGACCGCCAGGCATTTCAGCAGGGTGACCGGCAGAAATTGGCGACTAGACGGGAGTTCTCCCCCCAAGTTTCTGAGATGAGATTGCGCGGACCTGGAATTACCGGACTTTGCGGGTATTTTTGCGTCTGTTGTCGCTGCATAATGTAGCCATGTAAATATGATTTGATGATTGTTTTTCGGTGCGAGCAATGGCATCATGTAGCCATGCATATCGATGGCGTGCCGAACCGAACCTCGAGGCCCACGTACCTGTTGCGCGAGTCGTACCGCGAGGGCAAGAAGGTGCGTAAACGCACGCTGGCCAATCTTTCCGCGCTGTCCGACGAGCAAATCGAGGCAATTCGCGCGGTCCTCTCAGGACAAAGCATGGGCCCGGTGGAGGGGTTGTGGCAGACCTCGCGGTCGCGCTCACACGGCGCTGTGCAGGCGGTGCGTGTAGCCATGCAAAGGCTCGGCTTTGAGTCCTTGATCGCCTCTCGGCCGAGCCCGCAGCGCGAGGCGGTATGTGCGATGGTGGCGGCGCGGGTGTTGGCGCCGCACACCAAGCTCGCCACCACGCGCTGGTGGCACACGACGACGCTGGCCGAGGAGTACGGCGTGGTGCAGACGGATGAGACGGACCTGTACGCAGCGATGGACTGGTTGCTCGAGCGCCAGGAATTTATCGAGAAGAAGCTCGCCGCGCGACATCTGTCCGAGGGCGCGCTGGCGCTGTACGACTTGAGTTCGAGCTACTTCGAAGGGAACTGCTGTCCGCTGGCGAAGATCGGTTACAGCCGCGACGGCAAGCGCAATACGCCGCAGGTGAACTACGGCTTATTGACGACGCGAGCCGGCTGCCCGGTGGCCATCTCGGTGTACGAGGGCAACACAGCCGATGCGAGCACACTGATGCCGCAGGTGACCCAACTGCGCGAACAGTTTGGTCTCGAGCGACTGGTGCTGGTCGGGGATCGCGGGATGATCTCGCACAAAGCGATCGACACCTTGCGTTCGCTGGACGGACTGGCATGGATCACGGCGCTGAAGAGTTCGCAGATCCGCGCCCTGGTGCAGGGTGGTGAGTTGCAACTTGGGCTGTTCGATGAGCGGAATCTGTTCGAGTTCGCGCATCCGGACTTTCCCGGCGAGCGGCTGGTGGCCTGTCGCAATGTCGATCTCGGTCGGCTGCGTTCGCACAAGCGCCAGGCGCTGCTCGAGGCGACGGAGAAGGAACTACAGAAAGTGCGCGTCCGCATCGAGAACGGGTCGCTCGCCGGTCGCGACAAAATCGGGGTGCGGGTCGGTAAGGTCGTCAACAAGTACAAAGTCGGCAAGCACTTTGCGCTCACCATCGAGGAGACCGGGTTCAAGTTTAAGCGACTGGAATCACAGATTGCCGCCGAAGCGGCGCTCGATGGGCTCTACGTGATCCGCACCAGCGTACCGAAGAAGCAGATGGCATCGGCCGAAGCGGTGCGCAGCTACAAAGCGCTGGCCGAAGTGGAGCGCGCGTTCCGCTCAATGAAAACCATCGATTTGCACATCCGTCCCATCCACCATCGACTCGAGGAGCGCGTGCGGGCGCACATATTCCTGTGCATGCTCGCCTACTACGTCGAGTGGCACATGCGCGAGGCGTGGCGCGAGTTGATGTTTGCCGACGAGGACCTGGAGCGCAAAAAACATCGCGATCCGGTCGCCGCCGCCGAGCGATCCGAGGCTGCGCTCGACAAAGTCGCCACTCGCAAACTCAAAAACGGTTCACCCGTACACAGCTTTCGCACGCTGCTCGAGGAGCTCTCCACCATCGTGCGCAATACCTGCGAGGCACGAGTCGGTCAGCGCAGCGGCTCCTCGTTCCAGATGACCACGATGCCGAATCCCGCCCAACAGCGAGCAATGCAGTTGCTGCAGTCGATCACTGTGTAGCCACACGCTCGACACCGAGAAACGCCTCAACTCCCTGATCTACCGAGAAATCCCCTTCACCCCGACCAAGAACTCCCGCCTAGGACCGGGAAGATGCCCACAGACGTCGGACGCCCTGGACCCCGGCGACCGTCATCGACAGCACGGTGCACGTTGGGTGTACGATCACCCCAAGAGAATAGGAGCACG
>DATGEP010000264.1:0-3773 GCA_035310125.1 Ktedonobacterales bacterium
CAGCTACCGGGACTTCGTTGACGTCGTGGCGGGCAAGACCCGTGAAGCGATCCTGATCAGGCCCGACGGCTACATCGCTGCACATGGCAGCCACGTCCTCGACTACCTGCATGACGTCTTTGCGTCGCGAGCGGTCGTGGCCGCACCTGAACTTACAACGGAGGTCGCGTGAGATGAGCGTCAAAGAGGCCAAAGAGGC
This sequence comes from Ktedonobacterales bacterium, assembly GCA_035310125.1. Taxonomy (GTDB): domain Bacteria; phylum Chloroflexota; class Ktedonobacteria; order Ktedonobacterales; family JADMIN01; genus DATGEP01. The sequence goes on from DATGEP010000264.1 coordinate 200, forward strand.
CTCGCTGCTGTCGGCACACTCGCAGGCTACTTGATCCGCACGGCACGTTTTGTCCGCACTCGTACCGTTCGGCCATGGTGCGAGGTCAAATATCCTGCTGAGGCGAAAAGGTACAAGATGGACAGGTCTCATAGGCACGGTTGCGAATGACCTTCACCATCGAACATGTGGCGGCTCTGGCGCGGGTCTCGCGCTCGACGGTTTCACGCGTCATCAATAACCAGCCCGGCGTTCGTCGGGCAGTACGCGAGCGCGTCCTGCAGGTCATGCGCGAGCAACACTTCACGCCCCATGCCGCCGCGCGCAGCTTGGCGGGCTCGCGGACCGGCACAATCGGGCTGGTCATCTCGCGCCAAACCTCCGAAAGCCTCGCCGACGTTCTGAACCCGTTCATCTCATCGCTCATCGAGGCAGTGTGCGAGACCACTATGCAGCAGGACTTCGGGGCCATGGTCGTCCTGCTGACCACTGGCAGGGAAGCGCGCGTCTACGACCGCATGTTGCGCGGCCACCACTTCGACGGGATGATCCTGATCTCCACTGACGTCGACGATCCGATCCTGCCCGTCCTTATCAAGGACGGCGGCCCCCTGGTCTTGATCGGCCGTCACCCGTATTTCCAGGACGTTACGTACGTCGACTTCGAGAACCGCGAGTGGGCCCGCGTAGCGGTGGCGCACTTGGTTGGTCTCGGACACCGTCGCATCGCCGTGGTCAATGGAACACTGCAGTCGGAAGCCAGTCAGGCTCGACGCAACGGTTACCAACAGGCCTTGTTTGAAGCTGGTATTCCGATCTCGGACGAGTTGATTGTGGACGGCTTCTATTCGGACTGGGCCGGCTACGAAGCGACGCTCCGTCTGCTGGATCTTGCGGACCCGCCAACGGCCATCTTTGCTGCCAACGACGCGATGGCGAGCGGCGCTCTGCGCGCGATCGCGCAACGCCGCCTGCGAGTTCCACAGGATATTGCCGTGGTTGGCTTCGACGACGTACCGCAGGCAGGGCGCGCGAGTCCGCCATTGACGACGGTCCACCAGCCAGCGGAGACAATCGGCGCCGCGGCCGTGAAGCTGGTGCTGGAGCGTATGAATCAACCCGGCCAGGTGGCCCAGGTAAGAGTGCCGGGCCACCTCGTGGTGCGTGATTCGAGCGGCGCCACCGCCGCCGCGCCTTAGCTACTACGCTACGGATCTGATGGGTTCCAGTTCACGCCCGAACAGACGGACCTGTAAACCCTGGTGCGCGTGGTTGCCCAGCGCGAGGTCAAGCCGCTGTCGCAGAGGTTGAACGGCGCCTTCCAATACACGCCAGTGCTCTCCATGGCCACATGGGTGACGCCATCCGTCGCCAACTAATCGGCCAGCGCCAACAGGTCGTCGGTCATCGTGCCGAAGGTCCGGATCTCCGTGCGAGCACGCCCTTTCGTCTCCGACACAATGACGCAGCCCCGACTGAACAGCTCGACCACGACAACCCTGGCCGTTCCAACGTTCGTGGTCGGACAATAGGGCAATAGTTTCATAGTGACTCAGAAGGCGGGCGGCCTTGGGCGCACGCCCCGATCACGAGGGAATCGAGACAAAAGGCGTTGATCGCTCGCCGAATCGACAATGCCATCGAAGTACCGGTCGAGCACCTGTCTGAAGAGCGGTTCGTTAGGCTCGGCCCGCAGGAACAACGTCATCGACGAGTGCAGTTTTTGTGTATCGATATCGCCGAAGATCTGCTCCGCGGTCCAAGCCTGCGCGCTGGCAACAACACCCGCGCATTCGATCAGCCGTTGACCCAGCACGGGATGCTGCAGATACGCCTTGGCCTCCGCCAGGGACGAGAGCGGGTAGGTTCTCGACATCCGGCTTTGTCCTAGGCCAGCGATTTGCGGAAACACGAACCACATCCAGTGGCTCGTCTTGTGACCGCGGCGCAGCTCTTCGACCGCGCGGCAATAGGTGCCGCCGTCATTCTGGGCGGTAATGAAACGCTCAAGCTTGTACGGATCGTTCACTCTTGCCCATCCTCACAACTCACCCACACCTACTAACGGGACGGCCCGCTCTCACCTGACGGCGTTCATCTGAGCCTGCGCATGTATTGCAAAGGCGAACTCCGGAAGTCGTTTTGGTCGAAGACACGAAGGCACGACGATAGGCCTTGACGGCCACGCCGCCAGGGATAACTATGGGGACGTATCGGCTAAACGTTAGCGTAACGAACGTAGTGGGAGGCCAGGCATGCGTCAGCCACTGGGATCGTTGGCACTTAGTGAGTCCGAGGGCCGTACAATGCTCCGGCGTGCTCTCATTGCGAGCACGGTCGGGACCACTATCGAGTGGTACGACTTCTTGCTGTATAGCACCGCTGCCGGGCTGGTGTTCGGGAAACTCTTCTTCCCCGAGACGGACCCCGCCACCGGCGTGTTGCTCGCCTTCGGAACGTATTTCGTGGGCTTCATCGCCCGACCCATCGGCGCGGCCATCTTCGGCCACTTCGGAGATCGCATCGGGCGCAAGGCGACGTTGATCTCGACGTTCACCATCATGGGTTTGGGGACATTCCTGATCGGTGTCCTGCCCGGGTACGCAACCATCGGCATCTGGGGCGGCATTCTGTTGTCGGTGCTGCGCTTTATCCAGGGTGCCGGCGTCGGCGGCGAATGGGGTGGCTCGGTCCTGCTGGCCATGGAGTGGGGCAGCCAGAAGCGTCGCGGCTTCATTGCCAGCTGGCCGCAGTTTGGTGGACCGGCGGGCCTGTTGCTCGCCAACCTGGCTTTGCTGATTTTCAGCGCCATCTCGGGGGATGGATTCTTGAGCTGGGGCTGGCGCATCCCGTTCCTGTTCAGCGTGGTGTTGATCTTTGTTGGCCTGTATATCCGACTGCAGGTCGTCGAGACGCCGGCCTTCCGTCAGCTCGCCGAACGCCAAAAGCTCGAGAGGCAGCCAGTGGTGGCCGTCATCAAGCGACATCCAAAAGAGATCCTCCTGTCGGCGCTCGTGCGGCAGGCGGAGCAGGCGCCGTTCTACGTATTCACCAGCTTCATCTTTGTCTATGGCACGACGACGCTTGGGTTCGACCGCAACTTCCTTCTCATCCCGGTGCTGATCGCAGCGCTGTCGTCCGCGATCATGATCCCGCTGGCCGGACATCTTTCGGATCGTTTTGGCCGCAAGCCGGTGGTCATGGTAGGCGTGATCGGCATGGCCATCTTTGGCTTCGTATATTTTGGCCTGCTGGATACGCGCATCGGCATCCTGGCGTTCATCGCGATCGCGTTGTCACTGGTCTTCCATGACGTGCAGTACGGTCCGCAGGCGGCGCTGATTGCCGAGAGCTTCCCGACTCCGGTGCGCTACAGTGGCTCGTCCATCGGCTATCAGTTGGCGTCGATCATCGCCGGCGGGCCGGCACCGCTGATTGCCGCGGCGTTGCTGACGACGTACCACTCGAGCACGCCCATCGCAGTCTTCATTCTGATCTGTGCGGCGATGAGCTTTGTGGCGCTGGTGTTGATGCCAGAGCGCGCGCATCGCGACGTCTCGGTCGAGCACGAAGAGGCGGTGGCGGCGGAAGCGGC
>DATGEP010000265.1:0-2018 GCA_035310125.1 Ktedonobacterales bacterium
CTGGAGGATGGTGTATGCGAAACCGATGGAATGACGAGGAGGCGGCGCGATACGCCGCTGACGGCGCGCTGGGGCTACGAGTATACACCTCGCGATTGCTTGGGAGCGATCCGTCGCTGGTGCTGCATGGCGGGGGCAACACGTCGGTCAAGGTCCATGAGCGCAATGTGCTGGGTGACGAGGAAGACATCCTCTATGTGAAGGGCAGCGGCTGGGATCTGGCGACCATTGAAGCCGCGGGCTTCGCGCCGGTGCGGCTGCCGCGCCTGCTGGGCCTGGCGAAGCTTGATACTCTTGCCGACACGCGGATGGCTAACGAGCTCAAGAGCAACATGACCGATGCATCGGCGCCCGCGCCTTCCGTCGAAGCCATCTTGCACGCCATTCTGCCGCACACATTTGTGGACCACACGCACGCGGATGCCTTGATTGCCCTCACCAACACCCCGCACGGATTGGAGATGGCGCGCGCGGTGTACGGCGAGATTGCGGTGATCGTGCCTTATGAGATGCCTGGCTTCCGGCTAGCGCGCCTGTGCGCGCGGCTCTTCCCCGAGCAGGCGAGTGATCGCACCATCGGAATGGTTCTGCTGAACCACGGCCTTTTTTCGTTCGGCGAGACGGCACGCGAGAGCTATGAGCGCATGATCCAGCTGGTCACCATGGCTGAGGACTATCTGGCGGCGCACGACGCATGGACGGTTGCGCGCCCCACCGACAATGACCCGGCGGTACGGGCGCCGCTGGATCGGGGAGCGCTGGCGTCGTTGCGGCGCGAGGTCTCAGAGGTGGCGGGCACGCCAATGATCGTGGCGACGCACCGCGATGAGCAGTGTCTTGGTTTTGCGCGGCGCGAGGATGTCGAGCGCATCGCTGGGCAGGGTCCGGCGACACCTGATCATGTCATTCGCACCAAGCGCCTGCCGCTAATCGGACGCGATGTGCGCGGATATGCCGACGAATACCGGCGCACGTTTGCCGAGTATGCGCCGCGACTGGAGCAAAATGGGCGCCCGTTGACGATGCTCGACCCGGCGCCCCGTGTACTGCTCGATGGCGAGCTTGGCATGTGCGCTATCGGGCAGACAGCGACGGACGCCGCCATCGCCGAGGACATCTACCGGCATACGATGGAGATCATCTCGCGGGCGGAGGCGCTGGATGTGTACCAGGCGCTGCCGCCCTGGGAGATCTTCGAGGTCGAATATTGGGATCTGGAGCAGGCGAAGCTGCGGCGGCGCGAGAAGCCACGGGGCTTCGCTGGCGAGGTGGCGTTGGTGACGGGAGCGGCTTCAGGTATCGGGCAGGCCTGCGTAGAGGTCTTTCTCCAGCGTGGTGCGGCGGTGATTGCGCTCGATGTCAATCCGGCAATCGAGGGCATGTGGAAGCGGACGGATGTATGCGGCATTCGCTGTGACGTGACGAACGAGTCCGACCTGGATCGAGCGCTGGATACCGGCGTGGAAGGCTTTGGTGGGCTGGACATGCTCGTACTGAATGCGGGAATCTTCCCCGAGAGCAGGCGCATCGAGGCGCTGGGCCTGGAGGAATGGGACCGGGTTCTGCGTGTCAACCTGGACGCGAATGTGGCGCTGCTGCGCGAGGCGCACACGCTGTTGAAGCTAGCGCCTCGTGGCGGGCGAGTCGCCATCGTCGGCTCGAAGAATGTGCCAGCGCCGGGACCTGGCGCGGCGGCGTATTCGGCCTCGAAGGCCGCGCTCACCCAACTGGCGCGGGTGGCGGCGCTGGAGTGGGGTGGCGATGGCATCCGTGTCAACGTGGTGCACCCGAACCAGGTCTTCGATACCGCGATCTGGACGGAGGAGGTGTTGCGCTCCCGAGCCGCGCAGTACGGCTTGAGTGTCGAAGCGTACCGGCGCAATAACGTGCTGCGTGTCGAGGTATCGAGTCGCGATGTGGCGGAGGTGGTCGCGGAGCTTTGCGGCCCCATCTTCGCCAGGACCACCGGGGCGCAGATCCCTGTAGACGGAGGCAATGAGCGCGTGATTTAAGAGCTA
>DATGEP010000266.1:0-1422 GCA_035310125.1 Ktedonobacterales bacterium
TCGATAGCCTCTTCCCGGCTGAGATGTTCAAGCCGTCGCTCTCCGGCCAGGGCGCGCGCGCTGGCGAGAGCCATGAAGGGGACAACCGCCTCCGCTCCATAGCCGAGCAGGAGGGCAATCTGGTGGACATCCCAGGCTGAACCGGTTTCACAGACGAGAGATACGCGGGTGCGCAGCCCCCCGCGTATGAGGGCGCGATGGACTGAAGCGACCGCCAGCAGCATCGGAATGGGTAGCGCTGTCGCGCTGGCTTCCCGGTCACTTAAAATGAGCAAGCCAATGCCATCATCGACGGCCTCAGCCGCCTGCGCATCGAGTGAGTTTAGCGCCTGTTCAAGCGCGCCGGGACCAGCCGCGCTCTCAAATGTGGCATGAAGAGTACGGGCGAGAAAGCCGTGTTTGTTGAGGGTGCGCACTGTTTCTAATTGAGCCTCGGTAAGTACAGGGCTTTCGAGGTGCAGCAGGCTGGCGTGCAGCGGCGTTTCGGTGAGCAGGCTCTGGTGCGGACCGAGGTAGCAGTCGAGAGACATGACAATTTGCTCGCGCAGGGGGTCGATGGGCGGATTTGTCACCTGGGCGAAACGCTGGCGAAAGTAGTCCGCAAAGGCGCGTGACTGGTGCGAGTAGGCGGCAGGCGGCGTATCATCACCCATGCTCCATACCGGCTCCTTGTTCTCGGTCAGCATGGGGCGCAGGACAAGTTCGATATCTTCGTGAGTGAAGCCGTAGAGCTGCTGGCGCTCAAAGAGTGTGTCTGCCTCTAAGGGCGTGTCGGCAAAGGGCGCGCATGGCAGCTCGTGCAGGCGCTCGAGGTGTGTTGTGAGCCAGTGCTTATAGGGGTGACGGCGCGCCAGGGCGGATTTGATTTCAGCATTGCGCAGCATGACGCCGTATTTCAAATCGACGGCGATCATCTCGCCCGGTCCCAGGCGGCCTTTCTCAACCACTTCATGCGCCTCGCAGGGAACGACGCCCGCTTCCGAGGCCAGGATGAGCAGGCCGTGCGAGGTGAGCGTGTAGCGGGCCGGGCGCAGGCCGTTGCGATCAAGCGCCGCGCCCACGATGGAGCCATCGCTGAAGACGAGGGCAGCCGGGCCGTCCCACGGCTCGATCAGCCCGGCGTGATACTCGCACCAGGCGCGCTGCTCGGCATCCAGCGCGGCATGTTGCTCCCAGGCCGGGGGAACGAGCATCTGCATACTGTGCAGCAGGTCGCGTCCGGAGAGCGTGAGCAGTTCCAGCACGTTGTCGAACTGCCCTGAATCGCTGCTGCCCTGCTGGATGACGGGCAGCAGGTCGCGCAGTTTGTTGCCCCACAATGGCGAGAAGAGCGTGCCTTCGCGCGCCTGCATCCAGTTGCGATTGCCCGTCAGCGTGTTGATCTCGCCGTTGTGCGCGAGCAGGCGCATGGGCTGCGCCAGG
>DATGEP010000267.1:0-1669 GCA_035310125.1 Ktedonobacterales bacterium
CCCATCAGGTAGCGAATAACCAGCAAGATGCTGAGAGCGCCCCAGCCGTAGCCCTCGATGCCGGAGTTGGCGTAATCGGCTCCCCATTTTTGCTCGACCAGGCGGCGATTTTCGCGCGTCACGCCTGGTATATTGCCATACTCGTCGCGCGCGCGCGCGTCGAGGCTGTGATAGGAGGCTTCGATGAAGCGAGAGGCCAGGTCTGCCGCTTCGGATAACATACCTGCGCAGCGGGCCGCTTCAGCCACCATCATCAGAATAGGGGGCCAGCTGAGCGGTCGCCAGTAGGGGTTATTGGCGGGCGGCTGTGCCAGCGCAGGTCGCAGGAGTTCGATGTGTCCCGGCTCCGCCGTGCCGCAGAAGACGGGGGAGAGATGCATGGCGTCCTTCTCGGCTGACCACTCCTTCGCCACCGAATCGTAGTCGCGGAACCAGCCATTGTGCCACATCTGGCGTGTTTTGAACGTGAAATCGTCTGCTACGCTTTGCCAGCGTTCTGCCTCGGCCCGGTATGCGTCATTTTCTGGAAGGTCTTCTTCAGCGAGCAGCGTGGCCCAGCGTGCCAGGATCGTTGCTCCCTGCGCCATGCTTGCTTGCAAATCCACCGGGCGCACGTGCTGGATGATGCTGCCTCCCGTTTGCTGGGGGCCGAAGCGCGTGGAGACATCCTGCCCGCTCTCCCACGAGCAGGCGTAGCCGAGCCAGCCTTCGGCATCGCTGCGCTCTTGCAGCCACCAGCGCAGGTAGGCTGCCGCGCCTGGGTAGAGGCGGCGCAACCAGTCGCGGTCGCCAGTTCTGCGAAATATCTGATCGCAACACCAGAGCGGAAAGCCCCATTCGGGCGCGGTGCCGCAAATCTGCCCGTCGTCAGCGACCATATTAAAGCTGCCATCCTCGCGCATACAGGGCAGGTTGGGGCGCGGCGACGACTCGAAATGTCCCAGAATCGCCCCGGCTGCCAGTTCCGGGTCAGCATAGCTGAGGAAAAGCGTATCCAGCGCGGCCTCGGCGAGAACAGTGCGTGGGGCCTGGATTTGCATAGCATCCCACACGTGCGGGATGACGCCCGACGGCGGGCGCATCATCATGCGCAGCGTTTCAAAGTCGTAGACGAACCCGCGCTGCCAGTGGGCGGGCCATTCGCCTGAAAGCTGCGGCGCTTGCTGCCAGAACGCTTCATCGGCGGCGCAATGTTCTTCTTCAGCCGCAGTCATGCCTTCAATGCCCTCTTTCCAGCGTTCCAGTGATTGATCCTGCGAGACGCCCCGCGCCAGCAGCGCGTGTATCACGCGCGTCGTGGGAGACGCACCCCCCAGCTCGAGTGAAAAGGGCAGGGAGAGCGCGCGCAATTGCCATCCGCTCCCCGGCTCGCGCTGCGTGATGGCCGGTGGGTGAAGCCGCGCGCCCTGCGCCCACGCCCCGATGTCATCGAGCGTGACACCGAAGCCCGCGTCTTCCCAGACGAGCGCGTGGCCATCAGCAGCGATGGCACCATGTGTGAAAACGTCGCCTTCGCTGGCAAGACCGAGCATCGCATAGCCCCCGGCGCGGTCTTGCAGCGCGTATAATCCGTGTTCCCACAGGCGGCTGGTATGCGGATTGTGCGTATGCTGGTGGGTTAGCAAACAGGTGACAGGCAATGACGCGGTCGCGGTCGTCGAGAGGGTAA
>DATGEP010000268.1:0-1641 GCA_035310125.1 Ktedonobacterales bacterium
TCGAGAACGTGCGCGGGTACGGGTTGGGGGTGCTGCGGGGTGGTTCTGACGCCGGCAAGGACGGGTCGAATGACCTGATCGCGGAGCACGTATAGGGCAGAAACGGCGCGCATACTGGAGGCGGAGACCTCATAGCGACGTGAGCGTCCCAGCTTGGTAATCAGCTGCTTGCCACGGAGTTTCTTGAGGTCGTAGGCGGCGTGGCGCTGGGTGTAGTCAGCTTCGGCTTGACCAGTCATTGACTGGACCTTGGCTCTGAACTGCGCCACGCCGAAGCCCATGGGCGCCACACCGAGTGCGAGCGCGGCGCTCAGGGCAGTCCGCATGCGCGGGTTGTTGAGATCGATCCCGCCGACACGAACTTTGCCCACTGTCGACGGCCGGGGCAGCTGGTCCAGTGTGTCATCGCTGATGAAAGCGACGTCGACGCAATCGAGCGTCGTAAGGAACCGCTCCAGGATGCAGCTCAATCGTGCAACGATCTGTGGAAAGCGAGCTAGCACACGGCCGCAGCCCAACTCTTTGGCATTGTGTAGCACGACCTCGAAGCGGAGCACGCGCTCGCCTTTGGTGTACGCCTTCAGTGTCAGTTTGCCAAAGTGCAATTTGAACACCGTCAAGTCATACACAGGTGTCTCGAGCACGACCTCCATCCGCGGTCGACGTTTCCAGTGCCACTTGGGGCGTCGTGTCATGCCGAAGAGCGTTCTCACCTGGCGTACATCCAGTCGGCTGCGGGTCCGGTCGACCATGCGCTGAAAGACCTGCTCCATCTGAGAGCCGCGCGCGAACAGCAGGTTGCGACTGTACTCCACCTGGTAGATCGAGTAGGCGTAGTGGAACCCGGTCCGTTCCTGCTCCTCAATGCCCAGTGCGAAACACAAGCATGTTGAATAGATCCACCGCTCGCACACCTGGTTCAGCCGCTCTATGGTCCGCTTGTCGGCCAAGGTATCTGCGATGCTGGCCAGGCGCGCGGCGTCGGTGATCTGCGTGAAGCAATTACCCTCCTTGCTAAAGTTGAGGCCGGCTTTGGTCGCCCGACAAGCAACGTACTCGTGGCCGTTGAGCATGACCTGGGCGCCAAACGGCGGATGACCGGCCATCTTGATGGTGATGTGCCCCCACTCTGGATCCCAGATGTGGAAGGAGTAATGGTTCACGAAGGCCGTCTTCTTGGTGAGGAAGAGGCTGCCACGCGAACGTCGGACGTCCCATACCGGGGCAATCGCCCGAGCCACCAGAACCAGGAAGAGTCCGCGCTTGACGGTGTGAGTCGCGAGGAACTCCTCAGCAACGTCGTGCTTGCGCTCGCCTCGACGGCAGTCGATGACGGGAATCTGGTGAGCTTTGGCAAAACCGCGTACGCGGCGGCTGAAGCGACCGGCCATGCGCATCAGATGGGCGTTGTCCAACTGTTCGTCAGAGCCATCCATCAACTGCCGCCACCAGGTCCGGAATCCGCCAGCCGAGTAGCACACCGTGTTGTACGCGTTCAACACGATGCGATCGACACAGTCATAGCAACCGTTCAGCAGGTCGCGGTACCGCTCGGTCAGCGCGTCGGCCATGGCGCGAGGGTAGCTGGGTCTGCCCCGTTAGGGGCCACTACTTCGGGGTGGCGTCCCCGAAGTAGGGTAG
>DATGEP010000269.1:0-4098 GCA_035310125.1 Ktedonobacterales bacterium
TTCACCGGGGTGGTGGCCGGTCGCACCTCGCCGCGTCACCACATCCCGCGGTCCGCCCCCTTCCGTCGGGAAACCGGAATACGGCGCCACTTCCTTCTTCGATGAAGCGGAGTAGCGCCGTATCTCTTCGTACGGAGAGCGAGAATGCCACCCATGCGAATTCCAAATTCCGGCAGAATCGGCAACCACCATCCTCCCGCGCGCATCACCCGCCCCCATCCCGTAGGGGCGTCCGGCGGACGCCCGCCCCTGCCGAAAATGCAAATTCCGGCAGAATCGGCAACTCCCCTCCCTTCCTCCACCCATCCGCGCCCTCCATGCAAAACCGCGAATTCCGGCAGAATCGGCAACCACCTCCGCGCACAATTCCAAATTCCGGCAGAATCGGCAACTCCTCTCCCTTGCCTACCATCCTCTCTGTTGCCCCCGCCGTGGCTCTCCGTGCCCTTCGTGATCTTCGTGGTAAAATCTCGTATTCCGGCAGAATCGGCAACTCCCCTCTCTTCCTCCGTCCCTCCGCATCCTCCATGCAAAACCGCGAATTCCGGCAGAATCGGCAACCACCTCCGCGCACAATTTCAAATTCCGGCAGAATCGGCAACTCCCCTCTCTTGCCTACCATCCTCGCTGTTGCCCCCGCCGTGGCTCTCCGTGCCCTTCGTGATCTCCGTGGTAAAATCTCGTATTCCGGCAGAATCGGCAACTCCCCTCCCTTCCTCGTCCCGCACATGTGGGCGGCGCCGCCTGCCGCGCCCGCCACCACGGGGATTGTAGGGGCGTCCGGCGGACGCCCGCCCCTACCGAAAATGCGAATTCCGGCAGAATCGGCAACCGCCAGTTGCCGCCCAATGTCACATTCCGGCAGCATCGGTGTACGCCGTGCGCGGGCCGCCCCTACGGCCCCCCACTACGCGATGGAGCCGGTGAGGTCCTACACGGTGTTGACGCGTGCGCGAGTTCCTTTACACTAGAGGAAATGAGAATATACCTGCCAGAGAGGCACAGGCTATTAGCGTAAGTGAGGAGCAGGCGCTATGGATAAATCCTTCCCACACCAACCGCTCGACACGGAGATCGGCGCCCACCGTGGTGGCGCCGGCGCGCAACCGCTCCAAGGGATGCTCCGTGTCGCGCGAAAAGTACCGGAAATTACCATCTTCTTCTGGATCATCAAGCTGCTATCCACCGCGATGGGTGAGTCTACCTCGGATTATCTCGTCTACCACATTGATCCCTACATCGCCGTCGCCATCGGTGGTATTGGCCTGGTCGTCGCGCTCGTCCTCCAGCTCGTGGCGCGGCGCTACATCGCCTGGATCTACTGGTTAGCCGTGCTCATGGTCGCCATCTTCGGCACAATGGCCGCCGACGTCGTCCACATCGTGCTGCATGTTCCGTATCTGAACTCAACCATCTTCTTCGCGGCGGTGCTGGCCATCATCTTCGCGGGCTGGTATGCCGTCGAGCGCACGCTGTCTATCCACAGCATCTACACCCTGCGCCGCGAGCTATTTTACTGGGCCGCGATCATGGCGACGTTCGCCTTGGGAACCGCCGCTGGCGACATGACGGCTTCAACCTTGCGTCTGGGGTACTTGCTCTCCGGCGTGCTGTTTGCCGTCCTGTTCGCGCTGCCCGGCCTGGGCTACGGGCTATTCAGGCTGAACGCGATCTTTGCCTTCTGGTTTGCCTACATCATGACACGCCCCCTCGGCGCATCATTTGCCGACTGGTTCGGCAAGCCCAAGAGCTTCACGGGGCTGGGGCTGGGTGACGAGCCAGTCACTCTGGTGCTCGCGATATTGATCATCGGCTTCGTCGGCTACCTGACCGTCACCCACAAGGACGTGAAGGACGCGACAACTACCCCTCGTGACTGACGCCCGGCGCGGCATGACGTAGCATGCCGTGAGAATACGACGACAGCCGGGGATGGCAGATGAAGCAGCGCGGGTCAACCGCTAGCCTGCCGGTATGACGCGCCCGCTGCTCTGCGCGTCGCCGTGATCGCCATGTGTTCCGGGGTTGAGCGTGGCGCGGCTCCATCACAAACGGGGCGGCGGGCGCATGCGGGGCGGCGGCGTCCACGGGACACCTCTACGGGATGGACCTACGGGGCTCCATCCGCCTTGGGCAGCGCGGCATCCAGCGGATATGATATGAGGATGTGGCGTGAGGCAGCAGATGAGACGGGAGCGCGACGTGTGACGGTATCGGCAACATCATCCGCGGGAGCCGCGCGGGCCATCGGGCAGCCGCGCCTCTCACGCGGCGGCGCATTCGGGCTGCTCGTGCTGGCGAACGCGCTCTGGGCCGGCACCTACACGGCAGGCAAGATCGCGCTATCGCAGCTTTCGCCCGTCGAGCTAAACGCCGTGCGCTTCTCGCTCGCCACGCTCATGCTCGCGCCCGTCCTCGTGCGCGGCTGGCGGCAGATCCCGCGCGACCGCGCCACGCTCGTCAAGCTGGGCCAGCTCACGCTGCTCGGCTTCGTCCTCAACAAAGCCTTTGAGTACTTCGGCCTCAACCTCTCCACCGCCTCCGATGTCGCGCTGCTCATCGCCACCGAATCCATCTTCACCGCACTGCTCTCGTGGACCTTCCTGCGCGAGCGGGTCAGCGGCTCCGGCGTCGCGGCGCTCGCGCTTGGCCTGTTCGGCGCGTACCTGATCGTCGAGCGCGGCTTCCTGCCCAATCTTGGCGGCGGCGGCAACGAAACCGCCCGCATCGCCGGCGACCTCCTGGTCGTTCTCTCGCTCTTTTTGGAGGCCGGATACACGGTGCGCGGCAAGACGGCGCTCGCCAGCATGCCGCCGCTGCTCTTCACCGCCACGACGCTCGCGGGCAGCCTTTTCGTCTGGCTGCCCGCCGGAGCCGTCGCCGTCGCGCAATCCGGCTGGCCGCACGTAACGCTCGCGGGCTGGCTGGCGGTGCTCTACATGGCGGCCATCGCCACGGTGGCGGGCTACTGGCTCTGGTTCCGCGCGCTGACGCGGCTGGACGCCTCCGCCGCCGCGCCGACGCTCTTCATTCAGCCGCTGCTGGGCGCCGCGCTGGCGATCTGGCTCTTGCACGACCGCCTCACATGGGCCACACTGTTAGGCGGCGCACTGATCGGGGCGAGCCTGCTGCTGGTAGTGCGAAGCAGCCGGCAGCCCAGCGCGCCGCCCATCGCCATCGAGGCGCCATAAGGGGGTGGGGTAGGCCACACGCACGGGGCGCGGAGAGCGCCAAAAGAACACCGCTATGTTTGTTGGTACATGCCAGGTCACACTGCACATCGCCACGAGTCAATCGCTCAAAGACAAGCGCCAGGTAGTGCGGTCGGTACTCCAGCGGCTGCGCAACCAATTCGAGATCGCGGCGGCGGAAGTAGATGCGCAGGACCTGCGACAGCTCGCCGTACTGGGCCTTGCCAGCGTCAGCAACGATGCCGCCCACGCCGAAGAGATCCTCGAGCATGCCGTCCGCTACATCGAGGCCTCGCGTCCTGATGTCGAGGTCACCGATGTCCAGTTCGACGTGATCCCGATGGAGGCCTAGTAGTTAGACCTTGGTAATTATGCGGGTGGCGCGGGCATTCCTGCCCGCGGGCCAACTCCCTAAACCTGATGAGACTGACCACTAGTGGCGGAGTAGCAACGTGGCGGAGGTCGCGGGCCGGCACGCATGCGGTGGCGCGGGCATGTCTGCCCGCGGCTAATCCTGGTTGGCAACCGAATCATTCGTTGCCGTGGATGAGCCCCGCCCCTTCAGGCCGCGCTCTTTGGAAGAGGAAACATATATGCTCCGGCCCGCCCGCGTCTTCCTGGGCATCGGCGTGCGCGATCCCGCCGTCTCGCGCTCCGCGAATCTACGTGACCTGCCGGAGCCGGCGTACATTCCGACCCTGCGAGCGGCGCTGGCTGAGCGCGGCATCGCGTTTCTGGATCTCGGCTACGATGTGGGGCGCAAGATACGCGCGGATGGCGGCTACGACTACCGGCGCGTCTACCGCGTCCGCGGCTTCGTCTGGGACGACGCGCTCTTCGTCATCCGCCCCAACTTCGCGGACCGGCACTTCACCGAATGGCCCGACGATCTGCAAGCCATCTGGCG
>DATGEP010000270.1:0-30140 GCA_035310125.1 Ktedonobacterales bacterium
CTCCGATAGCTGCCTACAATACTACGGCGGCATGGGCTACATGGAGGAGACACCCATCACGCGCGCCTTCCGCGACTCCCGCCTGCTCTCCATCGGCGGCGGCGCCGACGAAGTCATGCTCGGCATCATCGCCAAAATTGAAGGCATCCTGCCCGGCAAAACAAAATCGTAGGGGCGTCCGGCGGACGCCCTCGGGCGTGGCGGACGCCCGTTGGGGGGAGTGACACTCCTTGCTGTCCACTGCGTCCTCCCTTTCCCGCTCTGCGTGCTCTGCGCTCAATCTCCCGTCTCGCAAAGGATCACACCTATGTTCCGCATCGGTTCCGCCGAAGGCTTCTACGGCGACGACGTGACGCGCGCCCTGCCTATGATCACGGGTGGCCACGTGGATGTCGTTTGCTTCGAGGCGCTCTCCGAGCTGACCCTGGCGATCTTGCGGCGCGACCAGATGCGCGACCCCACGCGCGGCTTCACCCGCGACATCGCCACCATCGCCGAGCACATCCTCCCGCTGGCCTTCGCTCGCCATATTCCCCTCATCACCAACGGCGGCGGCCTCAACCCTGAAAGCGCCGCCGCACTCGTCCGCGCCACCGCTGAGCGCAACGGGCTGCGTGGCCTCAAGATCGCCACTGTCACCGGCGACGATCTGCTACCCCGGCTGCCCGACCTCCTGGCCTCCGGCGAGACGCTGGCGAACATCGAGACGGGCGAATCGCTCACGCTAGACGGCCCGCCCCTTGTCACCGCCAACGCCTATCTCGGCGCCGCGCCCATCGTGGACGCACTGGCCCAGGGCGCGGACATCGTCATCACCGGTCGCGTCGCCGATCCCTGCCTCTACCTCGCGCCCCTCATCCACCACTACGGCTGGGCCTGGAACGACTGGAATCGCCTCGCGAGTGGAATCATCTGCGGTCACCTGCTCGAATGCACCGGTCAGGTCGTCGGCGGGAACAGCCTCGCCCTCATTGACACACTGGATGCTGAAGCTCTGGCCCATCCCGGTTATCCCATCGCGCACGTCGAGGCCGATGGGAGCTTCGTCATGACCAAGGTGCCCGGCACGCCGGGCCGCGTTTCAGTGGAAACCGTCAAAGAGCAGCTCCTCTACGAGATGCACGACCCCAGCGCCTACCTCACGCCCGATGTCGTCGCCGACATCACGTCGCTCCGTCTGGAAGACGCGGGCCCGGACCGTGTGGCCGTCTCGCGTATCACCGGCCATCCACGCACGCCCACCCTCAAAGTCAACATCGCCCGGCTTGAGGGCTACTGCCGCGAGCTGATCTTCACCCTTGGCTGGCCGGCTGTCTGGCGCAAAGAAGAGCAGCTCAAAGGCATGCTGGCCGCTGCCTGGGAGGGCCTGCCCATCACCCGCGTCGAGTATCAGCACCTCGGCCTGGATAGTCTCTACGGCCCGCTCGCCCCGCTGCCAGATGACCCCATCGAGCTCATCTTGCGCGTCATGTTCACCGCCAGCGACACCGATACACTCAAATCCGCCGTCCGCCGCGCGATGGCGCTCGGCCTCTCCGGGCCAGCGGGCATGTCTGTCTCTGGCACTACCGTCGGTGCCGACCCACGCCCCTTACTCGGACTCTGGCCCGCGCTTGTCCCCCGCGCAGCCGTCGAGCCGCGCATTACCGTCACGCTCACGGAGGTCTAGCCGATGGACCCAAACGCCACCCAACCCGCTTCTTCCATACCACCCACGTCCCACCAGCCCGCCACCCCTGTCGCCAGCGGTGTAGGGGCGCTGCCTACCGCGCCCGCCGTCCCACATCTCCGCCGCCTCTACGATCTCGCCTATGGCCGCGAGGGCGACAAGGGCAACATCGCCAACGTCAGCGTTATCGCCCGCTCACCTGCCGCCTACGCTGAGCTCAAAGAGAAAATAACACCAGAGCGTGTCAAAGCGCATCTCGGCTCGCTCGTTCGTGGCCGTGTGGACCGCTATACGCTGGACAACATCGAGGCGCTGAACTTCGTGCTGCACGACGCGCTGGATGGTGGCGCGACGCGCTCCCTCCGGCTAGACAGTCTAGGCAAGTCACTGGCTGGCGCGCTACTCCACTTGCCTGTTGACGAGGAATGAGTCATAAAGATGTTTGATACCATCATCCGCGAAATCAACGGCCCCGTCGCCACTCTCACGCTCAATCGCCCCGCTGTGCGCAACGCCATGAGCAACCGCATGGTTGACGAGCTGCTGGACTGCTTCACTGAGCTAGCGGGCGAAGCGTACGCGGACATCCGTGCCGTCATCCTGCGCGCCGCTGGCGATGTCTTCTGCGCGGGCGGCGATGTCCGCGACCTTAGCGCAAGTGGATCGCCCGGCGAGAGCGACGCCGTGGGCCGCCTGGATCAGCTTCTGCGCGCCGTCAATGAAGCGCCGCAGGTGGTAATCGCGCGCGTGCAGGGGCCGGCGCTGGGCGGCGGCTTAGGTCTCATCTGTGTCGCGGACATTGTCGTCGCTGGATCGCGGGCGTCCTTCGGCATGCCAGAGGTGCGGCTGGGTATCGTTCCCGCGCTCATTTCCCCCTTTGTCGTCGCTCGCCTTGGATTACCGCGCGCCAGATATCTGATGCTCACCGGCCAGCGGTTCTCCGCCGAGGAAGCGTATGCGTTTGGGCTTGTCCATGAGCTGTTCCCCGATGAGGATCTGGAAGTTGCCGGCAAAGGTGTCGTGGATGAAATCCTGAAATGCGCCCCACATGCACTGCGCGAATGTAAACGACTCCTCTTCACGGTCGCCACCGACTCCGATACCCTCGCCTATCGCATAGACCTCCTGAACCGTCTCCGCGCCAGCGACGAGGCCCAGCAGGGCATGCGTGCCTTCCTCACGAAGCAGACCGCACCCTGGATACCGAATCCATAGGTAACACCATGTGCACCACGACGAACAATTTTGAATCGCGGCAGAATCGGCAACTCCTCTCGCTTCCCTCGGCGGCGCTCGATATGCGCCGCGTCCTCTGTCGCGAATCTCGTATTCCGGCAGAATCGGCAACCGTCGCCAGAAAGTGACAGCGCACATGCGGCAGAATCGGCAACCCTCACACCACATACCGTATGGGAAAGCGCCTGGGCGCGACACTCAGCTCTTCCGCAAAATCCTCATTGCCAATCGGGGTGAGATTGCTTGCCGTGTCATGCGCACGTGTCGCGCGATGGGCATCGCCACCGTCGCCGTCTATTCTGATCCCGATGCTGGCGCCCGCCACGTCCGAGAGGCTGACGAAGCCGTGTGCCTGGGCGGAGCTACGTCTGCTGAAACGTACCTCGATATCGGCAAGCTCCTTGCCGCCGCCGCCCGCAGCGGCGCAAGCGCGATCCACCCGGGTTACGGCTTCCTCGCCGAGAGCGCATCGTTCGCCTCTGCCTGCCGGGAGGCCGGCATCACATTCATCGGTCCCGAACCCGAGGTTATCGCTCGCATGGGCCTCAAGCGCGAGGCGAAGCTCCTCATGGCGCAAGCCGGTGTGCCCGTCGTTCCCGGCTACGACGGGAACGACCAATCCGACGCGGCGTTTCTCGCGGCGGCGCGCGACATCGGCTTTCCCGTCATGATCAAGGCCTCCGCTGGCGGCGGCGGCAAGGGTATGCGCGCGGTGCGTGACGAGTCAGACCTCCTGGACGCGCTCGCGTCCGCTCGGCGCGAGGCGCAATCCGCCTTCGGCGACGGTACGCTCATCCTCGAACGAGTTATCCCCGCGCCGCGCCATGTCGAGTTCCAGATCTTCGGCGATGACTACGGCGGCCTCGTACACATGGGAGAGCGCGAATGCACCATCCAGCGCCGCCACCAGAAGATCATCGAGGAGACGCCCTCAACCGCCCTCACACCAGCGCTGCGTGCCCGCATGGCGGCCGCCGCTCTCACCGTTGGACGCACGCTCAGCTACACCAACGCTGGCACCGTCGAATTCATCCTGGATCCCACCGGCGACTTCTACTTCCTCGAAGTCAACACCCGTCTCCAGGTCGAGCATCCCGTCACCGAGCTTGTCACCGCCCTGGATCTCGTTCGCTGGCAAATCCTCCTCGCCGAAGGTCACTCCCTGCCGCTGTCACAGGACGACATCACCTTCACCGGTCACGCCATCGAGGCGCGCGTGTACGCCGAAGATCCCGCCAATGGTTTCCTTCCCGCGACTGGTCATATCACCCTCTGGCGCGAGCCATCGGGTGAAGGTGTGCGCGTAGACGCCGGCATCGCGACCGGCACGATAGTCTCGCCCTACTACGACCCCATGCTCGCCAAGATCAGCGCGCACGGCGTTGACCGCGAGGAGGCGCTCCGTCGCCTGGAGCGCGCGCTGGCCCATACCACGCTCTTCGGCGTACGCAACAACCTCGCCTTCCTCCGCCGCGTCCTCCTCCATCCCGCGCACGTCGCCGGTCGTCTCAGCACCGCTTTCCTCGATCACCACGCCGGGCAGCTGCTCGCCCCAGCAACGCCGCCAGTCCAGGGCTTCTCTGGCATAGAGACAGCTGCGCTCGTGGCCGCCCTCGCCCGCCAGAGTACCGGCTCGCCGCTGCGTTACTGGCGCAACAATGTCAATCGTCCAGTGATCGAACGTTTCAGTAATGGCGAGTCCGAAGATACCGCGCTAATTGAGGTGCGCCTGACGCCAACGTCTCCAAATCGTTACGCCGCTATACTCATTCATGGCGCGCGCGAAGCAGTCGCCGCGCTCGACCTCCGCGAGCAAGCTGGCATAGACATCGCCATCGCGCTCGATGGGCATCTGCTGCGGGCCACGACGCTGGCAACCGGTGGAGGTGGGTGGGATGTGAAGGTTGGCGATGACAGCTACCGGCTCACCTGGCGCTCGCCGCTTCCTGAGCCGGAGTTGCCAGCCGGGTCCGCTGGCTCGCTTGCCGCGCCCATGCCAGGCCAGGTGCTCGCTGTGCTTGTCGCGCAAGGTCAGGCGGTTAGCGCCGGTGATCCGTTGCTCATCTTAGAAGCCATGAAGATGGAGCATACCATTCGCGCCCCGTCCGATGGCCTCGTGGCCGCGCTCCACTTCGGCTCGGGCGATCAGGTGCCCGCCGGAGCCACGCTGGTGACGATCCAGCAGCAAGTGGCCACCGAATCGTAGTGTGATCATGCTACCAGCGCTCCCATGACCGTTTCGAAGCGCTCAATCAGCCCTCGCCGAACGACCTCGCTCGCCGTATCACCCATGAAGTCCAGATACGGAGTGGCCGGATGCACTGTCGCGATAATGCACCCGGCCACTTCGCAACATCCCATCAGTTGTACTCCGTCGCGTCACCGCCGCGCGTCAGGTACGCCGCGCCGACGTGCTTGAGCACCACGCGGCCGATCTCCTCACACTCCCGCGGAGTCTCCGGACGGATCACAACCCCTTCGCGGATGTGCGCCCCAGTGCCGGAGATCGTCTCTTTGCCCTCAGCGAGCGCCAGCACCCGCTCCTTTTCGAATGGACCCACATACAGCACCGGAACGAAGGGTAGACCCATCGCGCTCGCCGCCGTGCGCGCCTCCGCATACGGCAGCAGCTCGCGATCCACGGCGATGTCGAAGACGGCGATACGCAGCCCCAACGCGGGATTGTACGTCAGGTCCTGGATCTTCCTCCCGTTGGGCGTATGAGTCCCGTACACCTCCGCAAAGACCTGCACCGGCCGCGCCGTCCCATACAATGCCTCGATGCGCTCGTGCACGGTGTATTGCAGCGCCGCCTGCCAGTAGATGTTCGTCTCGTCTCGCTTCAGCACCAGATGCCGGTCTGCCATGCCCTTTGACGAAACATAGTGCTCACCCTCGCAGACGCCGAAGAGGCCGCAGGTACCGTGAATCTTCTCCGTCACATAGACTGGCTCGCCCTCCGCCAGAAGATGCGGGTAGCGGTTGTAGGCATCCACGTCGTAGCTCTGCCACCACACCGGCGCCGGCGCCGGATCCCCCTGCATCCCAAAGGGAATCTCTGGCTCCCACTTCGTAACTCCCAGCTCCTCTGCCACGTCCTCACCCGGCTTCCATTCTGGGCGCGCGGGCAAAACGATGCCTTGACTCAACACGCCGCGCAGCTTTGTCGCCCGCACGCGATCGTGCTGTGGTCCCGCCAGATAGCTCCGTATGTTCAGCGTCTCAATAAGATCAGCAGGCAGCAGCGAGGCTTCAGGGATATACGCGACGAGATCGTTCGGATGAAATTGCCCCTTCTGGACGATGACGCGGTAGTTGCCGACGACTGCCAGATCGAGGCGGTCGGCGTTGGGATGCGGCTCAACATTCGTCAGAGGCAGCACTTCAACTATGAACTTCGCCATACACGGACTCACTCCCTCCTAACGGATAGTCGCCTCCCGCGCGCATCCGTTGCGCACGCGGGCTGCATGACAACACAGTCTCCAGCTCATTTGCCGGAAACACCATACGGGAAAAGAACCCACACAACGAGAAAGGGGACCGGAGCTTCTTGGCCCCGATCCCCTAACTGCGCGAATTACCCCTATTACAGCGGCAAATCTACGTCCATGTCGAAGTCATGGGCCATCTTGAGAATTTCTTGCCGGTACGACTCAACCATCTGAATATCACGGGACCGCATGGCGCTGGTCGCCCAGGCACGCTCGCGCGGACGCCACATCAGATGCTCGACGAACAGCGGCCACATCTCCTGTGAGACACGCTCGATGGCATGCTTGGTGCGTGGGTTGGCGCGGCTGAGCAGCAGACGCTCATAACAGACGCCGGAGCCGTGATGAATGCCATCGTCAATAGTCAGTCGGTTACAGATTTCGGCCAGGATGGTATTCGGAGCCGACTTGGCGATCTGGTGGAACCTTGGAATGACCAGACCCTCGAAGGCGACCTGGAAAAGCCAGATCTTCTCTTCGACGGTATCCACGCTCATCGTGAGATTGCCCAGCTGCTCCAGGAATGGGTCCGGCTCGCACGTACCGCCGACTTCCTTGGTCAGACGCATCCAGGCTTCGCAGTGGCGGGCCTCGTCACCCGTCATCGTCGTATAATACAGGCGAGCCTCCTCGTCGGGAGCAGCGGTGAGAAGCTGCACCGAGCATTGGACGGCGATCATGTCCGCCTGAAGCTGCTGCGTCACCACAGAGCGCCACATGGCGTGGCGGCGAGCTCGCTTCTCCGCCGATCCGATTCCCTCGGGCACTGGAGCAATATTTCCCCACGAGAGCTGGCGAACATCCCACGCCTGGCGCTTCGCCAGACCGTAGTAGCGCTGCATGCCCTCGGCGGTGGCTTGCGCAACGCTGGACTTCTCAACTACGTCAATCGACACTCCGGCCCCCTATTCCGTGTTGCCCTATCGTCGCTCCGCTCTCCGCAGCGGGCGTTACGTCGTGATCGTGTTCATTCGCATGGCACTGTATCACGGTTTGCCGCCCAGTTACTCAGTAATGGGCGAATAGCTGAGACGCCTCCCGCGGTGGCGGACACGGCAACACGTGCATTGTGTTGCTCCACTCCAGAGCATCCGGCTGATAGTTGGAGCGACTCGCATCGCCGAATGTTCCGCGCCATTCTATCATGCCATCACAGGCATGTCACTATTGCTGGCTACGGTCCCATGTTTGTGACCAAATTGTGATTGTTGACGCATGCCATCAGTGCGGCAACGTGAAGCCTATGATACTGAGCACGGCGAGTATCAGAAACATTGGAAACGCGACATAGAGGGCGGGGCGCGCGAGCCGCCATCACGTAACAGGGTGAGGTAGCGTGGGTAGCGTGGGATCATCACCAGGCAGCGGCTGCCAGAACGCGGCGGGCAGGCTGGCGTAAGCCGGCTCCCATCGCGGACTTGCTAGCTTCCCGGCAATGCCCGTAAGGTCGCGCAGTGGCAGACCTGTGCGAGCGAGTATCAGTGCGCATAGCGAATCTGAGATACCGAGAACCTCAGGCTTATTGGTCGTTCGCTCATCCCAGATGAGCGTCACGTCGGGTGCATCGAGCACGAACGCAACATGCCGCACAACGCCAGTGTTGGTATCGCTATACTGGATAAGGAAGAAGGAACGGGCATCGCGCCATCTGATCTGGACTTCCGCCGCGTCGCGACCGGCCGGCGTCCAGCGCAGCCCGATTTCCTCAGCGGACACGGTGGGCGAAGTCTTCACGCGCCGGGCAATACGCAACAGGACAACACCAAGGAGGAGTGCCACCAGACCGCCTATCGCAAAACCGATTGCTGGGATGATTGCGTTAGGACTGGAAGACGCGAGAGCAAACATGGATCCGATTATGGCGAACGGGCCGCCCATAATACAGGATATGCTGCCTGCCATCGTGAACGCATCGGCAATAGTTTCAGTGATAGGTGGAAGTCGCTCAAACTGCGACGGAACAGCTGGCACTGGCTCGTTACGCAGCTCATCCAGCAGCCACGTTGCCGGAGGAGCAAGCGATTCGTCATTGCTCGTGGCGACGAACCGAAGAATGCGCGACGCCGTATAGAGCTGCCGCTTGGGGACGCCACTGCGGGCACGGGCAATAACGGACGCGAGATAGACGGTGACAACTAATGCCGAAATTATGCCTTCGAAAAAGTTGCTCCAACCGAAGCTATTCCACGGAAGGTTGTTCCAACTACCGGCTTGCAGCGCCCGCGCAAGTTCGTGTATCACATTTACGCAGATGAGTATGTACGTGAGCATAAACACAGTACAACACGGCGACCCAACGGGAAGCACCCCGCCGGGGCACTGGTGCCTTGCGCTGCGAGCCGAGGAGTCGCAGAACCGATCCGACATCTCCCACGCCTCGCTTCCTCCAATCTGGTATGCTTCTAGCATCGCAAAAAGCGACCGCCGAGTCAACATTTTGCTGAAACGTCCACCATCAGCCGTACGTATGGTTGAGGAGCTCGGAACGGAGCGAGATAGTAGCCTGGAGCATAGAGAGGTGACACGATGAGCGCTGGTAGCACAGACTCCGGCAATCTCTGGCCGGCGGAAGTCATCCACGTCAACGAGGATGGATGGGTGCTGGTAAACCGGGGCCGCCAGCATGGCGTTGTGCCAGGACTGCGCCTGCTGGTGGTTGGCACTGGCATTCGCGAGCTGCGCAACGTGATGGTGCCGGGCGACGATCAGCCGCTTGCACTGCGCATTCGCCGCACCTACGAAGAGCTGGACGTGCTGTTCGCCGAGGAAACATGCGCCGTGGCTGTGGCTACGCGAGCGCCTGTCGAGCGCCGTCCCAAGTTCTATCGCGGACCGGACGGCGAGCTGCTGATCTGGATACCGCTGCCGGCAGGCTGGACCTATCCGCGCCCCGACTCAACAGATGACGCGCAAGACAGTGCCAACGATGACCCGGGTACCGACGACCAGGAGGATCAAGACAGCGCGGACGAAGAAGACGGCGTCGACGATACCGGCAACAGTGAAACACCGGACGCGCCGCCCGAAGTCGGCGAGCAGGACGACGTGCGCTGGGAAGAGGCGCTGCCGCTCAACGGCGTCACCGTAGGCGATCTGGTCGTGCCCGCCATACCGGCAGCAGGCGCCTCAACCACGAATCCAACCGGAGCCGCAGCGACTCCCGCGGCCGCCGGCGATCCTGCCACACCCAATCCCTTCGAGGCTGGGCGCGACTATGGCTGGATGAAGCCAGAAAGCGAAAACCAGAGTTAAGCTGACGCGATACCCGGATAATCCTCGTGCGTCCGCGCTGCGTGCTGGATGACACGCATCGCCGCCAGCGACACATGCTCGCGCCAGGGACGCGCGACCACCTGCACGCCGATGGGCAGACCGGCGCTGCCAAGCTCGGCTGTGCGGGCCGCCTTCAGCATCGCGTCGGCGGAGCGCTTGCGATTGGACTCCTCGTCGGAGCGTACCCGCGTGAACGGGACGACGCCAGCGGGATAGCCCAGCACATTGTACAGCACGGCATATCCACCTGCGACGACAAGGTCTTTGCTGGCGCCGTGTGGAAAGGCCGGCAGCGCGCAGGCGGGGCAGACGATGACATCGAACGGGCCGCCGTCGTCCGTGTCCAGCGCGCGAGCGAACCGCTCCTGATACGCCATCTGTGCCTCAACCAGTCGCCAGTAATGCAGCGTGTCGGCGTGCCCGAAGTCGCGCAGCATCGCCGCCGCGCTGCGCTGGCCAGCGAGCCTAAGCAGTCCCGCCAGTATGGAAAGCGAGGGGCGTGATTGTCCGGCGAGGAATAAAAGCCTCCCGATACGCGGATCTTTCTGGCTGCCACGCAGAGCCTCTTTCGCCCCTCGCCCGCCATCAGCGCTAAGAACCCCGAAGAAGATATCCATCGCCTCCGCGACATCGGGCGGGCGCCACTCCGTTACCTGTGCGCCCTGACCCGCGAGGATTCCGGCAGCTTCGACAACGGCGCGGCGCACGGCGGGCGCGACGCTCAGAGTGCCGTCGTCGGCGTAATAGGCGACGCGTATCTGTGATACGTCCACCGCCGCAGGATCACCAAGCGGCATCGGCGGCTCGACGGATGGCTTAGCCCCACCATTCAGAATTTCCAGGCCTAGCGCCATGTCATCCACGTCGCGGGCGAGCAGCCCCACCTGACTGACGATGGCCTGCTCACCAAAGGGAACGGAGAAACGGCCGGTATCCGGAATGCGCCCCGCCGTGGGCTTGAGTCCGGCGACACCACAGAACGCGGCGGGCACACGGATGCTGCCACCAATATCCGTCGCGAGTCCGAGCGGCGAGCCGCCCGCCGCGATAATGGCCGCCTGGCCGCCGCTGCTGCCACCAGGAGTGCGCCCAACATTCCAGGGATTGTTGGTGCGGCCATACACAGGGTTGTCGCTCTCAATGTACAGCAGCATCTGGGCGACATTGGTTTTACCCAGGATGATGGCCCCCGCCTGCCGTATACGAGCGACCCAGGGATCATCTTGGGTGGCAAGCACCGCCGCGCGGGTTTGGAGACCATATGTGGACGGATGGCCGTCGAGATCGAGACACTCCTTGACGGTGATGGGAACGCCGTGCAGCGGCGGCAGAGTCTCCCCCCGCGCGCGACGCTCATCGGCGCGGCGCGCCTCGGCCCGCGCTTCGTCGTAGCGCTTGACGACGACGGCGTTGAGAGTGGGATTCACCTGCTCGATGCGCGCGATATGCGCCTCGACTGTCTCAATCGCAGAGACATCGCCCCGCGCGATTCGGTTGGCAAGCTCGGTAGCCGAGAGCTGGGTAAGCGCCTGGATTCCGGTCATGCTCATATAATCCCCTTTGCGTCTCCACACACCTCGGCGTCGTCCGCCGTCTCCCTGTTGAGCTCCAGCGCTTGTCTTATGCCACGACCGCTGCCATAGCGCGCGCGAGAACGCCGAGCGCGCGCTCGATATCATCCGCGCTGATGCCATAGTGCGTGACGGCGCGGATGCGACCGTCATCACCGCCGGAAAGCAAGACGCCCTCGAGCGCGGCGGCGGCCACAAGCGGCGCTACCTCACCGGGCTGTCCTTGAGCGTCCAGCACGCCAAAGAAAAGGATATCGGTCTCAACCGTTTCTGGCGTGATGGCGATACCAGGAATGTTTGCAAGCCCGTCGGCAAGGCGGTGCGCGTTCGCGTGGTCCTCAGCCAGACGCTCCACCATGTCGGTGAGGGCAAGTATTCCAGCGGCGGCGAGAATGCCGGCCTGGCGCATGCCGCCACCCAGCAGTTTGCGCCCACGCCGCGCCTCCGCGATAAAGGCCGCTGATCCGGCAAGCATAGAGCCGACGGGGGCGCTGAGACCTTTGGAGAGACAGAACATGACGCTATCCACCTCGGCGGCGAGCGCGCTCGCGGGCAGACCGAGCGCGACGGCGGCATTGAAGAGCCGGGCGCCATCCATGTGTACCGGAATGCCGCGCTGCCGGGCTGGCGCTGCCAGCTCACGGAGCGTCGCGGGACTCAATGCCCGGCCACCGCACATGTTATGGGTATTTTCAATGGACAGTAGACCTGTCCGCGCCTCGTGAACGTCGTCTCCAAGAAAAGCGCGAGCGAGTTTCTCACGGTCGAGTGTGCCGTCGGAAAGGTTGGGAACTGGCCGGGCGGATGAGCCGTTGAGTCGCGCATGTCCGCCCACTTCATAGAGATAGGTATGGGAGCGGTCGCCCATCACGATCTCGTCGCCACGACGGCAATGGGTGAGGAGCGCAATGGCGTTACCCATCGTGCCAGAAGGCACAAAGAGCGCGGCGTCTTTGCCCACTTTCTCGGCTGCCAGCTCTTCCAGACGATTGACGCTAGGGTCCTCCCCATACACATCGTCGCCGACTTCAGCGCGATACATCGCCTCCCGCATAGCTGGCGTGGGATGCGTGACGGTATCACTGCGGAGATCAATCGTGGAGCCGGCTGCAAGGGAACCGATCCGCGCTTCGTAGCTGCTCGACATAGCGTGATCCTCGATGAATATTTGATGCGGGCGCAACCCTGCTTCGTAAGCTTTCCTTAGTGTAGCACAGGCGCTTCCCACGTGAAGCCACGCCGGCTTCGCACCGGCACAGCACGCTTCTCCATGCCAAGCGCTTTCATGCGAAGCATCCCATCGCCGTACGGCGCGCTTTTTGTGGATCCTCCACCCGAATACACACTGACTCAGCCAGCGTCGTGCCTGTGTTACAGCGAGGTGTGGCGCGCGTCATAGAAATATTGTAGCGATTCGATTTAGCATAGATGCGGCCATTGACGGTGAGAGGACAGGCAGGGGTAATACAGAAAGGGACGCGACAATGCAAGGGGCGCTCGTCGGTATTGTGCTGGATCTGATTATCGTCATGATGATTCTGCTCCTCTATTCGCTCGTGCGGCGGATAGACTTGATGAGTTATCAACTGAAAGACGCCCTGCGACGGCTCGACGCGCTCGAATCGAGACCGAAAGGTTCAACGGGAGGGCCAAACACAGGCCGGGAGCGCGCACTCAAGCCATGAGCCGTCCGGTCAGAACAGCCGGACGCCTATTGGCACCTCCCGCTCCGGCTGGATCAGCACGACGTTTCCGGCAGCATCCGGCAGACCGAGGGTAAGCACCTCTGAGCGAAAACCGGCGATGCGGCGTGGGGGAAAGTTCACGACCGCCAGCACAAGCAGGTTTGTCAGCATCTCTGTCGAGTAATGAACGGTGATTTGCGCGCTGGATTGCTTGATGCCCAGCTCCGGGCCAAAGTCAATGCGCAGCTTATAGGCGGGCTTGTGCGCGCCCTCCAGCGGCTCGGCAGTCAGGATACGTCCAACGCGGATATCTACCTTCTGAAAGTCATCAATGCTGATCGTTGGGAACGGCATGGACTCCGGGTCAGATTCGCTCACTACACGGCCCTTTCTGTTCTATGACCCCATTGTCGCCATTTCCCACACTATACCGCGAGGCATATGCGGCGGTATCACGCTGGCGATTACGTGCGGGTTGATCGAACCGCCTCTCACGATATGTATCGCGGCTGTGCCATTACTAGGATGCTGAGCCGGCCAAAGGCGCCACAGCCAATTCGATTGATATCGCAGGTCTTCGTGGGCGCAGCGAAGCGGGTCGGTGGGGACGCCGAGAGCACCGTGCGTATTATGGATGATAGCGGACAGAAGAGCGCGAAGCCGCAGCCGAACCGATCGGCCAAGGCGCTTGAGTACAAGGCAAAGGCAGCCGCCGGCACGCGAGGCCGACGGCTGCCAGGCAGTTCTTAGCGCACAGATGCACGCTGGTATTACAGCCCAAGCCTCCACACGTTGTCAGTATTGCTGGAGAAGATGCTGGGCGTCCACGTCAGGTCAGCATTGTGATCGCCTTTCGGCGCTTGGAGAATAATGTCTCCCTCCACATTACCGCCCTCGGTGAGCGTTCCATTGTTCAGGAGATTGTTTGCGGTGTACGTGGTTGGTGGAAACTCTGCGTCGGTGACGTTGCCGGACCCACTCTTCACGTGAAAGTCATACTCGTTGTAGTTGAATTCACTACTAGATTTGTTGACGATCTTCACGTGAACGACGATGAATTCATTGCCCGCTTTGGGCTGAATGAATTCGTCGCCTGAGATGACCTTAACAGACACCAACGTGCAGGAGACGTCATCAGTGGTAATGGTATCGCCGACTTTCGCAGGACCTCTAGACGTTGACGATGAACTGTTGCTTGAGCCACCGTTGTTGCCTGTACCGCCTGGCGTGGTCGAGCCGCCGCCTTTACTGATGGCTACGACGAGTCCACCGAGAACACAGCACACAATAATGATGCCTGTGACGATACCAGGGATTGTTCGGAAGAAGTTCTTCTTCTTCGGCGGTTGCGGCATCGGCGGCAATTGAGACGGATAGCCCATTGGCTGCTGTGGCTGTTGAGGATACTGTGGTTGCTGATAGGGTGGTTGTTGGCCCATAACGATTTTGGACTCCTCTTGTTGAGCGCTGCCAAGGATTTTTAATGCCGCGGGAAGTGCCCCGCGGAATCGTCGCTGTGAATGACATACGCGGGTAGCGAAAGAAAGCGGAAACCGCGAACGCAGGGTTTTCAATCTTGCTCATTTTCCTTGCCAAAGAGGCGGGCTCGTAGTTCCTATTAGTGGCTGTAAATCAGAACGTGTCTACGCCGCTCCTATCCCAGCTTCGAGCCAGGCGGGCGAGCTGGATTGGCATGCCAATCCAGACAAAGTGTGGCCAGTCACTCGGTACTGAGTCCCAACGCCGTTAGATCGATCGCTCCTTGACACTCCGGTGTATACTGCGCTGGTCACTCGTTTTAGTATCCGAGACGTAAGGATACGCTGTTCATGGATTACCTCATGTTCGCCACACCCCTGCGCTGTTCCCCGCCTCCCGGCACCTCCCACTAGGGCAGGTAGAACGGGTATCTCCTCTTGCTGACAACACAGCACCATCTGATTGGATGGCCTGTGTTCTCTTGCTGTATCCTTTTTTGCATCCTTCTCCTGCCCTCTGTACACGCCTGCCTGCGTCTTTGCCGGTGTATATGAGGAAGGGATCGCCGATCGTGTCTGTGAATGCTGCTCGCCGTGATGGCGTATTCGTCGTGTGTGCCTCGGTGTCCTGGGGCACCGTCGGCCTTGTCAATCAACTGCTGTACGGATTTGGCGCCACCAATGCTCTCTCATTGGCGTTCCTGCGCCTCGTGATCGCACTGCCGCTCTTTGTGCTCGCCGGGTTGGTGACCTTGCGCGCCCACCTCTTTCACATCCAGTGGCGTGACCTGTGCACGATGCTATTGATGGGGAGTCTGCTGGCGCTCTCGCAAGCCTGTTACGTAGCCGCCATTGCTTCGGCCGGCGTAAGTGTCTCAACGCTGATCGCTATTTGTGCCGCTCCGGTAGGTGTGGCTATGCTCGAGACGATGGTCACCCGCGTGCGCCCGACACCGATGACCCTCCTGGCTCTGGCCAGCGCGCTCAGCGGAACGGCGTTGCTGGTCGCAGGTCGCACACCAACGGGCGGAGGCCGGGTCTCCCTCGCGGGGGTCGTGCTCGCGTTCCTCGCGGCTGGCGGCTATGGCGGATTCGTCTTCTGCGGGCGATGGCTCACCAGCCGCTATCATCCGCTGCAAATCAGCTCCGTCGCGTTTGGGGCAGGAACTCTCCTGCTGTTGGTGTGCGCATCCTCGACTGGCTTGATGCTCGCGTATCCAGTGGATGGGTGGTTGCTGTTACTCTATTTAGGAATAGTTCCCACGGCTATCGGCTATGGGCTCTTCCAAATCGGCATTCGATCTCTTTCGGCGACCATGGCCAGTATCCTGACCATGTGCGAGCCACTCACGGCGGCTATCCTTGCCAGAGTCCTCCTTGGTGAGGAGCTGGGTATGCTCGGCCTTCTGGGTGCGGGCTGCATGCTGGGTGCGATGGCGATCATCTTGTACGCACCCAGGAGGTATGCCGTCTAGGAACAGGCACACTGCGCGAGAGGCGGTGCGTGTCCAAACCGCCTCTACGCAAAGGAGGCATCAGGCAAACCATATAAAAGACACCCAACACAACGGTCAACGGCTGCGAGCATGCCTACAGATGAGCGATCAGCCCAGCGATGCCGCACGTGGCCATAGTGATTGGGGATAGGCCGCTGGGGATCCGCGTTTCTTATCGCATATACGGATCAGATATCCAACCGAGTGCAAAAGTTTTGGCTTCATGATATTTGCCCTATCTCCCCTGCATTCCAGAAATCGGTTCTCATCAGGCCCGATTTGTCCTCTTTTGCTATTACACTGGTGGGGTGACCAATAACGTCTTATCACTACAGTAAGGAGCACCAAGAGATGGCGACCACACCCATCAAACAGCATGCCCCGAATCCAGACAGTTCGGTCATACAATGGCTACTTGACTCTGACCCTTCGATCCGCTGGCAGACGATGCGAGACCTCATCGGTGCACCCACACGGGAGGTCGCGGCCGAGCGAGCGCGGGTTGCCACCGAGGGCTGGGGGGCGCGGCTGCTCGCCCTACAGGGGGCCGATGGGTCATGGGCTGGCGCGGCCTGGAACCGCGGGTGGGACTCCACGATGCACGTCCTGACGCTGCTGCGGGAGATGGGGCTCGATCCAGCAGGTGA
Source organism: Ktedonobacterales bacterium (assembly GCA_035310125.1). Taxonomy (GTDB): domain Bacteria; phylum Chloroflexota; class Ktedonobacteria; order Ktedonobacterales; family JADMIN01; genus DATGEP01. The sequence goes on from DATGEP010000270.1 coordinate 16,550, forward strand.
TGAGGCACGACGCGCGGTGAGCCTGGTCCGCGACCACGTAACGTGGCAAGGATGTGGCCCACAGGAATGCGGCGACAACCTCTTCTTCATGGGCGAGGTCGAACCGTGTATCAATGGAGAGGTGGCGGCGAGTGGCGCCTATTTCGGCCAGGATGTCCAACAGCTCGTCAGTCGTCTACTCAGTGAGCAACTTCCCGATGGCGGCTGGAACTGTGAGGCCGAGAACGGCTCAGTGCGGTCGTCGTTCAATACGACGATCTGCGTGCTGGAAGCCCTGCTCGAATACGAACTGGCTGGCGGGAGCAGCACCGTGGTGAGGGAGGCCCGGCTCCGCGGGGAGGAGTACCTCCTCGAGCGCCGCCTCCTCCGGCGGCGGACGACCGGCGAGATGATCGAGCGCGATCGCAAGGGCGACGGCATTTGGACGCGCTTCGCCTTCCCCACATGGTGGCACTACGACGTGCTGCGGGGACTCGAATACTTGCGAAGAGCCGGCGCCACGCCAGACGAGCGCGTGGCCGAGGCTATCGAGCTCGTCGCGTCGAAGCGCGACGGCGACGGTCGGTGGTCACTCGAGGTCCAGTATCCCGGCAAGATGCCAGTAGAGGTAGATGAGGGAGAGGGCCTGCCGAGCCGGTGGAACACGCTGCGCGCCTTACGGGTATTGGACTGGTATGCGGCGGGAAAGTAGCCAAGAGGCGAACTCAGATGCCGCTGGAAGGCGGGTGGCACAAGCCCCAAAATTCCTATCGCTGCGTGCGTTACTGAGGTTCGCGCCATAGCTCACGCAGCTTTTCCGCGTCCTCGGCACTGAGAGTGCGTTTGGCGAGCGCGACGGGAAGGGTTAGCTCAGCCAGCGCGATGTAGGCGTCTCGCACAGAGCGCATCTCTGGAGTGTGCGTGATCTGCGCGTCCAGCCAGGCCAGATGGGAGGCGACAGTAGCGATATCACCGCGGCCGATAGGACCCGAGAGTGCAGCGGGCAGCCCAACGTTGTCGAGGTTTTCGACGGCGCCACGCAACAGTGGCAGAAGCGCCCGCAGCGCATCGTCGGGCGCGGCAAAGGACTGCCAGAGGCGCGTGGCAGTGGCGAGCAACGTGACGATATAGTTGGAGGCGAGCACACCGGAGATATGGTACGGGATGCGCTGTTCCGGGGCAAGCCGAACGACCGCGCCGCCGAGCGCGGCTACGAGCGCTTCGAGGATGCTGGCCAGCGCGGGATCATCGGCTTCCAGCGCCCACGTGCAGCCGCTAAGGCGCTGGAGCAGCGTAGCTGCGGGGACATCGGGCGCGGGGCGAGCGAATGTCATCAGCGGGTGCAGCGCAGCAGGATGAGCGCCGCGAGCGGCGACGGCGATGAGCGCGTCCGCGCCACGAGCGCCGCTCAGGTGCACAACGCCCTGACCCGCTCGCCAGTGCAGCGCTTCGGCGAGGGGCGTGATGGCGGCATCTGAGACGGTGAGGAAAACGAGATCGGCGGCGGCGGGCATATCTCCAGGCGGGATGGCGCGAACGTGGGGAAGGACCGCCGCGAGAGACTCGGCGGAAGCCTGGGAGCGTGATGCAACGGCAGAGATCCGCGCGCCGCGCGCGGCGAGCGCGCGGGCGAGTGTCACGCCGACGGCGCCGGCGCCGATGATGCCGATTGAGCCAGCAACAGACTCCAGGGTATCATCCGCCATCAGAGATCTAATCCCGAAAGGCCGTGCGCCCCCAGAATCTGCGATATTTCGCCGCCATGATGGACATCATGCTCGATCAGATGCCAGATGACCCACTGTCGTGTGAAGACTTCCGGCTCGCCCGGCTCACGATCCGTATTTGGAATGGTTTGGCTCAACTGCGCTACGGTCATATTCTGTAGCGCCTCCTGGAGCACACTCCAGGAGTCACGCAGACCACCGGCAAGCTCGGCGGCGTTCCGGGTGGGAGCATCGGGGCGATCCCAGCGCCCGTAATCGGCGGATGTTTGGCCGCCGATGCCCAACACCTGAGAACACCAGCGCCCACGAGCGCCAATGATATGGGTGCAGTTCTCACCGACGCTTCGGAGCAAGGACGTTGAGCGAAGCGTCAGCTGCTCGGAGGTGAGCGGTGCGATGGTTTTGATAAGCAGCTCCTGATAGACATCCCACCCTTGATAAAAGGCCATGACTCCAGTCGCGTATTCCGCCATGTGTTGTCCTCCTATCAGACTCCAGCTACTTGCCGAGCATCACTTCGGTAGACTTGATAATCACCGTCACCGCGTCGCCCGGCTGAAGGCCCAGACGCTCCACCGAGCCGTGTGTGATGGCCGAGACAACCTCCTGGCCGCCAATGTCCACGGTCACTTCCGCCATGATGCTGCCAAGCTTTACATCTTTGACGGTGCCTTTGAGCTGATTGCGTGCGCTGAGCTGCACAGTGTGCCTCCTCCCGTCGTGACGATCACCAGCACGACCACAGTGGCGGTCGCTTAGATCGTTTCATACGCCTTGTTAGTCTTCCGCGCCGTCCACCCGATCCAACCCTATCGCATCTGGCTCCTCGTCCTCGACCATAGGAAGCGTGGGGAGCGCTTGTTCCGCGAGATCCGGAGCGGGCATCACCATCGCGGGGATCGCGCGGCTCTGCGCCACGCTGCCACGTAGCATCCCGCGCCAGGCGGTGTCTAGTGTCGGGCGCAGTCGCTCCAGCCGCTCCCGCACCTCAGCCAGATAGCGTGCCTGGCGGGTCTCCGGCTTTGCCAGACGCCAGAGGTCGCGGCTGTCCAGCGTTTGCCCCACAGCCCCCTGAAGCTGCTGTAACAGATCTATCGTTTGATTCAGGATTACCAGCAGATCGCCTTCCGCCAGATCAATGCGCCGAAGCAGCCCACCCAGGGAAAAGCCTCGCGACCAGTTCAGCGCAACACCATGGAAGCCGTCAACAATGCCGGGGCTTAGCGTCAGCCCCTGGTCATACTCCGCCTCCAGCACCCGCCGCTGCGCCGCATAGACTTCGCGGCGCACCTGCGTCAGCCGCTGCGAAAGTACGTCGAAGTTGCGCAGATTGCGGTCATCATCGAAGGTGAACCAGCTTACCACCTCCGCTATCTCACTGGACGCGAGGTCCGCCAGTGCGCCGCTCATCAACAGCTCCGTCAGAACCATACCAGCGGGATGAAACATCGCCCGCAACAGCCTACCTTTGACTGAAAGCTCGTCGTCCTGTCCGATGTAGCCCAGCCAGCGCAACACCGTGATCGTCCCGGTCAGCTCTGCCGCCGCCGCCGGGCTTAGCAGCCGCTCCTCGTCGCGTGCCCGCGCCTGCCGTGCCTTGCGCGCGGTTCGACCGAATGTTTCCGCGTGTCCATACGGCGCGCGCGCGACTGTAGATACACGCACACCGAAACGCGCGCTCCGCCGCTGAAACTCGCGGAAGCTCGCCGCCAGCGCCAACCGCAGTCGCCGCTGGTCTCCTGGTGTCCAGAGATTGAGCACCGTATTGTAGCGCACCGAGAAGGCGCTTGTGACGGGCTGGAGCGGCGCTGTGAGCGCGGCGAATGACGGTTCGAAAGCATCCCACGGCGAATACGGGAGAACAGCCGCGCCCTTCGCGTCCATCCCGCGCCGCCCCGCGCGTCCGGTGAGCTGCTGATATTCGTTGGGGGTAAGCAGGCGCATCTGTGTTCCGTCGAACTTACTCAGGCTGCCCAAAACTACGCTCCGCGCCGGCATATTGATGCCCAACGCGAGCGTATCCGTGGCGAAAACCGCCCGCAGCTCGCCGCGCTGAAAGAGCGTCTCCACCATCATCTTCAGCCCCGGCAGCAGTCCCGCATGGTGGAATGCCAGACCGCGCGGCAGCAGCGCCCCCAGCCGCCGCACCTGTTCAAGCTTCTGGTCTTCCGCAGGCAGGCGACTGATCCACTCTTGCACCTCGTTGTGAAGCCGCTCGCGGTCTTCAGGGCTCACCAGTAGATGCCCTTTCGCGCTCTCGGCGGCCGTCTCCACCGCGCGGCGCCCAGGCAAGAAGTAGATGCACGGCAACAGTCCAGCTTTGCGCAGTGCCGTCAGAATCTCGCCCGCCTCTGGTGCCAGGCGCTCCTTTGGTCGCTCTTCCTCCGCGGACGCCCGCGGCATGTGAGCGAGGCGCTCTCGCGGCGCCTCGTCGCGAGCCAGCGCGTTGTCACGCCGCAGGATGTCTACCATGTGCGGCGGCTCCTCCTCATCCGCGCCATAGTCGAAGCGGCGCGCCCGGTTACGCATACGCGCCAGCTTCGCCTCGCCGCCGATGTCCGGGAAACGCTCAACCCGCCGCCCATCCGCATTCATCGCCAGCCGCAGCTCACCGTCGAGATAGAAATAGTGCTCAAGCGGCACGGCGCGCTCGTCGTGGAAGACCAACGCGATAGGCCCATGAACGCGCTCGATCCACTGCCGCAGCTCGTCGGCGTTGCTCACTGTCGCGGAGAGACCAATCAGGGTAACGTGCTCCGGCGAATGGATGATCGCTTCCTCCCAGACAGGTCCGCGCTCAGGGTTGCTGAGATAGTGCAGCTCATCGAAGATGACACAGCCGACGGTAGAGAGCTCCTCGTCTAACGCCGCCCGCCGCGCCAGCTCCGCGACATCGTCCGCCGCCACTGACTGATCATCACTGCCGCCCCTATCGCCACGCTGTTCGCGCTCGTGGAGCAGCGCCCGCCGCGCCTCAGCCTCTTCCTCCGGCGTCACCTGCGCGGCGCGCAGGCCCTCCAGCAGCATGTTACGGTAGATTTCGGTGGTCATCACCACAATCGGCGCGCGGGCGTTCTCTACGATATCCCCCGTAAGCAGGCCCACCTCGGCCTCACCATATCGCCCGCGCAGGTCACGAAACTTCTGGTTGGAAAGCGCCTTCAGCGGCGCCGTATAGATGGCGCGCTTGCCCGCTCGATGCGCCTGCCAGATGCCCATTTCCGCTACCACGGTTTTTCCCGTGCCGGTTGGTGCGGCCACCAGCACGGAGCGCCCATCCGCCAAGTGCCGCGCCGCCTCAATCTGATAGGGGTCCAGCGGGAACGGCTGAGTCCCGGCAAACTCCTCCACATCGGCGATGGCCTCTGGCGAGAAGCTAACCGGCTCGGCTGGTAGCTGCTCTGGTACATCACGCGTGCGAGGCCGCTTCGCGCGCGGCGCGGATGGTGGAACGCGCACGTTGGGTGCGCCTGTGTGCCGTTTCGTTCGTTTAGGCCGTTGCGTCTCACTCACCGCTATCTGCCAATCCTCTCGATTCTGGTTCCAACTCCTGGTCTGATGGGGTAGGACACAGGCATTGCGGCCCGGAATCCCCCTCTGGATTATCTGGCGCGGGTTGGCTCCTCAGGAGCGCCAGCGCGAGGCGGCAATACTATCTGAAGTGGCTCCGGCGCGATGCGCACCAGCACAGGCGTATGCGCGCGGATCTCGCCGTCGAGTGTGACATCCACATGCTGAGGCGTCCGCAATACGGCACTGATCGCCCGGTAGCGCCGCACGCCAGGGAGCAGATGGACCGCCAGCTCATCCGCCATCACCACATGCGCGGGATCCTGTTGGTTTGCGCTCGCGATGGCGGTTTCGGCGGTGCCAGTCCGCGAGCGACGCCGGCTCTGGAAGGACACTCCCAGTTTCTCCACAGCCTCCACCAGCCCTTCGATAGTCTTGCGCAGCGTCGGCGGCTCTAGCGCCTCGATCAACAAAAAATCCAGCATGCGGTCGTGCATGTCTACGTCAGGTATGCGCAAATTCATCGCACCGCCAAATGTGGGAGTGTTGACGACGGCTACCTGCACCACACGACACATTACCTCAAGATCGCCTTGCGCCGTCCGCCATATCCCATCCGCATCGAGCGTCCGCGCTCCGGAGAGCCGGAGAGTGACGGGCACCGGCTCGAACTGTGACACCGCCTCTAGCGCTGAGGTCGCATAGGTGAGCCCGCCCCAGCGCTGTCGCCGCGCCACATCCGTCGCCAACCGCGCGAACGAGACATTCAGCCCCAAAGTGACCGCGTGAACGAAGCATGCTCCGTGTGTGGCGAGGGCGGAATCCTGCGCCGATGGGACAGATATCTCCTCATGTGTGCTCGCATCAACCGCCATTGCTCCCGGCTCGGTCCTCGCCGGCAACACCTGGCCGACATCCATATCCACCGGCATGCCGCGCGAGAACGCTTTGCTGGCGGCGGCCAGTCCCAACGGCACGCCCAGCGCCCGTGCTACGTCGTTCGATGTACCGAGCGGCAAAATGCCCATTGGTAGTCCGCTACCGGCAACCTGTGTCGCTACCGCGCCAACAGTCCCATCGCCCCCCGCGGCAACCACCGCGACGATGCCGCGCTCGCGCCAAGCCGTCCCCTGCGGCAAGCGATGGTCCAGCTCGCTCACAACGATCTGCTCGCCGATGGTTACTCCCGCTGACTCCAATGCCTTGCGCGGCGTGTCGGCATCGCCATGTCCCGCGTGTGGACTCACGACGAGCACTACCGGCCCACTCCGCGCCACGGCGGAGGGCGCATGCGCCGGCCGATCCTCGCCCATGGTCACTCTCCTGGTTGACGTTTCCTCGCTCGCCGCATTCTAACACATGAATCCAGCGCGGACGTACCGCGTAGGTATACACGCCAGCCCCCTCCATCCACCCCCCGCCCCATCTCCGCCAGGTGTATGCAGGCCACAAGCGGACTCGTGGCGCACTCGCATACGCTACCAGTCAACCACCGGTACTCAGCGCGTGTCATGTACGCCTTGCGCGGCACCAGGCGCTGCTGTTAGGATAGGCGCGGACGAGATGCGGAGACTCGCCATTGGAGAGAGGAAGTCCGCCATGAGCGGAGGCGGCGGTGCGCCGGTGTCTATTCCGCTGCGAGACGACACGCAGCTATCCGTGACGCCGTCAGGTATTCAGCTTGGCGCGCGCTTCTTTGATCTGGCAAACATCCAGGACGCACGCCAGGTAGCGCCCGATCCTGTGACGTTCGCGCTGCGAGTCGCGGGCGTCGGTCTGGTCGAGTTCCAGCCGATCCACCCAGGCGACGGCGATATCGTACTGGGCGCACTATTTCGCTACCGGCCTGACTTGCGGCCCGCGGGCTTCGCCGGCCCAACCGGCGCCGCTGGATATCCACCGCCCACGCCCTACCCTCCCACGACAGGCTATCCGCCAATGGGCTATGCGCCAATGGGCTATCCGCCACCCGCCGCGCCTCGCGTGATGTATGGCCAGAGTCCCAATGTCCAACAGGGCGAGCTGACACCCTATCCACGCACCTTCGGTGAGCTGCTCGGCGCGATCTTCCAACTGTACGGCAAGCATTTCCGCAAGTGGCTCGCGTTGGGGATTCTCGTGGCCATTATACCGGCATTCCTGGGTGGCGTCCTTCAAGTGGCCATCTACCTCGCGATTGGCTTTAATCCCTGGGGTAGCAATGCGGACCTGTTTCCACCGTCCACCTTGCAAACGACTCAGCCCGGCACGCTACCGACGCTGCCAATTCACTTCCCAGGTGCGGACCAGTTGAAAATCATTGTCATCGTTGCTGGAGTGGCGTTCATACTGAGCATCTTCTTTGGCGCGTGGCAGATCGCGGCGCTCTCGATAGCGGCACGCGAGGCGATTTTGCGACGCGGTGTGAGAATCGGCGACAGTCTTTCGGGTGGCCTCGGACGTCTGTTCCCTGTCCTGGGAACGAGCATTCTCCTTGGTCTGATATCTAGTGCCAGTTTCATTCCAGCTTTTGCGGTCATCATTCTCCTGTCCACTTTCCCACACTCGGTGTCGGCAGCGACGCTTGTCGCTTGTGGCGATTTCTTACTGCTCATCGGCAGCGTCATTCTGGTACTGTTCTTCGCCATCCGTCTGGGTTTCGCACCCTACGTGGCAGCGAGTGATCGCCTGGGACCAGGGACCTCACTGGCCAGCAGCTGGCGTCTCACTCACGGAGCCTGGTGGCGTACATTCGGCATTATCTTCATTCTGTACGTCGTGGTGATCTTCGCCAGCATTGTTGTCGGCCAGATTCAGATTGTCTCGGTCGCGGTTTCCCTCCTGGTGGCGACGCCTATCTTGCAGGCACTGGCAGCGCCACTCTTCGCGCTCGGCTGGATGGTGATGTGGTACGACCGCCGTCTGCGCCGCGAAGGCTACGCCGCCGTCACGCAAACCGCAGCAGCGCCTGCCGCCACTGGCTCATTTGGGCCTCCCTATGAACCGCCCGCCGCGCAGGGCTAGGACATGCCGCCCATCATGGGGGGAGGCGATTACCACGACTTTCGTCGCGCGTTACTAGGGGAGAGCGGAACCTACATGAACAGCGCCGGTACGCTGAAACTTCCCGTTTCCGTACGCCGGCCGCTCGCGAGGACTGATGAGCGTTCATCCTGCTGGGAAGGGAGGAAGGTGGCGTCTGGCCGGTTCTCCGGGCGCCGCATCTGCTATGGCGAAGAAGTCGGATCGGTATCGGCCGCCAAATGCGCCCTCGCTGCACGAGCTTCCCCTCGTCAATGCCGGCGCCGCGGCCGCAAATTGGCTCGACCACTACTGGCGAAAGCTCAAGCTGCCGGTTTCCGAGGCGTGCCGGCTCGCGATGACCGAGGACCGGCAGGAGTTCGCCCGCTGGACCGGCCGGCGGCTCAATCCACTGGCTCTCGGCTGCTACTGTTATCTGCCAAATGCGCACCCCGAGACCGTCTCGCTCGCCGCCGCTGAAGCCGCCGCGATGCTGACCGCGCCGACTCTGACACGCGATCGCTTGCAGCTTGCCCTGCCGGGCTTCGACGAAAGCGATACCCTGCCTCCACCCGACGACACTGTCCCGGCAGCATCTGAGGAGATGACCGATTACCGCCATCTCATCTTCATCGAGCCGGATCTCTTGCCGCTGGGTATCGAAGTCACCGTGGCGCATGAGCTGATTCACCTCTCCGATCGCGTCCAGGGCAATCCTCGTAAGCACCGCTGTCACGGCTACGACTCCATCTCTGTGGACGAAGCCGCGATCACTGGTCGCGACCCCGAAGTGCTGCGCGGCCTGCTGCGCGAGGAGACCGCGCGTCGCGAGCTGGCGCTGCGTGAGCTTCGTCCCTATCGCTACCTGTATGCCTGCGCTCACTGCGGCAAGGAATATCCCCGCGTACGCCGCTACGCCCGCCCCGTCTCGTGTGGGCGGTGCGACCGCCAGTACAATCCCGCCTTCCTGCTCCAACTCAAGGAAACGCTGTCAAATGCGACGAGAACTGGAAGCTGAAGCTCGTGTCGTGGGCTGCTACGTCGAAAGCGCGCCCGGCACTCTGCCGCCCGAATAGCGACACGCGGCCCCAGGCATTGCGAGCGCAAGGACGAGGCGAGGCGCCTGCCCCACTCCATGCCGAAGTTGGAGTGGGGCAGGCGGATGGAGCGGCAGCGTACCCGTCACATCCCACCCGGCTCACGCGCCAGCCTCGAACATGATGACATTCCGCAGCGCCTCGCCCGCTTCCATCTTCGCTATCGCCTCGTTGATCTGGTCAAGCGGATAGCGGGCAGTTATCAGCTCATCCAGCTTGAGGCGCCCTTGCCGATAGAGGTCTACGAGCCACGGCACATCTACGCTGAGGCGGGTCGAGCCCATGTTACTGCCGAGTATGTGCTGTCCCTTCGCGACGAGCTGAAAAATTGGTATCGCGGCGGTCGCGCTCCGGCTGGGCAGGCCAACAATGACGAGCGTGCCCGCCGGCCGAAGCATCGCCAGGCCCTGCTCCACCGCCGGAGCGCTCGCCACCGTTACCAGCGCATAGTCGGCGCCTCGCCCACTTGTGAGATCACGAACTGCCCGCGGCGCATCGGCGCTCCCTGCATTGATTGTGTGCGTTGCGCCAAAGACCCGCGCGGTGGCCAGCTTCGCATCCAGCAGGTCCACCGCGACAATCTGAGTCGCTCCAGCCAGCCTGGCTCCCTGCACCGCGTTCAGCCCAACCCCGCCTGTGCCGATCACGACGACGGTTGTTCCGGGCCGCACCTGCGCAGTATTGACGGCGGCGCCAACTCCCGTGATGACGCCACACGCGAGCAAAGCGGCACGATCCAGCGGAATGTCGTCTGGCAGCCGCACGACCTGCGATTGATCCACAATCGCATACTCGGCGAAGGTGGCCGTGCCGAAACCATGACGTAGCGACTCACCGCGCTGATTACGCAGGCGGCTTCCCCTTTCGAGCGGGAACGCGCCTTCACAGAGATTCGGCAGCCCGGTGACGCAATAGAAGCAGCGCCCGCAGGCACGCAACAGCGACACGATGACGCGATCACCAGGGTGCACCTGTGCGACATCCTCGCCCACTTCCTCGACGATACCCGCCGTTTCATGTCCGGCAACCGTCGGTGGCCGGCCACCCCATTCGCCGCGAATGAGATGCACGTCGCTGTGGCAGATCGCGGTAACGGCCACGCGGACTTTCACCTCACCTTTTTGGGGCGCAGCGATTTCCACGTCCTCAACGGAGAGGGGTGCGCCATACTCGTAACAGACGGCCGCTTTCATCGGAACCTCCTCATTGGGTATTGCACTGACCTCAAGCGTACAACGCGGGTCAACGTGGGGACAGCCTGCCCATCCGTCCAGGTCACGATTGCCCGTTTTTCCGGTACGCTTTACTGAAGCAGCGAGCGATACTATGCCGGAGCGAGGGGGAGACACCATCACTATGATCGGACGTTTGCGCCTGCCTGGCATGTTTCGCCCGTCGCGGCGCACACGGCAGACTAACGGCGCAGGTAGCGGCGACAGCCTGACGCTGGACAAAATCCTCACCGCCTTCGCGAGTCTTCCGCGTGTGCTCAAGCTAGTGTGGGACATTCAGCCGTTCTTCACCGTCGCACTGGCGGCACTGTATGTGCTCCAGGGTATTGTACCCGCGCTCACGGCATTGGTCAGCGCGACGCTGTTTCAGGATGTCGTGAACGCGATCCGCGTGCGCGGCGCCAACGGGACGACTACCATCGTCGTCTGGCTCGTGATCGCGCAGTTCGCCGTTCAGGCGGTGAGCAGCCTGCTCCAGACGCTCTCCAACATCGTGCAGCAGCTCTTGCAGGAGCAGACCGCCTACGCTGTGCAGCTGCGTGTCATGGAGAAGGCCAACACCCTCGATTTAGCATTCTTCGAGAACTCCGAGTTCTACGACTTGCTGCAACAGGCACAGAAGGAGGCGACATCACGGCCAGTCGGCATGATCTCACAGACCTTCGGCCTGGGACGCACGCTCGTCACGCTGTTTTCCATGCTCTTCATCTTGTTACACCTCGCGTGGTGGATCGCGATTCTGGCGCTGGTCGCTCCCATTCCCGCTTTCTATGCTGACGTGCGCTATGGGTGGTGGGGCTATCAGATGATGCGCCGGCAGTCCCCGCTCCGCCGGGAGATGAGCTACTACAATACGCTGCTGACGACAGACACCTACAACAAGGAAGTCAAGCTATTTACTCTGGGCGACTTTTTCATCAAGCTCTATCGGGGACTCGCGACACGCTTCTATTCCGATGCTCGCGGGCTGATCGTGCCCCGCTATCTCGCCTCGTTCGCGCTCGAGCAGGGCAGCTTGGTGGTCAATGGACTCATCTATCTGTACATCGCCTTGCAGGCCGTGCGCGGCGCAATCAACTTCGGCGGTCTGACGCTGTACACTCAGGCGGCGCTCTCGCTCGGCAACAGCTTCGACGGATTGCTCTCTGGCATCTCTTCGACCTACGAGAACAACCTGTTCATCAACACGCTCTTCTCGTTTCTGGCGTACACACCGGCGATTGTAAGCCCGCCGCACGGGCTGCTGCCGGAAGGTGATGGGCTGGAGATCGAGTTCCGCCACGTCAGCTTCACCTATCCGGGAGGCGCGTCTAAGGGGCAGGCGCTCCGCGATGTGAGCTTTACCATCGCGCCCGGAGAAGCCATTGCGCTGGTAGGCAGGAACGGCGCCGGTAAGACGACGCTCGTCAAGCTGCTGACACGGCTCTACGACCCCGACGAAGGGCAAATCCTGGTCAATGGTCATGACATTCGCGAGTACGACTTGCGGGCGCTGCGAGCACGTATCGGTGTCATTTTTCAGGACTACGTCACGTATTATCTGACAGCCGGCCGCAACATCGGCGTCGGGAAAGTGGAGGAGATAGACGACGGCGAGGGCATTCGCGAGGCGGCGACGAAGAGCGGCGCCAACGCTGTCATCGAAAAGCTACCGGACGCCTATAACAGTATGCTCGGAAAATGGTTCGAGCAGGGACAGCAGCTTTCCGGTGGAGAGTGGCAGAAGATCGCGCTCGCACGCGCCTTTATGCGTGACGCGCAGCTACTCATTCTCGACGAGCCGACTAGCTCGCTGGATCCTCAGTCCGAATATGAGGTGTTCGCACGCTTTCGTGAGCTTACAGCGGGCAAGTCCGCCATATTCATCTCACACCGTTTCAGTACGGTGCGCCTGGCAAATCGCATCTTCGTGCTCGAGAACGGCGGCATCCTGGAGCAGGGAAGCCATGCGGAACTGCTGGCGCTGGGAGGTCGCTATGCCGAGCTGTTCGGCTTGCAAGCTGAGGCGTACCGCTAGAGTGAGGTGGTTGCCGATTCTGCCGGATTCTCGAAGTTGCCGCAATTTTGGTTGCCGATTCTGCCGGGATTCAGGATTCGGTTGCCGATTCTGCCGGAAACTCGCGGCTGCCGCAATTTCGGTTGCCGATTCTGCCGAAATGTGAGTCTCAACGCTGCCGGCGCCGCGTGCACGGAGGTCCACGCTGGGAAGCGAGGGGCATTGCCGATTCTGCCGGAATTCAGATTTCATTCGCTTCTCCTTTCCCATGCAGCAGGTCCTATGGAGGCGGGCGGGTCGCTCGCGGCATTGATGGTCTTTGACAATTTATGGCGGACATACGGGATTCCTGGTGGGCCGGGAGTGGCGCGGCAGGCAGCGCCCCTACGACTGGGGTAAGGCAGAGGGCGGCGGTTGCCGATTCTGCCGGAATTTGAGATTCGGTTGCCGATTCTGCCGGAATTTGAGATTCGGTTGCCGTTTCTGCCGGAAACGGAAACCGCACCCACGGCCCCGCGGGCGCAGCAGGCAGCGCCCCTACAGCGGGCGCGGAGAGGCAAAGGGGGCGGTTGCCGTTTCTGCCGGAATTCAGGTTTTGAGATGAGATCCGGTTGCCGTTTCTGCCGGAATTTGAACGGGAGGAGGTGGAGCAGGCGGGCATCCACCGGACGCCACCTTGCATGGAGGAAGAACGGCGGTTGCCGATTCTGCCGAAAATCCGCATGTCATTTGCCCCTCTCTCCACTGCGAGCAAACAGCCGCACCCCAGGGAGAAGCGTACCACGAATGAGCGAGCGGCGCGACGGTCAGCAGCGGTCAGGGCCAGTCAGGGGTTGGTCGTGCGCGCGGGAAGGCTAGTGGCTGGTCCTATCAGGTGTGGGGAGAGGTGGGACTGACATTCGCCGGCCCCGACGGGCAGGAATGCCCGCGCCACCCCCGACGGGCAGGAATGCCCGCGCCACCCCTCAACGCCCACCGCACTGACTACAAGCCATCTCACAAATACCTCACGCTCCCATCCAAGCCAAACCAGAAGCTGAGTTGGAGAGC
>DATGEP010000271.1:0-45212 GCA_035310125.1 Ktedonobacterales bacterium
ATCGGCTTTCCGCCCCGGCTGGCCGGCATCAAGCGCGGCGAAACGCTCTATTCGATCAACTGGCTGCCCATCGGCGGCTTCGTGCGTATGCCCGGCGAAAACGGCGAGACAACCGACGAGAACGGCGTTCCTGATCCGGGGGCGTTTGCCTCCAAGAGCGCCGGCAAGCGCGCGGCGGTGCTACTGGCCGGCGTGACGATGAATCTGATCCTGGCGGTCGTGCTATTCACCGGCGCGGAAGCCGTTGGGAAAGTGCAATTTCCCAACGTCATCCAATCCGTTGTGCGGGGATCTCCCGCCCAGGCCGCTGGCATCCAGCCCGGCGACAAGGTTCTCTCCGTAGATGGCCACCGCGTGATCTACTTCTCTGATTTGCAGCAAGGGACGAGCGACGCCATTACGAGTGCGCTGAGCATGAATTCCAAGCTCAAGACAGTGCCCATTGTGCTTGTCGTCCAGCCACAGGGCAGCACACTCCAGCGGACAATTACCGTGCAGGCGCTGGCGCATCCCGACATCAATAATGGTCAGGGATATCTGGGTGTGGGCGCCGATGACAGTCATCCGATAACGATACGGCCGCCGCTCTGGAAGGCGCCGTGGCTTGGCGTGCAGGACATTGGCACTACATTCACCGCGACGGTTGGCGGCATACAGCAAGTCATTCGCGGCCTCATCCCCGCGCGCGAGGCATTTTCAGGTCCAGTTGGCATTGTGACGATTACCGGCCGGGTGGCATCGGACGTTCCTGTCCTGGGGTGGAATCCCATTCTGTTCCTGGCTGGCTTCCTGAGCCTGAACCTCGCCTTCTTCAATGTGTTGCCCATACCCGCGCTAGATGGCGGGCGGCTGCTGTTCATCCTGATCGAGGTGCTGCGGCGGGGCAAGCGGGTCAGTCCAGAGCGCGAAGGGCTGGTCACCGTTATCGGCATGGCGTGCCTGCTCCTGCTGGTGTTCCTCGTGACACTAAACGATGTGGGCAATCTCTTCGCGGGACATTGAGGTTCTCAGTGACCTCGCCCTGGTCCTCCCTGTGCGGGGAAGGGACACGCCGGCGCAGCGAATAGGGGCGGCCCGGTTTCTGCTTACGTAGGCAGGTGTGGCATCACCGGCACCTGAGTGCGTGCCGAATCGTGTGCCAGCGCGGTAAAATCTAAGATGGAGCATGGATTCGTTATGTCGCGTCAGCGCCTCCCTCTCAGCCGCTCCGATGTGAGCATTGGGAGGAACGCGCCCGGCACATCTGGATAGATCACTTTGGGAGTAATGGCATGCGCAGGAAGACCCGGCAGATTCATGTAGGAAATGTGCTCATCGGAGGCGACGCGCCCATCGCCGTGCAATCCATGACGACAATGTATACGCGCGATGTGGAGGCGACCGTCGCACAGATCCATCGCCTGGAAGAGGTAGGCTGCGAGCTGGTGCGCGTGGCGGTGCCGGAGGAGACGGACGCGCTGGCGCTTGGCGAGATTAAGCGGCGCATCTCCATTCCCCTTGTGGCCGACATTCACTACGAGCCGAAGCTGGCACTGATGGCTATCGAGCAGGGCGTGGACTGCGTGCGCATCAATCCGGGCAATCTGCGCCACGGACGCGAGTCGTTCGCGCACATCGTCGAGGCGGCGAAGCGGGCAGATATCGCCATGCGCATCGGCGTCAACTCCGGCTCGATAGACGCGCTCGACAAAGCGGCGCAGGTGCGCAAGATTTCGGTGCGTCGGGACGAGAACGGCAACTTCATCAAGAGCGACCCTGTCGAAGAGCGGCGCCACGAGCGTGAGGAGCTTGCGGGGCGAATGGTGGAGAAGGCGCTGGAGTTCTGCGGCTGGGCGGATGACCTGGGCTACACCAACTACAAGGTGTCGCTCAAGAGCTCGAACGTGCTAACGGCGGTGGAAGCGTACCGCCGGTTCGCCGCCGTCTCCGATGTGCCACTGCATCTGGGCATCACCGAGGCCGGCACGCTGGTGACGGGCGCGGTGAAGTCGGCGGTCGGCTTCTCGCTGTTGCTGGCGGGCGGCATCGGCGACACGATCCGCGTTTCCCTCTCGGCGGAGCCGGAGGAAGAGATTCCCGTCGCCTACGAGATCCTGCGGTCGCTGGACCTGCGGTCGCGCGGCGTCACCTTTGTCTCGTGCCCCTCGTGCGGGCGGGTAGAGATTGACGTGCTCAAGATCGCGAACGAGGTGGAGAAGCGGCTCGTCAAGGTGCAGACGCCGATCCAGGTGGCTGTGATGGGCTGTCTGGTGAACGGGCCGGGCGAGTCGCGCGACGCCGACATCGGCCTCTCCGGCGGGCGCGGCAAGGGCGCGATCTACAAGAAAGGCGTCTTCCTGCGCACGGTGCCCGAAGACGAATTCCTCGACGCCGTGCTCAAAGAAGTGGCGGCGATCCTCCCGGAGGCGGAGGCGCGGCTGGTGTATCCAGGCGATGGCGAGCTGGGACCAGTGAGCGCGGGCCGCACGCGCAAGACTGGCATCGGCGGCAAGACAGGGGATGAGGTCATCGCCAGTAGCGATACGACGCCTGCCGGTAAGACACCCGGCAAGCCGCTGCCGATGGCAACGCTGGATCGCTAACGGAAGCTCGCACTCCAGACCTATGCCACCGTGCTCAGGGCACCTTCCACTCGTTCATCGCTAGCGGGCGCGTAGACCGTCGCCGGCGTCGGCGTCGTGCCGCCCCCGGGACCGACTGCGCCTGCTGCCAGACGCGCATCCCCTCGCCGTCATAGGCGTACTGTCCGCTGGCCGTCGTAGAGGTCATCCGCGCTGCTGGTGGGACTAGACGGGCTGCTCTGCCAGTGGGCGAGGCGTCGCTCGGCATCGTATTGCAGCTGCTGGCCGGTGGCGGTCCCGCTACACATCGTGGCACTGGTCGGCGCCCGGCACACCATGTCGCTCAATGCATCATGGTAGACGAGGCACATGCAACGAATATGCTCCAGCTTTCAATGGTTGATGTCACGCTGTCTACGTCCGCGCCGCCATCGGCGGAACTGCCAGATAAGCCATCCGGCACAAAGGATCACGCCCAACGCGAGGAGCAAGAGATCTATTCGGGTCGCGACAACGCTCTGCGAGGGGTCGAGCACTCCGGCAATGCGCCCAACAACAGCGCTCGTTAGCCACAACGCAATAATGCTCATCGCCCAAATGATGTCCCGACGTCTCCACCGATTCGCTAGCCTGTACCTCCTGGATGCAGAGAGCTGAGAAAACCTGCTTGCTGCATCCAGATGAATCCTGGCCCATATGAGCCACTGCCGACAAAGACATCTGGCCACAGGAGCAAAAGTTTTTGCTCCCGACCTACGAGCACTTACCTGAGCCGCCTGCTGCGCCCGCCGGGGCTAAGGTTCCCGCCTGCCCCTTGCTACTCCCACTTGAAGGTGCGGACGGCGGCGGCGAGGATGACCACCGCCCAGAACACCAGCAGCAGCACGCTCCCGCCATGCATTCCCTGCGTCGTGAGGGCGCCGCGCAGCGCATCGCTCAGGGCGGCGGCCGGCAGCAGATTGGCAACCCACGTAATCACCGGCGGCAGGTGATTGGTGGGTAGAATCACGCCGCCAATCGCCAGGAAGAGGATATACAGACCGTTCGCGCCCGCCAGCGTCGTCGTCGCCCGCAGCGCCCCCGCCATCAGCATCCCCAGTCCCGCGAACGCCGCCGTGCCCAGCAGCACAATCGGCGCCGCGCTCCATAGCGGTCCCGCCGGCCGCCAGCCGAAGAACAGCACCGCTAGCAGCACCAACAACACGATCTGGCCCACCTCCACCGCCAGCACCGCCAGCAGCTTCGCGACAATCAGCCCCCAGCGCGGCAGCGGCGAGCTACCCAGCCGCTTCAGCACCCCATAATAACGGTCGTACGCCGTGGCGATGCCCAGGCTCACCATGCCGGTAGACATGATGGCAACGGCCAGCATCCCCGGCAACAGGAAATCCACCGGCTTACCCATGCCCGCTGGCACGATGTTGGTACTCGCGAAAAAGACCAGAAAGAACGCCGGCAAAATCACCGTAATCAGCACACGCTCGCCCTGACGCAGCGTCATATTCAGCTCCGCCCGCGTCTGCGCCCGCACGCATGCCGCCACCGGCGCGGCGCCACCACGCGGCGCCTCCACCTTCCCGGCTCCGGTCGCCGTTGCTCGCACGCTCACTCCCGCATGTCCTTTCCCGTCAGCCGCAAGAATACCTCTTCCAGCGAAGATTTCCCGACGCGCAGCTCCGTCAGCTCGGCGCCTTGCGCCCGCAGCCACATCGTCAGCTCCACCAGCAGCGCCGGCGCATCCCCCGTCTCCACGATATACGCGCCCGCTGTCTCCGAGCGCGCGCCACGCGCGGCGGGCAGCGTACCCAGCGCCACGAGATCCAGCCCAGGTGTCGCCGTGAAAGTGACATCCGTGGTCGTCGTGGACTGGCTCCGCGTCAGGCCCGCCGGCGTATCCAGCGCGATCAGCTCGCCCTTGTCGAGAATGCCGACGCGGTCAGCTAGCCGTTCGGCCTCATCCATAAAGTGCGTCGTCAGCAGAACCGTCGCCCCCCGCTCCTTGAGCGTACGAATGATGTCCCAGGTTGCCCGTCGCGCCTGTGGGTCCATCCCCGTCGTCGGCTCGTCCAAAAATACCAACTCTGGGCGTCCCACCAGCGCCAGCGCCAGCGCCAGCCGCCGCTTCTGACCGCCCGAAAGCTGGCGGCAGCGCGTCTTCGCCGCCTCGGTCAGTCCCACAAGCCGGAGCAGCTCGTCCGGATCTTCAGGCGCCGCGAAGAATTGCGCGAAGAGCCCCAGCACCTCCAGCGGCCGAAGATCGGGGTAGAGGCCATCCTGCTGCAGCATCACACCGATCTGCGGCTTGAGCCGCCCCCCATCGCGCAGGGGATCCAGTCCAAGTATCCGCGCGGAGCCACCATCAGCGGCGCGGTAGCCCTCCAGAATCTCGATGGTTGTAGTTTTGCCCGCGCCGTTGGGGCCAAGCAGCGCGAAAATCTCGCCGCGAGCCACCGAAAACGAGAGCTCGTGTACGGCATCCCGTGAGCCATACCGTTTCGTCAGGCGCTCCACGGCGATCGCGTCACTGGATGCGCTCGTTTGTAGCGCGCCAGACCTGGCGCGGGGGATGTGAGCATTTGGGGCCGTCGTCATCAACAGGTCTTTCTTATTCTGCGTCGCGTCGCTGACAGCGCGCTCAAGCTCCATCAGGCGGGGCCGCGCGCCATCCACCATTTTACGATACGCGCGCGCGCCGCGATGCCGCAAGCGCGCGTACCAGGTACCGCGAGCGCAATGCTTGCGCGAGAGACACTAGGCGGGCCAGGATACAGCCCCACTGGCTCTATCCTGGCCCGCTGATGTGGCGTCACGCCTTGTCCTCAGGCGGTGGGCGCCGGTGGACTGTTTGGTGTGCCGAGATCATCCGACGATGGGCCGGTTCCCTCGCGCAGCCAGCGGAGCAGACCCCGCACGCCGTCGCCCCGCGTCTCCGTTGAATCCGCTGGCGCGTTTCCATCGCTCGACGGCTGGGCGACAGCGCCCTGATCCGTCACAGTCCGCTGGTTCACCGGCTTGTTCACCCCTGTACCGCTCTCAGCCATGATCGGCGCGGCGTTCGCCGTTTCCTGCGTGTACTGGTGATTTACCGGCTCAATGTGGGATGGCTTGATGGCGCGATTCACGCCAGCATCCACGGGGGCTGGCGCGTTCATGCCAGTGCGGACATCCGAAGTCGCCTGAGCCGGATCCGCCGCTGCCGGAGTCGGGGCGGTCAAGGCCGTCTCTGCCGTGTCATCCGTTCCTATGTGTGCGGCCTGTCTCGCGCGTGCGGATTGC
The DNA here is from genome assembly GCA_035310125.1 of Ktedonobacterales bacterium. Taxonomy (GTDB): domain Bacteria; phylum Chloroflexota; class Ktedonobacteria; order Ktedonobacterales; family JADMIN01; genus DATGEP01. The sequence goes on from DATGEP010000271.1 coordinate 5,838, forward strand.
GCCGCGTTCGCGGCGCTGGCTGTGACAAGCGCCGACCGCATCTGATTGCGCTCGCCTACCATACGCGCATGCTCCACTCGCAGCTGCTCATGCTCTCCGTGGAGCGTTGCCAGCTCCTGTTCGGAACGTTCACGCTCACGCCGGAGCCCGCGCGCCCGCCAGTTGGACGCGATTCGCCCCGGCGCCAGCAGCAGGAACGCGAACAGAAAGCCGAGAATCGCCGCTCCAGCGACGATCCACCCGACGTTGCCCGAAAACGAGCCACCAAGAAACCGGAACTGGTCCGCGTGGGAATTCTCCCCGGCAAAGATCACGAGCGCCACGACGATGATCACATCACAGATGGTAACGACGAAGCTAGTCAACCACCTCATGAGATTGCTCCTTCCTGCTCGACGGAAAAACCCTCCTTCGCACCCAGTGCAGCATCCGTGCCAGCGCTTCGCGCCGCGCGATGGCCTCCCCTTTACGGCGATAGGTTCGGGAGTCGCCGTTCGCCCTCGCCGTTTCGCTCCTTTGCCGGATGCGCTCGTCGCCGTCTATAATGTGCGGGCGGCACGTATTGTCGCCATGCTCTCCATTCAGTAAGGTATTACCCCGCATGTATGCTCGTGCCACGCTGTCCAACGGCGTTCGCATCCTCACCTCGACCGTTCCTTCTGTGCGCTCCGTCAGCATCGGTTTCTTCTTCGGCGTCGGCTCGCGGTACGAAACCACCCTCCAATCGGGTGTCTCGCACTTCATTGAGCACATGCTCTTCAAGGGATCCGCGCGCTTTCCAACAGCGCGCGTCATCTCGGAGAGCATCGAAGGTGTCGGCGGCATCCTCGATGCCGCCACCGATAAGGAGCTAACCGTCTACTCCGCGAAGATCGCCAGCACGCAGTTCGAGCTGGCGTTCGGCGTGCTGGCCGACATGGTGCGCCACCCCTTGCTCGATCCCGCGGAGCTGGAGAAGGAGCGGCGCGTCATCATCGAAGAGCTCAACATGTATCGCGACAGCCCGCAGGAGTGGGTCGGCGTGATTGGTGATGAGACGGTCTGGCCCAATGACCTCTCCCTGGGTCGCGAGGTGGCGGGAACGCGCGAAACCGTCAGCGGCATCACCCGCGACGAGATGGAAGCCTACCGAACTTCCCACTATGTACCCGGCAACCTTGTGCTTGGCGTCGTCGGCAATGTGGACCATGACCGCATCGTGGCGGCTGCGGAGCGACTGCTGGGCGATTGGGAGCACCGGCCCGTCCCGCTGTGGACGCCCTGCCCGCGCCCGCTTGACGTGCCGCGCGTGCGGGTCGAATACCGCGAGACGGAGCAGACGAATCTTTGCCTCTATGCTGGCGGTCTCTCCCACAAAGACCCCGACAACTACGCGCTGAGTCTGCTGAATGCCATCTTGGGCGACGGCATGGCCTCGCGCCTTTTCCTGGAGGTGCGCGAGCAGCAGGGACTTGCCTACGACATCAGCAGCTCGCCCATCAACTACCACGATACCGGCGCCTTCGTCATCGGCGCGGGCGTGGAGCCCAGTCGCACCGTAGCGGCCCTGCAAGCGGTGTTTGGCGAGTTGCGGCGGCTGCGCGATGAGCCGGTGGCAGACGACGAGCTGACTCGCGCCAGGGAGTACACCAAAGGGCGGCTCGCGCTGCGATTGGAAGACACATCCAGCATCGCGTCATGGCTGGGCGCGCAGGAGGTAATTCTTGGCGAAGTGCATGAGCTGGATGAGATTATGGCCCGCTACGACGCGGTCAATGCCAGCGATGTCCAGCGGCTGGCGCGGACGCTCTTCACGTCTGACCAGCTCCGACTAGCCATCATTGGACCGCAAAAAGACCCGGCCCAGCTCGACCAGATCATGCATGTCGAAAGCTAGTTGGCGTTCGGCTCCTCGTCCGGCCCGTCGGCATCTACAACGCGTGTAGCCGCCGTCACCGGGTTGGATTCCGGCGTGGTGCCGTTGCCATTGTCCGAGCCATACGTCTGACTGATCTGGCTGAGCTGCGATAGCGCCGATGGCTTGTCTTGCTCGCCGCCGGTCAGCAGGTTGTTCCAGCTCAGGTCTTTTGTGGCGTTCTTGAACTCGCGGAAAGCTTTGCCGAACGACGATCCCATCTCGATCATACGCTTGGGTCCGAAGACGAGCAGCGCGATCACCAGAATGATCAGGAGCTCCGGTAAGTGTCCGAACAACATTGTGGCACCCCCTCGCGGACGGCCCATTCGCGCATATCCTGCCTCGCGGTATATCCGCTCGATGTGCGCCGCCACTCTATTTATTGTACACCCCCGGCGAGGACTCTGGATGGAAACGCCACCACGCAACCCCAGTCGGCGGCCGGGTGTCGCGCGCTACGCCGGCGGAGTCGCCTCGGAGAGCCACGGCAACCCAGGCGCCACTTCGCCCAGCGCCCGCGCAAACTCGGCGAACGAGCCGTCCGCGGCGATCGCGCGTTGGCTCTCGCCGCACCGGATGGTCACCTGCGGCTCCTCGCCCAGCGCCCCACCCTGGCGTGACCAGTGAATCTGCTCGCCAAAGGTCTCGCGGAACAGGCGCATCCCGTCCGGCTCGGCGCCGTCAGCGGCCGCGAAAACCGCTTCGATCCAGGGAATGCCGGCTTCCGGCAGCACTCGCGAATGCTCGCCATCCCCTGCCAGCATCGCGACCGCATAGAGCGCCGCCTCGGGAAAGCCCGGAACGCCGAACACCGTTGCCGGCTCCCTGTCCCAGTCTATGTCCGCCACCTTCTGGAAGCCGGCGCGCGCGATGCCGCGCTGTGACGCCCAGTTGCGCGGCTCGGTGCCAACCCAGCCCCGCTCCAGCCCCCGCACGGCGAATTCGCCGCGCATGATATGTAACAGTGCCGTATACAGTCCCCTGCCACGTGCTGACGGAACAGTGGCGCAGTCGTAGATCCAGCCCTCGCCGGGCGGCATCTCCAGGGAAAATCCCAGATCATCCACCGTGTCACCAGCGCGGGCGATCCACCCGTAGGCCAGCACCGCCCCAGGCGGCGTCTGCGCGTTGGGCTCAGCCTGCTCACACAGGTAGCCCAGCCGTCCGCCACGGACCCGCGCCTCTGCCAGGCCAGGGTTGCTGGCGCCCGCCGCGATCATCGCCCGGCGCAGCGCCTCGATGTCGTCCGCCGCCACCGCGCGCCAGCGCACGCCGGGTATGCCGGGTGGCGCCGCACGCGACTCCTCCCCCATCCCAACCCAGAGCGTGCCGCAGCGGCGTACATCCGCCCGCCCCAGGGCCGCCGGCGTTCGATCCTTCGTCATACGTATGCCCTCCCATCCAGCGCGACGCCAGCCGCCTACGCTCTGTTTCCTTCGACTCGCCCAAAATACATATCCGAGGCGACATCAATCAACTGTGGTACGAGCTGAGCCTGAATGCCAAAGTAGCGCGCGGCGCCGCAAATGAGCTCGACGAGCTGGACCGGATGACCGCACCGTGGCACGTGCCCCGCCTGCGCGTAACAGCGCTCGATAACATAATCAATGCCGGAGGGCGCGAACTCGACCCCCGCCTCCTCGCAGGCCCGGCGAAATAGCTCACGATACTGTTCTTCCGTCGGACCGGGAATATGCACTTTGCAGGGAAAGCGGCGCAGCAACCCCTCGTTCAGCAGCTCCCCCGGCGAATGGGCCGTCGCGATTACGAGCAATGACGTAAAAGGCACCGGCAGCGAGCGCCCCGTCAACGTCGTCAGGCGGTCAATGCCGGTCGCGACTGGCTCCAAACAGCGATACAGCAATCCTTCAACAGGCTCGCCATTCGAGCCGAAGTCATCCAGCAGCAGCACACCGCCCGCCGCTTTGAGCTGAATCGGGCTATCGTAGTAGCGATACTCCTGGTTGAAGCGCAGTCCCAAATCCTCCAGCCGGAGCTCAGCGCCGGCCCGCACGAATGGCGCCTGGCAGTACACCCAGCGCTCATCCATCTTCAAGCCGCTAAACGATGGATCGAGCTGCAACGGCTTGTGGATGCTCGGATCGAAGACGCGCAGGATGTGGTTGTCTACCTGCACTGCATGCGGCACGAGCACGCCTGCGCGGATCATGCGTGCCAGCGAAGATGCCACCGCGCTCTTCCCATTGCCCGGCTCGCCGTGGATCAGCAGGGGTCCGCCGCTTTCGAGGCCCGCGCCGAGGCTGTCAATCGTCTCATCCGCCAGAACGAGATGCGCCGTTTTGCGCCAGACATCGGTCCGGCTGATGCCCCGGCCACTCGCAGCCTGTTGCCGCAGCATCTGCACATACGCGGAGAATTTGACGGGTGCCGGCCCAACATACCCATTGTTCTCACGCGCCCGCGCCTCCACCTGCGTCCCGCGATCCGTGGCGCGCAAGCGCATGCCGGCGTTGCCGTGGGGGCCGCCGCTGACATTGTGATAATCCACCAGACCATCGCGGCGTAGAATGGAGATAGCTTCCTCGACGACGCCCGGCAGCGTGAGACACATGTGTTCCGCCAGCTCCGCGCCGGACATGACGCCCGCGGCAACGATGTGCTTGAGAGCCAGCTCTTCCAGCAGCACCAGGTCCAGTCCTGTTTCCGCGACAGTCGTGGGCCGCGGCGGTATTGCGAGATGTGGCGTCGGCGGCTTGGGCGCGCTTTGTGGCGCATGGAGCGCGGCGAACTGTGCGAGCTGATCGAAGGATGCCGTCCCTTGTGGCCGCTGCGGCTGTGGCTGGGAGGTCCCAGCAGTCCCCATGTATCCACCACCATCCGGCGCGAGCAGCGGCGCCGTCTCAACGTTGTCCATGTGCGCCAGCGACTGATCCATGTGCTGTGTACGCCAGTCCTTTTCGCTTCCCATCGTTCCACTCCTCACAGACCTTCCAACACACGGCCTTGCTGGTGGGGCCGTATACCGCTCGCGCAAGCACGAAACAGGCGATACGTAGTATATACGCTGCCGTGCGTGAGCGAAAGACCCCATGCCTTGTGCTGGATTGCCTCACCAATGTGGCGCCGTCATTCGCCCTGCGCTACAGTGTGATCAGGTGTGCCTCTCGATCGTGTGTGTGCTCACATTGGCCGTTGCGCCGAGGGGAGAGCTCCGTGCCTATGGCGCCGGCAGCCGCTTCAGGAGTGCGCGCTTCTCACGCCAGGCGCGCCGAGCTGCGCTGCTGAGGAGCGCCTGATTGGATGATGGAATGCTGCCGAGTGAAAGTGGTTACATTGGCGCGCGCGACCCACATGAAGCGGACCGGCTGGCGGCGCAAGCGGCTGGTGGGCTGGCGGAGTTGCGCGCCGCGCTCGCGCTGCATTCCGTCACACCCAGCGCGCGCGTTTTAGAGCTAGGCTGCGGCGCTGGCATCTTCACGCGCGCCTTGCTAACTGCCCTCCCAGGTGCCACCATCACCGCCACCGATAGAGACAGCGCCCTTCTGGCCAGCGCCCGCTCCTCCCTCGCGGATGCGGTCCGCGCCGGGCGCCTCGCGTTCGCACAGGCCGACGCCGCCAACCTGCCATACCCCGCGCGCGGTTTTGACCTGGTTGTCTGCCGCTGTCTTCTCATGCACCAGCCCGATCCGCTGCTCGTTGCCGCCGAGATGTTTCGCGTTGTGGAGGTGGGCGGCGTCGCGCTCGCCATCGAGCCGGATTGGGGCGCCCGCGCGCTCTACCCCGACCCCGAGGCCATGACAGAATTGCTCGATCTGGCGCGCCACGCACGTTCCTACGGATTCCCAGATCTCCAGGTTGGTCGGAAGCTGTTTGCGCTGTTCCGCGCTGCCGGCTTCACCCAGGTGCGCATCCAGCCCGTCACCTTCAGCGAGACGGCGAACGACCGTGGCGCGCCCGTAGACCTTGAAGGCGCCGCGCCTACGGGGCCGGCGCGACTCATCGAGCAGGGCCGTCCCATGCTGCGTCAGGCTGGCGCGGATGATGCCCAGCTGGATACGCTCATTCAGCGGCTGGAAGCCATTCCACGCCACCCGGAATATTTCTCCGCCGGTCTAGACTTCGCTGCCGCCGCCATCAAGCCTGCCCCCTCCTGGCCGTTGTAGCTCGCCAGCGATTCCGCGATCCAGCCGGGAAGCGTGCGAGGGAGCGCCATTCCTACCCGCTACCGCGTCACGAATTGCAGGATATTCATCACCACCACCGCACAGACGAGTACGTTGCAGACCCAGATCGTCGCGGTCGCGATTACCTTACTAAAGGTGCGCAGCAAATATACGCCCACTGACACGGCAACGATGACGACGGCTTTATAGACGATCAGCGCCGCAAATCCATATTGTACCAGCAGCCCGCTCATCAGCGGATTGCCCTCGCGCATGCCGCTATGCAGACCAGCATAGGTGCTCACGAGGTCGCCGGCATTCAGCAGCGCGAACAGCACGAGCGACAGCGCCAGTTTGGCGAGCGCCGTGCGTGCGGGCGCGCCGTGCCGCGCGGGCACAGCGTAGCCACCGGCACGATTCATGGAAACCGAGCGGGCGACGGCGCGCGCTATGCGTGGCGGCGGCTGAGTGGCATAACCGCCTGCATGGGCGCCACCCCCATACCCGCGAGAGATATTTGTTATCATGTAAATTGTCCCGCATTCCTTAAAGTGTCAATCCCGGTAACAGCCCCCAGCTGCACCGTATGGGAGTGTTGCCCCCTACACCCTCTATTACCAAGTGGCGTGCCAACATTCCTTTCCTCCGGCGAAGTGATGAATGCCTGTACCTAAATGTTATGGCTGGCAGCGGTATAATGAGACTGAGGCAATGGAAAGGGGCGTGAGCATGCCGGGGCAGCCAGAGCACTCCGTGGATTTCGAGTCACAATACGGTGCGCACTCCAAAGAAGTCTTCCGCGCCATCGTCCGCGATGAGCTGGCGAAAGGCGCCGAAGCCGGCGAGCAGGCCCGTATCTACGCCGAGCTTGGCAAGCCGGATTTCGTCCTCGCCTACCTCCTCGCCAGCACACTCGCCGAACCGGAGAAACGTGACCTCCTGGCCCGTGCCTATGAGCGCCGCGCGGAGCATACCGACGCGAAGGCCCACGAGTTCGACAGGAAGTTCCATCGCCCCTTCCCCATGTTGCACTCCGAAGCCACACTCGACCGCAAAGCCGCCCGCAACATCCGCGCGGGTCATGCGATTCAGCCCGATACGGCGCGACAGGTACCAATACTATAGAGGGCTTTCACAACGTCACGACGGCGTTCAGTGCGCAGCAGCTCAAGTAGCTCAGGAGGCACCAGCGGTGAGTGAGCAGGAACAGGGAGCCGCGCCCAGCGGCATGCCGGGTGTGGAGACACTGACCGAGTGGAAGCGTCTGGCGGCGCGCGCGGCGGTTGCCGCCGTGCCGGATGGCGCGGTGCTGGGGCTTGGCTCCGGATCAACCGCCGAAGTGATGCTGGCCGAGCTCGCCGCGCGCGCCCGCCAGGGACTGCGCGTGACGGGCGTGGCCACCTCGGAGCATATCCGCACGCTTGCCGCCACCCTCCAGATTCCACTCATCGAGCTTGACGCCGCACCCACCCTCACCATGAGCATTGACGGCGCCGATGAAGTGCTGTTGCCGGCGCTCCAGCTCATCAAGGGACGTGGCGGCGCGCTGCTCCGCGAAAAGTTGGTCGCCGCATCCAGCACGTTCCGCGTCATCATCGTAGATGCGTCCAAGCTCGTGCCTAGCCTCGCGACGCGCGCCCCCATCCCGGTTGAAGTTGTCCCATTCGGCTGGCGGCACACCGCCGCGCGCCTCGCCGCGCTTGGCTGCCAGCCGGTGCTGCGCCGCGTGTCTGCCGCAACGCCCGCCGATCCCGCCAGCCCCGCCGCCAGCGCCTTCGTCACCGACGGCGGCAACTACGTGCTGGATTGCGCGTTCGGCCCACTCGCCCAACCCGCAGCCACCGCGCAACAGATCAAGGCGATCACCGGCGTCGTGGAGCACGGGCTTTTCGTCGCCATGACCGAACGGGTCTACGTCGGCGCCGCCGATGGCGTCCACATCTACGACCGCCCAGCCGCGAGCTGAACCCCGCGCACACCACTCACCATCCAGCCACGGATGTGTTATGCTCGATTCGCGCGCGATGTCACGCACCATACGAATCATGGAGACGGCACGAAACCTGCTGCATGGTGGCAACCGGCGCTGCCCACCCAATGCCCGGCGCTTCTCTTACATTCGTGTCGCGGTGATCTGATGAGGCTGATACGTTCGTGGCGATAGAGGACCAGTACAAGACAAAGGAGCAGCTTCTCGCGGAGCTTACGGCGCTGCGCGCTCAGCTGGCCCTCGACGACCCGCCTGCGGGCGCGGCACCGGCGGACGATACCCACCCGCACCGTGCTGCCAACGGGCGCGATATGGCCGCAACACCTCGGCGCCCATCACGAGCCGCGCAGCGCACGACGCAACGTGAGCGCCCCCGCCCCAACGACTTGACCAGCGCCATTACCAACAGCCTCGGCGAAGGCGTCTATGCGCTGGATATGGCTGGCTGCGTCACGTTCGCCAACCCATCCTGCCAGCGCCTGCTTGGCTACTCCGAAGCGGAGCTGCTGGGGCAGAATATGCACGAGCTTGTCCACTTTCAGCATGCCGATGGCTCCCCATTTCCCGCTGAGCTGTGTCCACTCACCAGCGTTCTCCGCTCCGGCGCCACCATGCGGCGAGACTCCGATGTCTTCACCCGCAAAGACGGCTCACTCCTGCCCATCGCCTATACCTCCGCGCCCATTCTCGGCGACGGCGCGATCACCGGCGCGGTCCTCGCCTTTCACGACATCACCGAGCAGTTACGGGCGGAGCGGCGACTCACCGTGCAATATGCCGTTAGCCGGGTGTTGGTCGAGTCTCCCGACCTCGCCTCCGCCGCGCCGCGCATCCTCGCGACGATTGGCCAGACACTCCAATGGGACCTGGGTATCATGTGGCTCGTCGAAGACACTGTGCTCCGCTGCCTGGATACGTGGCATGCCCCCTCCGCCGCCAATGCCTCGTTCGAGAAAGCCAGCCGCCACAAACACTTCGAGTCCAGCGAAGGGCTCCCAGGACGTGTCTGGCTCGACGGGACTCCGGTCGCCGTCGAAGATGTGCTGACCGACGATAACTTCCCGCGCTTGCACGCCGCCGCCACCGACGGACTGCATGGCGCCTTTGCCTTTCCCATTCAGGGAGCACATGGCCCCATCGGCGTCATCGAATTTTTCAGCCGCGTCATGCGCACGCCCGACAGCAGCCTGCTTCAGACCGTGACCTCACTGGGCAATCAGGTTGGCCAGTTCATCGAGCGCAAGCGCGCCGAGGACGCCGTCCGTGAGAGCGAAGCCCGCAAAGGAGCTATCCTCGAAACTGCCTACGATGCCATCATCTCTATGGATAGCGACGGTCGCATCGTAGATTTTAACCCCGCTGCTGAACGCATGTTCGGCTATGCTCGCGCGGATGTGGTCGGCCAGCCGCTCGCCGACTGCATCATTCCTCTGTCCCTGCGCGATCGCCACCGCGCCGGACTCGTGCGCTACCTCGCCACTCGCGAGCCGCATCTCATCGGCAATCGTGTCGAGTTTGCCGGCCAGCGCGCCAATGGCGTCGAATTCCCCATCGAGTTGACCATCACCTGCGTCGAGATTGGCGGCCTGCCCCGCTTCACCGGCTACATTCGTGACATCACCGAGCGTATCCAGGGCGAAATGACGCAGCGCCTCCTCCTTGAGCGCGAGCGTCAGGCGCGCGCCGAAGCCGAAGATGCGCAGAGCCGCCTCGCCTTCCTTGCCGAAGCCAGCATTGTACTTGCCTCCTCCCTCGATCACGCCACTACTATCGCCAGCGTTATCCATCTTGCTGTGCCACGCCTGGCCGATTATTGCTGCGTGGAAGTGCTCGACGGCAACGGCAACACATCCCAGGTGGATGTCGCCCATGTGGACCCAGCGAAAGAGCGCATGCTACGCGCCTTGGTGAGCGAGACGCCACCCACGCCCACTCACCTTTTCTCCCAGGTTATTCGTATGGGTCAGCCCCAAGTCGTCGCGGATCTCGCTGATGTGCTGCCAGCTAGCTCCACGCCCAACCAACCTCTGCTCGACGGCATGCACGCCGTCGGCGCGAAATCATACATCGCTGTGCCTATTCAGAGCCGCGAGCGGCTACAGGGCGTGCTCATGCTGATATCCGCCGAGTCCGGTCGCCGCTACGGAGCCGCCGATTTGGCGCTGGCCGGTGAGCTGGCGCACCGTATCGCGCTTGCCATAGACACCGCCAGCCTCTATCAGCGTATGGAGGCGGCGCTCAGCGAAGTGGAAGACTTTGCCGCCGAGCGCCGCCGCCAGGCCGCTGAGCTGAATGCCATCATCGAAGCCATGCCCGATGGTGTCTTCGTCTGCGACGCTTCTGGACATCTCGTACGTGTCAGCAAACATGGCCTTGCCATGTTCGGTCTCTCCGCCTCCCAAGCGCTCCGCCCTTATCAGGAGATGAACCAGAACGTAGACTTGCGCTATCCCGATGGTTCGCCCTTGCCGCGAGAAGAGTATCCTCTCGTCCAGGCCCTGCGCGGCATCACCCGCACCGACTTCCGAATACTAATCCGCCAGCGCCACTCAAACCGCGATCTCCAGGTGCTCACCAGCTTCGCGCCTATTCGTGACGCCAGCGGCAATATCACTGGCGCCGTCGCGGTCGGCGGTGATGTCACCGAGCTTTACCGCCTGGAGCGGCAAAAAGACGAATTCCTGAGTATCGCCTCGCACGAGCTAAAAACCCCTCTCACCACACTCAAAATCCTGACGCAGCTCACTCATCGCCGCCTCAGCCGCGCCGGCCTTGCCGAAGCGGACCAGACCGGCCGGATGGAGCGCGCTATCGAGCGTATGGAGCGTCTCGTCAACGACCTGCTCGACGCCTCGCGCATCGAATCCGGCAGACTCGCGCTCAATCGCGAGCCGATGGACCTCATCGCGCTCTGCCGCCAGATCGCCGAAGAGCAACACGCGGCCACCGGTCGCACCATCGAGCTGGATCTGCCGACACACGCCGTTCAGGCCGTAGCCGATGCCGAGCGCATCGGTCAGGTGCTCACGAACCTGCTCTCGAACGCGCTCAAGTACTCGTCATCCGCCTCGCCCGTCTGGCTTCAGCTTACGGCTAGTGAAAGTCAGGCGCTTGTCCGCATTCGAGATTCCGGGCCCGGCATACCCACCAGCGCGCTGCCCCATCTTTTTGAGCGATTCTACCGGGTGCCGGGCGTCCAGGTACAGAGCGGGTCCGGCGTTGGATTGGGCCTCGGCCTCTACATCAGCCGCGACATCGTCATCCGCCACGGGGGGCGTATGTGGGCGGAGAGTCAGGAAGGCGTTGGCACGACATTCTCCTTTGCGCTCCCTCTCTCTCCGGTTGAACGCCACTGACTCCGTGCCTGAGCGCTCTCGATATCTGGCACGGTCTGCAGCAGTTAGCCACGAGCAAGGGAAAGATCATGCCGGACATGATGCGCAACGTGTTGACAACCGAATGGGCGGTGCCGGAACCATACCGTGTGCGACCGCTGGCGCATGGAACGAATAATTCGGTGCGGTTGGTGGAGACCTCCACCGGCAGCTATGTGCTGCGTATCTACAGCAATCACGCCGACGCGCGCCGGCTGCGTTTCGAGCACACCGTACTCGCGCATCTCCAGGCCGCGGAGCTCCCGTTCGGCCTACCCGTTCCCATTCCGACACGGTCAGGCGCGCTGTATGCCAGCGCGGCGGACGGCACTAACGAGGCGCTGGCGGTCCTCACGCCGTTTCTGCCGGGTGAGCACCCCAACCAGGATGATCTGGCGCAGGCGCGTGCTGGCGGCGCAGCCCTTGGCCAGCTCGATGTCGCGCTCGCCTGCATCCCACCGCTCGATGCCGTGGGCGCCGTAAGTTGGCGATCCTACGGCGATCTGGCACACTGCCATCCCCTCGTACCCGACCCGCGCTCGGCCATCATAGAGCTTCCGCTTCCAGGCGACACCCGCGACCGGCTCATCCACTCCTACGACATGCTGATCGAGCATATCCCATCGCTCTACGCGCGCCTCCCGCAACAGCTCGTCCATGAAGATTACGCGCCGGACAACTTGCTCATGCGAGACGCCCGCGTCACGGGTGTGCTCGACTTCGAATTCTGCTCGCGCGACGTGCGCATGATGGATCTCACCGTCGCGCTCAGCTGGTGGCCTACCGCGCGGTTCGGCACCGGCGCGGAGTGGCCGATCATTCAGGCGGTAGCCGAAGGATATGCACGCCACGTGACGCTCACCGCAGCCGAGATAGAGGCGATGCCCGCGCTCTATCAGCTGCGCGCCTATACCTCGCTGATCCACCGGCTGGGGCGCTACCGCCAGGGACTCAGCCCCCTGCCCGCCGTCACCGACCGTGCGCTGGCGGCGCTGGAGCGGGAAGATTGGCTGGCCCGGAACAGGACACACCTGGTGGAGACAGTGCTGGCCTGCGTGATTACCTAATCTACGCGCACTGCCCATCTTGATGTACGTGTATCGCGTTGATGGATCGAAGCTGGCTCTGAGAGTTACCTCGTATGCACTGAGCCGGTCGGAGGCTACCTCCGACCGGCTCAGTATGCTGAGAAAAACGTCTAGCGCGAGCTTTCGCCGCCGGCCTCGCCCGCCGAGAGCGCCGCCTCAGGCGGAGGCGGAAGCTGCCGGAGCAGGTCTTCCCGCCGCTCGTGGACCTCCAGGACGATGGTGTCGTCCTTCGCCGTCGCCTCGACGATGTCGCCCGGCCGGAACTTGCCCTGGAGCAAGCCCTCCGCCAGCGGATCCTCGACGAGGTTCTGGATGGTCCGGCGCAACGGCCGCGCGCCATACTGCGCGTCGTAGCCCTTGGTGACGAGGAAGTCTTTGGCATCCTCCGGCACCAGCAGCTCCACCTGCTGCTCCGTAAGCTGCGTGCGCACCCGCGAGAGCAACAGATCCACGATCAGGCGCACGTGCTCCTGGCGCAGACTGTGGAATACGATCACGGCGTCAATGCGGTTCAGGAACTCAGGCTTGAAGGTGCTCTTCAATTCACCCAGAACCTTGTCCTTCATGGCTTCGTATTCCGCCTGCTGCGCCTTGAGCTTGTCGCGGCTCTGCGTGAAGCCAATGGCGGCCTCCCGGTTCAGCAGCGACGCGCCGACGTTCGAGGTCATAATCACGATGGTGTTGCGGAAGTCCACCGTGCGGCCCTTGGCGTCGGTCAGCTTGCCATCCTCCAGGATCTGCAGCAGCATGTTGAAGACATCCGGATGCGCCTTCTCGATCTCGTCCAGCAGAATCACGCTGTAGGACTTGCGGCGTACTGCCTCGGTGAGCTGGCCGCCCTCTTCGTAACCGACATAGCCCGGAGGCGCACCCACGAGGCGGGCAGCCGCGTGGCGCTCCATGAATTCGGACATGTCAATCTTGATGAGCGCGTCCTCGCTGCCGAACATGAACTCTGCCAGCGTCTTTGCCAGCTCCGACTTACCAACGCCAGTCGGCCCCATGAAGATGAAGGAGCCGATAGGGCGCTTGGGATCCTTCAGGCCAGCACGTGCGCGACGCACGGCACGGCTGACGGTCTCAATCGCCTCATCCTGCCCGATGACACGCTTGTGCAGCGCGCCCTCCATCTCCAGCAGACGGGCAGACTCTTCCTGCGCGATACGCATGACGGGAATACCCGTCCACATCGAGACGATCTGGGCGATATCTTCCTCGCCAACCACCGGCTTTTCGTTGCCCTGGTCGCGATGCCAGCCGGATTCGAGCTTGGCAATGCGGTCGCGCAGCTTCACCTCGCGGTCGCGCAGCTCAGCCGCCTGCTCATAATTCTGGTTCTGGATGGCCTCGTCCTTCTCGCGAAGAACAGCCTCCAGACCGCGCATGGCCTCCTTCAAGTTGAGTGGGGCGAGTGAGCGCTGCATGCGCACACGGCTGGCCGACTCATCAATCAGGTCAATCGCCTTGTCTGGCAAGAAACGGTCGGTAATGTAGCGGCTGCCCATCTCGGCGGCGGCGCGCAGGGCGTCGTCGGTGATGGTGAGCCGGTGGTGCTGCTCGTACTTCTCGCGAATCCCCTTGAGGATCAGTATCGTCTCCTCGACGGTAGACTCGCGAACGATGACTTCCTGGAAGCGGCGCTGAAGCGCGGCGTCCTTTTCGATGTACTTGCGGTACTCGTCCAGGGTGGTCGCGCCGATGCACTGAAGCTCGCCACGCGAAAGCGCCGGCTTGAGAATGTTGGCGGCATCCACCGCACCCTCAGCTGCTCCCGCGCCAACCAGCGTATGTACCTCGTCAATAAAGATCACGCAGTCCTGGCTGGACCGAATCTCTTCAATGATTTTCTTCAGCCGCTCCTCGAACTCACCGCGATACTTGGTGCCCGCGACGAGTGAGCCAACATCCAGCGTCAGTAATCGCTTGCCGATCAATGTCTCCGGCACCTCGCCCGCGACGATGCGCTGCGCCAGCCCCTCGACGATGGCCGTCTTGCCGACGCCCGGCTCGCCGATCAGCGCTGGATTGTTCTTCTGGCGCCGCGAGAGAATCTGGATGACGCGCTCGATCTCCGGCTCGCGCCCAATGATCGGATCCAGCTTATTGGCCCGCGCCTGCGCGGTCAGGTCAATGCCCATCTGATCAATGGTCGGCGTCTTGGAGTGTTTCTCGCGCCCGCCAGGCCCCACCTCGCCATGCGTGCCGCCCGACTGGCTCAGCACCTGGATCGTCTGCGTGCGCACCTTCTCCAGGTTGACACCAAGGCTTTCCAGCACGCCCGCCGCGATACCCTCGCCCTCGCGGACAAGTCCCAGCAGCAGATGCTCGGTCCCAATGTAATGATGGTTGAGGCGGCGCGCCTCATCCACCGCCAGCTCGATGACTTTCTTGGCGCGGGGGGTGAGCCCGATTTCACCGAGCACAATGCGGTCACCGCGCCCGATGATGAATTCGACGGCGCTGCGGACCTTATTCAATTCGACGCCAAGGTTGCTCAGAACTTTCGCGGCTACTCCATCACCCTCGCGTACGAGACCTAGGAGGAGATGCTCGGTTCCGATGTAATTATGGTTGAAGCGCTGAGCTTCTTCCTGTGCGAGACTCAACACTTTGCGAGCCCGCTCGGTAAACTTATCGAACCTGTCTCTATCGTTCACCTGATATCCCCCCTTTCAAGGATGAGGGTGGAACGGGTCCCCTCCACGTCAGGTAAACCTGCTCCTCAATGATACGCTATACGCGGTCAAGCGTCAAGAAAGCTCATCCGGGAGAAACCGCTGTACAAGCGGGTTCCGGGCACATCCTCGGGTACGTTCCGACGGATGGCCGCTCCGCGAATGGGCGTCTTTTCAGCGCTTCGCCACTCCCTCACCTGAAAGGCTTTGACTGTGCCTGTACGCTCGTCACGCCTCTTTGCGCACCGGACATGCAGGAATGCTCTTGCTATGCACACCTGGCGGAACGATCCAGCCGCTCCGCGCCACTCTACGGTTGACGATTCGCCCGCGCTGGAGGCGACTCAGCCTGCCTTCTCCAGCCTCAATGTCCTCGCGCTCTGCCTCCCCCTATCGCAATCCTCGCGCCGAGCTCGCGTTACCTGGCAACCGGCTGGCACATATCCCTTACATACGTCACACCCTGACAACAGCCAGCGAGCCTACCTGGCGCCGTCGCCGATGCATACACGTATTGTACAACCGATGCGCCCACCACCGCAGGATGTCGGGAGAGCGCATCCACTATTTCTCAATACTACGCCTCCCGACACCCCATAGATCACACGGATTTCGTCCTTCTCCGCTAATCCCTCGCTAATCCCTCGCTGCTCTGTCTCTCACATCCCTGCGCGGCCAACCAACCGGAAAACTTGAGTCTCGGCGCCTGCCGCGCCCGTGGCCTGTCGCGCCCGTGGCCTGCCGCGCCCGCCTGCCCAGCATTTGACCTGCGCCGCGGAAAAATGGGCAAAAAGAAAGGAAGGGCGGGATGCCAACACGCCCTTCCTCTGCCGCGCGGAAACCCGACGGCACAAAAAACGTTTCGAGAGCTCCGGACCGCCATGGGGACAACAGTCCGGAGCTGGGACCGCAGGGAGTGCATCCTCAGTTTGGGTGGAGGAGTCCACTACTCGAAACGCTTACAAATGACAACGCGGCGGTCGCTGTTTCGTTATGGGTATGTTAACACCCCGGCGAATATTACCTCACCCTGCGATAGTCCAGATAATCGCGCCCGTGTCTGGAGCCAGCGTGTCGGCGCCGTTGAGAGTCCCGTGTCCAGCGATAAGCACGCCTGACGAGCTGCCGATTGCTAACACCTGGCTATCTGGCGACCAGCTCAACGCGACGTGCCCAACGACACTCACCAGCCGCGTCAGCGATGCCGGCGTCCCGCTGACAAGCCGGATCGCAACGACGCTATCGCTGAGCTGCACCGCCAGCTTCGTGCTATCCGGCGACCAGACCGGCATGCCGATCACGTGCGATGCGACGGCGACGGGTGCGCCACCAGGAGTCCAGAGAGCGAGCTGTCCGTCCTGAGTGAGATACGCCACCGCCGCCCCGGATGGCGACCACACGATGCGCGTCACTGGCGACCCACTCAGCGTAATGGATTCCGCTGGCTGACTGGCCCCGCTCACCGGCAGCGTCGCCAGCGTGCCGCCCTGCGCAACCATCCACATGTCCGCACCGCCACTGGCGGTGAAGTCCGCGGCGGAATAGCGCGTGCCCGCCCGCGACAGGCGCGTCGCGCTCGTGCCGCTCGCCGCCGGCTGCGTGAAGACTCCGGTAATCGCGTCGTTCACCGTTGCCGTCCAGGTAAGGCTAGGGTATGGCGTGCTGGTGAGCCACGCCATCTGCGCCACCGCCGCGCTCGCTTCGGCGGGATCAGCCGTGCTCAGCTGATATGCCTGATGCGTCGTGGCATCGTATACGGATATCGTCTGACCGCCCGCGGCGTCGCTCTGCGCGAACGCGAGATGTGTGCTGTCGGCGCTCCACACCGCCGCGCCTGTCCAGGACGCCGCGCCACCCATCGCGGAGCTGCCACCGCCGCCCGCGCTAACGATATGCAGCACCGTCTGTCCGGAGCCATCGGCCGCGACATACGCCAGATACCTGCCGTCCGGCGACCACGACAGCCCACCCGCGACCGCCTTGCCAGCCTGGCTGGTCCAGAAGCCAGCGGACGGCGCCCCGCTCGTGCTCGCGGCGATACTGCGGTCGTTCTGGTCATCGCTCCGAATCGTATGGACGCTGCCTGTGCCGCCATCCACATACGCGATGGTGCGCCCGTTCGACGATATAGCCCACCCTGCCACTCGCACACCCGCTGGCGTAAGCTGCTGAGCGAGGCCGGGACCATTCTCAGGCGCGCTCCACAGGGCGCCGCCGCGCTCATAGACGGCACGCGGCCCAGCGGCCAGGGGTACAACCATGCCATGCCCGCCGATGGTCTGCGGCCCGCGTCCGGTTGTCCCACCCGTATGCAAAAGACCCTGCTTGATCAGCAGGGCCGACCCAAGGAGCAAAGCAAGAACAGCGGCGGATTGCAGCGCGACCCGTCTCCACGGGGGAGAAGACCCACGGCGCTCCACGCGCATTGGCGTCGGCGTCTCGGAGATACCGCCCGGTGCATCGCCACCGCTCGTGGGCCGTTCCAGCAGTGGCACGCTCGTGCGCTTGCCACGCCCGCCGCTCTGCTCGCGGAGAATAGCGGCGAGCTCGGGCGATCCGAAGATGCGGTCGTGCAGCGCATCAGATGGACTGACACGGATAGTGCTGGCCAGCAGCGCATCAACACGACGATAATCAGCCAGCACCTCAGCACAGTGGGCGCAACTCTCCACATGCGCCGCGACTTCCTGGCGGAGCTGTGGATCCAGCATATCGTCGAGATAGGCGCTGAGATGACTCTCCGCCTTCTCGCAAGTCATTGGCTAACGCCTCCCCCCTGTTCCAAAACGCGGTAGTGTTCGCGGAACGAGTGCCGCGCGCGGGACAGGTACATTTTGACGCCGCTCTCCGCAATGTTCAGGGTGGCCGCAATCTCCGCATAGGAGAAGCCTTCCTGTGTGTAGAGCAGCAGGGCCGCCCGGTAATGGCGCGGCATGCGCTTCAGCGCTGCGCGTACCAGCTCCGAGGTCCCTATGGTCTCTTGTGGGTCGGCGCTTTCGACATCGGCGGGCTCATGATCGAGATCCTGCCAGGGGAGCCAGGCGATCAACTTGCGTCTACGCAGCGCATCGTATGCCGTATTGGTGGCGATGCGGTACAGCCACGCCGAAAGCTTCAAGTTAGCGTCCATCTTGGGCAGCGCCTTGAAGGCTTTCAAGAAGGTGTCCTGCGTCAGATCGTCCGCCTGCTCGCGACTGCCGACCAAATGATAGATGTAATTGTAAATAGGGGTCTTGAACTCGTCGTAGATCCGCTCAAAGGACCACGTCTGTTCGAGTGACCTCGCCTCAGCAGGGGCGCGCCCTTTGCTCACACTGGGCTGCCACCCGGCGGCCTCATCGGTGAGCGCGTTTGCGCCAATCACAGAACCGGCTGACACGTTCATTCCCCCGGCCCCCCCTAGCCGGTCCCGGTCCTGCTGACGTACTGAAGGATTGTCAGCTCCTCTGTCAGAAGGAACGGACGCATGGGACGGCGGTAACATAGCCTGGTCGGCTGCCTTTCGTTTCACAGGTGGACGGCGCCATTCTACCAAATCGGCGCGCCAACACCAAGAAAAGATGCCCAAGTGTCCTATAGAGTTACCGCCGCCTCTCTGCCATTCGCCCGCCTCCCAACGCGCAAAAGGGCCAGCGGACAAGCGAGCCTGTCCGCTGGCCCCATGCTCTAGCAAGCGGTTACACCGCCTCCTCTTCCAGCACCTTCGTGGCAAACTGACTGTTGTAAAGGTCGGCGTAGAAGCCGCCCTTCGCCAGCAGCCTCTCGTGCGTACCCTGTTCGACGATGCTGCCGTGATTCATCACCAGTATCAGGTCTGCGCCTCGGATGGTCGAAAGCCGGTGCGCAATGACAAAGCTCGTCCGCCCCTTCATCAGCTCGCTCATCGCCTTCTGAATGAGAATCTCCGTCCGCGTATCCACGCTGCTGGTGGCCTCATCGAGAATGAGCACCGCCGGATCAGCCAGGAAGGCCCGCGCAATGGTCAGAAGCTGCTTCTGCCCCTGTGAAAGATTGGTCGCTTCCTGGTTGAGTACGGTCTCATAGCTCTCCGGCAGTGTGCGGATGAAGTGATCCGCCTGCGCCGCCTTTGCCGCCGCGACAATCTCTTCCTCCGTGGCATGCTCGCGACCATACGCGATATTCTCGCGGATGGTGTCGTTGAAGAGCCACGTATCCTGTAGCACCATCCCGAACATCCGCCGCAGATTCCCGCGCCGCAGCTCCCTGATGTCCACCCCGTCGAGTCGAATTGCGCCCGCGTTGACGTCGTAGAACCGCATCAGCAGATTCACCAGCGTCGTCTTGCCCGCGCCCGTCGGACCAACAATCGCGATCATCTGCCCCGGTTGGACATCTATATTCATGTCCTCCATCAGCGGGACATCTTCACTATAGCCGAAGCGCACATGTTCGAGCTGCACGGCGCCGCGCGGCGCCGTGATCACCGGCGCGTTCGCTGCATCGGGCGATTCCTCCGTCTCGTCCAGCAGCTCGAAGACGCGCTCGGCGGAGGCAATCGTCAGTTGGATCGTGTTGGTGATACTGGCAAGCTGCGTGATGGGCATCGTGAACTGTCGCGCGTACTGGATGAACGCCTGCACATCGCCAAGGGAAATGGCCCGCTGCGTCACCATGACGCCGCCGATCACCGCCACGAACACGTAACCGATGTTCCCGATAAAGTTCATCAGCGGCATGATCATCCCGGTGACGAATTGTGCTCGCCAGCCCGCTTCGTAGAGCTTGTCGTTCATCGTATCGAACGCAGCCACGGACGCCCGCTCGCGCCCGAACGCCTTGACGATCTTGTGGCCGTTGTACATCTCCTCCACGTGCCCGTTCAGCTCGCCCAGGACCCGCTGCTGGCGCGCGAAGTACGTCTGCGACCGCTTCGCGATGGTCGTGGTGACGAACACGCTGAGCGGCAGCGTAAGCACGACTACCAAACTCAACAGCGGGCTGATGGTGAGCATCAACACGACGACGCCGACCAGTGTCACCACCGATGTAATGAGCTGCGTCAGGCTCTGTTGCAACGTGCTGCTGACATTGTCCAGATCGTTGACGGCCCGGCTCATGATCTCGCCATGTGCCCGCGTGTCATAGAATTTCAGCGGCAGACGCCCCAGCTTTTCATCCACCTGCCGGCGCATGGTATACACCGTCCGCTGCGCCACTCCCGCCATAATGTACTGCTGCACATACCCGAACACCGCGCTGATGATGTAGAGGCCGAGCAGGATCAGCAGCACATTCCCGATATACCCAAAGTCAATCGCGGCCCCCGGTACATGCCGCAGTTTGAGTACGAAGCCCTCGAAGAGCTTGGTGATCGCGAGTCCCAGGATCTTTGGCCCGACGATATTGAATATCGCGCTCAGGATAGCCGCCCCCAGCACCGCCAGCAGCGGCAGCTTCTGCTGGCGGAAATACCCCAGCAGCCGGAAGAGCGTCACACGAAAGTTCTTGGGCTTCTGCACCGGCATGCCGAAGCCTCCCATGGGACCGCCCCGGCCCATGAATCCCACCTGTCCGCGCTGTTGCCCTGGCCGTTCTTGGCGTTCTTGACTCATGCGACTTCCTCCGCGGACAGCTGCGAGAACACAATTTCACGATAGACCGGGCAGGTCTCCATGAGCTCGCGATGGGGGCCCGCGCCCACCAGCCGTCCTTCATCGAGGACGAGAATCTGGTTCGCATCCATCACCGTGCTGACACGCTGGGCGACGATGAAGACGGTTGCCTCCGTCGTCTCCGCCTTGAGTGCCGCGCGCAGCTTCGCGTCCGTCGTGTAATCCAGCGCCGAAAAGCTGTCGTCGAACACATAGATTTCTGGCCGTCGCACCAGTGCGCGGGCGATAGATAGCCGCTGCTTCTGCCCGCCCGACACATTCGTCCCGCCCTGCGCGATGACGGAGGCGAACCCGTCGCTCATCTCGCCAATAAAGTCGGATGCCTGCGCGATCTCAGCCGCGTGCCGCACCTCTTCGTCCGTAGCTGTGTCCTTGCCGAAGCGGATATTCTCCGTTACCGATCCAGAGAACAGCACGGCTGTCTGCGGAACGTACCCCATCTTCTGGCGCAGTGCCTCCTGCGACATCTCGCGCACATCCACGCCGTCCACCAGCACACGACCGCTATCCACGTCGTAAAAGCGTGGAATGAGGTTCACGAGCGTAGACTTACCTGCTCCGGTGCCGCCGATAATCGCCGTAACCTCGCCGGGCCGCGCCTGGAACGATACATGCGCGAGCGCAGGCTCTTCCGCGCCCGGATAGCTGAACGTAACATCCTCGAACTCGACGTACCCGCCTGTTGGCGCTGGCTCCGCTGAAATATTGGCGGCCTCTTGAATGCTCGGCGTCATGTCCAGCACCGCGTTGATTCTGGTGGCCGAGGCCGCCGCACGCGGCAGCATGATGAACATCATCGAAAGCATCAGCATCGCGAACAGGATCAACATGGCGTACTGCATAAAAGCGATCAGCGCCCCCACCCGCATATCGCCGTTGTTGATGCGGATGCTGCCAAACCACACGATAGCGATGGTCGTCACGTTCAACACGAGCATCATCAGCGGCCACAGCGTCGCGGCGATCCGGTTGACGGCAATGGACACGTTGGTAAGGTCCATGTTCGCCGTATCGAACCGCTGCTCCTCGTGGCTGGTGCGATCAAATGCCCGGATGACCCGCACGCCCGTCAAGCCCTCATCCAGCACCAGATTCAGCTTGTCCAGCTTCAGCTGCACGACACGAAACAGCGGAATCGCTTTGCCGATGATGAGCAGAATCGCGGCGACCAGGATTGGTATCGCTCCGACCAGCACCCAGGCCAGCGAAGCATCCTGTGAGATCGCCAGGATGATGCCGCCAATCGCCATCATCGGCGCGCTGATCATCATGGTCAGCATGATGACCAGCACCTGCTGCACCTGGTTTGTGTCGTTGGTCGTGCGCGTGATGAGCGAGGCGGTGCCGACCGAATCGAACTCGTGGAGCGAGAAGCTCGCCACATGCGTGAACAGCTTGCGGCGCACAAGGCGGCCAAAGCCTACAGCCGTCTTGGACGCGAAGAAACTCGAGATGACGGCGCAGACGGCGCCGCCAAGCGCGATCGCCAGCATCACCCCACCAACGCGCAGAATGTAGCCGGTGTCGCCTTTGACGATGCCAGAATCTACGATATCCGCCATCAGGGTCGGCAGATACAGGTTGGCGAGGGATTGCAGAAACACCAGCACCAACACGACGGCAATAGGCGCGCGAAAGGGCTTCAAATACCGGAACAGCCTCAACATACTCTGCTCTCTCCTCCTCCAGGAGACGCGCCCCTATCGGCGCCTGACACGTTTGTTCGCTTCTCGCCAGGTTAAATCTCGCTCGTCTGCATCGCCGGCTTCGTCAGCGTTTGGTGTCCTGGCGGGCTGTGGGGTCTCTGGGGGACGTTCCGTGGCGCTGATCCCGTTGAAGAAGATGCGGCTGATATGTTTGACGACCTCATCGAGCGACATCCCCTCACGCTCAGCCGCATACTGGTAGTTGCGCGGATTCAGCAGGCCCCCAAACACGCCCACCACTACGGATACCGGGAGCGTTGGATCGAGCTCGCCCCTCTCTTGACCCTCTTTGATGACGGCGGCGACACGCCTCATCGGCTCCTCCCACACCGCGGTAAACATCTCCCGCCTATCAGCCATGTAGGTGTGGAACTCCGGACTGCGAAACATCGAGCTAACCACGCCAAAGAGCTGGGAATTGCGCCGGTTCGCCATGCCGCTGTAGCTCAGTTTGAGCAGCGCCTCCAGCTTTTCGCGGGGCGGCAGTGGTTGATCGAGCGTGTCATCCAGCGTGCTCACAAACGCCCGCAAGCCGCGCTGGAGCAGTGCGAACACGAGGTCTTCCTTACTGGCGAAGTGCAGATAGACCGTGCCCTTCGAGATACCTACGCGCGAGGCGATATCCTCCATCGAGGTCTCGTAGTAGCCTTTCTCGATCAGAAGCTCTTCCGCCGCCCGCAAAATAAGCTGCTCCCGCTCCTGTCGTTGCCGTTCTTTGAGTGATAATGGAGGTGTGGTTGCTGCCATCACATCGCCTTCCCTCTCGCCTCTCACCGCACGACTCGCATGTCATGTTTTGGTCAGCAAGGATGACTAATGACCAGTGAGGCGTTTATTTGACTTGCCAGTCACAACTCTATCGCGCGAGTCATACATCTGTCAAGAGCGAATGCTGCGAAGCCATAGCGCTCTGCCATCTCCCGCCCATAACCGCGACCGCCGCGCCATATGTGTGCGTCTCCGCTATCCCCGCTCCCACCCATAGACGTGTCCGCTTCTGGCCGCTTCTGCCTGCATATGTCCGTCGCCATGTCCGTTCCTGTGTGCTACGCTCAACCCGATGTACCGCGATCCTCCGCGGCGAAAGGGGAGCGCCCATGCGCTATGAGATTCCGGCAGAATCGGCAACCCAATATGAGATTCCGGCAGATTCGGCAACCGGCGCTGCCGCCTTGGCGTACCTCATATTCCGGCAAAAACGACAACCCAATATAAGATTCCGGCAGAATCGGCAACCGATCTCCAGCCGGCATCCGAGGGATACTGCGCGCAGCGCACAGGCGAAAGATGGACGGAGCCCCCTAGGCGCGGGTTCACCCGCCGGCTGGCTGAGAGCCGAACCACCGTGGGCACGATGAGGAACAGACAGGCAGAAGTGTCACTGTGTACGCATCATCTGCGCAACCATCGAGAAGATCCCATGCGGAAAGCGTACCGCCAGCAGCGCAAGCCAGCCTCCGCCCGTTCGCTGTCGCGTGCGCCCCGGAAGAACAGTCTGGATCGTAAGCGCGATACCCACCAGCTCTTCGTTCGCCAGTGGAACGCCGGAATGGACATGCAAAAACCACGGAGCCAGCATCAGCCACAATACTGGCAACAATCCCACAAAGCGAAAACTGCGAGTCACGTCCCGCAGCGATACCACCCCGATGACAATCACAACGGGGCCAACGACATGTGCGGTCGTATACGGCGCACCGTTGAAGTGCAGAACATATGGCGACACCATCAGCCATACGCCCAGCGCGACAGTACACACCCGTCTCAGCATAAATGTCTCTTTCGCGTCCCGTGCCTATTCCGCTATCGGCAGAGGAAGTGGCGCCCTGTGCGTCGTGTGCTCGCATGCGCCGTTGCCCCACGCTGCCCGCCAAACCGCCCCGAGCGCGCCGGTATCCCCGTACACGCGCGTCAGATATTGCAGCGCTGGCAGCGCCTCGCCAACGCCCAGGCCAAAGATGAGGGTCGAGATGCTGGCCGAGAACAGGCAGACGGTGCACCAATGCCGCACCAGCACCCCCATCGTAATTGTCAGCAACACACTCACTGTCGCCATTGCCGTAATGATCGCGCAGAACACCAGCACCAGCCACGGCGCCCGCCGCCAGCGGTCGGCGCCGCCCAGCGCCCCGAACAACATGTCACAGAAGTAGCCGATCAGCCCCAGCAGCCCGTCCGGGAACGGCAGTATGCGCGACACCACCGAATGCGTAACCAGATAGCTGCTCTGGCTGCCAAAAAACGGATCCCACAGGTGCGGAACGATACCAAGCTGATAGAAGCCCGTGTAAAATGCCGCCGCAAATCCCAGCGCCGCCAGTCCTACCAGCGGCAGCCGGTCGCGCCATGCGCAGGGGTTATAGCTCCAGCCCGGCGGCAGTGCGTGTTCCATCATGTCCGCTCGTTCCTACCGCGACCTGCCAAACAGC
This sequence comes from Ktedonobacterales bacterium, assembly GCA_035310125.1. Lineage (GTDB taxonomy): Bacteria > Chloroflexota > Ktedonobacteria > Ktedonobacterales > JADMIN01 > DATGEP01. Next base: position 30,754 of record DATGEP010000271.1, read on the forward strand.
GCAAATCCCGCGAGCGCTGCCAGCCCTGCTCCCGCCGCAGCGACCCCCGCACCCGCCAGTGTCAGCGCCCGTGTATGTTCCGCGGCCCACACCTCATAGCTTCGTTCCACCGCGCGCCTGTCGAAGGCCCCATGCGCGCCATAATCCACCTCGGCGTCCACTGGGTGCCAGAGGTTGTCCGGCTGATTCTCGTCCCGTGCTCCGTCATACTGCTGGCTGTCATATCCGGTACGGCCCAGGTAATGATCCCCAAGTCCAGGGAAGAATTTATTGCCGGTGATGACAACCGCCGTGGACCCTCCCACGTACATCTCGCGCTTGTTCGGATGATGCGTAAGCCAGTAAATAGCCTGCGCGGGCAACTCCGGCTGATAAATGGGCGGCACGGGCTGCGCCTTGCGCGGCAGTTTGCTTCGCACCCACGTGAACTGCGGCGTGTTCACAGCCGGCAGCTGCGGCATCAAAATCTTCACGTGGCTCTTGTCGTGGTACAACTCACACCGCACCGACTCCGTGAACCCCTGTATCGCATGCTTGGCGCCGCAATACGCCGACTGAAGGGGAATGCCGCGATATGCCAACGCCGACCCAACATTGACAATGACACCTCGGTCGCGCGGCTTCATGCGTTTGAGCGCCGCCATCGTTCCATACACAAACCCAAGATACGCTACCTCAGTCACGCGCTTGTACTCATCCGGCGTAATGCGCGTGAACGGCGCGAATACCGAGGTGAAGGCGACATTTACCCAAACATCTATCGGTCCGAGCGCCTGCTCCACCCGCTCGGCGGCGGCTTCCACGGCGTTGGCATCCGCCACATCCATCGGAATCATGATAGCCTTGCCACCGAGCCGCTCGACATCCCGCATGGCCCCTTCCAGGCCCGCTCTCCCGCGTGCGATCAGCCCAATGTGCGCGCCATGCCGCGCGAACTCTTGAGCCGTCGCGCGCCCGATACCGCCGGACGCGCCCGTGATGACGACAACCTCTGGCCGCTGCGGAGACTTCATAAACGTTTTGCAACCTCCATATTGATATGTCTCGTATATCGCGTGGGTGCCCACGCCCCGTTTCCCTCAGGGCATGCAAGTGCGGTGCCAGCGCTGCCATCCCACGCCAGCCTTCACCTGGGAGCTACACTGTCCTCACCGCGCCGGTGGTCGCCGCAGCGCCAGCGAGAGGTACGGAGTCAGGGTAATGCCCGTCACCCACTTCAACGGCTTCAGCAAGCGGTACACCACCCACTTCGCCGTGCTTCGTCCGTTCGCCTTATTGGCGGCATACCAGATGTCAATGCGGTCGCGCATACCCAGGTAACGCGGTTTCAGCAGGATCGCTTTCTCGCCGCATTCCTCGCGGATGATACGCATAATCTCCCGCTCGGTGCCGCCCCGTGTGCCGCGACGCAGCAGCGTCTCCCACGGCTCGTCGCGTGCGACCCTCCTGGCAAAGCGCCGTGCGCACGCGAGCGCCAGGCGATCTGGCAAATAATTGATCAGCGGCAGCATCGTGGTATGTGTCTCCACTGGAAAGTAGCGGTGAGGCGTCTGGTCCAGAATGACCACACCGCCAGGTTTCAACACCGACCACACCTGCGGAAAGACCTTGCGTCGCTCATGAGGGAGCAAGTGCTCCCACACCGCGCTCAGCATCACCACATCGAACGTACCAATGCCATCAGGCAGATGGTCCCCATCTGGCGACTCGATAAACGTCGCGTTGAGTGTCCGATAGAACTCAGCACGCATCCGCGCGATGGTAAGCAATTGACCTTCCAGCTCGACACCAACGAACGTAGCATTGGGCAGCATCCGCGCGAGGATCATCGTAGACGCCCCGCTGCCACAGCCGAAGTCCAGAACGCGCTTGCCATCGAGCTCCGCTTCCTCGAAGTACGACAGAATATCATACTTGAGAAAGCTCTGGACGTAAGCTGGCGCCTCGTCACGCTTGATCTCGTCGCACAGATACGCCGGCCCCTTGACCTCCAGGATCCTTTCGATGAGGGGCAGTGGATAGCTCGTCTCCCACACGCGGCTGGGTATGAAGAGGGATGGGTCGGCCGGCGTCACCGCAATGCGCCGCTTCCCGCTGGGCAGCTCTTCAATGGTAACGCTGGCTGCCGGCTGCGTGAGTGTCGTGACCACGGCGTGGTGCTCCTTCTTTCGCTATGCCTACTCAGGGCGTCGTAAAACCGCGACCGAGACACCCACACACCGCAGCCGGAGACTACCCTGGTGCATGCATACTCGCCATCGGTCGCGACCAATCGGGTCGAGCTCGTCCTCGCCTGGCATAGCCATCCGCGCTCGCTTAGCCGACCATCCTGTTTGCGCATTCTACCATACACATCTAGCGAGTCCAATCCGCCCTGCGTCCAGGCCCAGCCGCGCTCCTACAGCCAGTCCTTGCGCTTGAAATACCAGATCTGCGCCACCGTGATGAGCGCCATCGCGGCCAGCACGACAAAGAACGCGGAGCCATTATCGTGCTCAACCTGCGGCAGATGTCCGAAATTCTGCCCGAAGACACCCGTAATGAAGGTAATCGGCATGAAGATGGTGGCGATGATCGTAAGCTGTTTCATCACGGCGTTGAGACGGTTGGAGACAGTGGTAAGGTACACGTCAAGCAGCCCGCTCATCAAGTCGCGATACGAGTCCAGCACCTCGAACACGCGCACCAAATGGTCGTGTACGTCGGCGAAGAGTGGCTCCGCCTCACGGGGAATGGTCTCGCCCGTGCGAGTAATGAGCGCGTTCGCCACCTCCACCTGTGGGCTGATGACCCGCCGCATCTGGGCCAGCGAGCGCTTCATCCGAAAAATACGCGCCTGAACTTCATTGGAGGTGTCTCGCACGGTGACATTCTCCAGATCGTCTATCATGTCGTCCAGGTCGTCAAGCACAGGAAAGTAGCTATCCACCAGGGCATCCATCACGGCATACAAGAGATACGCCGCGCCGCGCTGCATCTCATTCTCGTCGGTTTTGCCGGTCCGCACGGCATCCCAGAGTCTCTTGAGCCACGGCATTTCGGCCTCGTGAACGGTGACAAGAAAATTCGCGCCAAAGATAATGTCAAGCTTGGGAGTAACGGCGGTCTGCGCGGCGGTATCGAACGTCATACCATGCGCGACGAGATGGAAGTACTCCTTTCCCTGGACAAGTTTGGCGCGTTCCTGCTGATCGCGGACGGAGTCGAGGGTGATACGAGACAACGCACACGTCGTCGCCAGCATATTCATTGACGCGTTGACATCCTCAGCGATGTCAATCCAAAACAGCGCGCCAGGCTCGGTTCTCGCGGCTCGCAGTGCGGCCGGGGCCGCATCCGTTCGTAGCTTATCGTTCTGCCAGAGAAGGGTATGCTGCATGGGTGTTTGCGCTTTCTCTTCCGTTATCAACCGTTCCAACGCGGGCATCTGTATAGCTCGCATGTTATCATGCCAACCAGTTTGAGCATATGCGTCAGATGGAGGAACTCTACCATGCGCGAACTCATCACACTCGGCACACCGCCGCTGGTTATCATTCTGCGCTGTATCGTCATCTACCTGTTTTTGTTGGTTGCGCTACGCCTCACCGGTAAGCGCCAGCTTGGCCAGTTCACACCCTTCGATTTCGCGATTTTGCTCATCGTCTCCAATGCGGTACAAAACGCGATGATCGGTCCTGATACCTCGCTCATCGGCGGCATGATCGGCGCGGCGACGCTCTTCGGGCTAAACTATCTGCTCTCCGCGCTCTCCGCGCGCTTCAGCATCTTCGGCCGCGAGCTGCTGGGCGAGCCGACGCTGCTTGTGGACGATGGTCACCTCATCACAGAGAACTTGCGGCGTGAGCGCATTGACCCTGACGACGTGCTGATGGCGATGCGTGAGCATGGTGTAGACAGCCTGACGAGTGTCAAACACGCGATTCTTGAGACCGACGGTTCCATCAGCATCGTCTCTGCGGACACACCAGTAACGCGCACGAAGCGCCGGGTCCGTGGGCGGGGGCATCGAATCATGTGAGAAACAGACCGCGCGATGTTGTTCATGGCACAGTCATTGCACTGATGGAGCTTCGAGTAAGTTTCAGGTGCGATACCTACCTCATGGAGTGATCGCACATCCATGCGCTAGAGCAATCGTGAAGCGGCAGAGAGTAGATCCAGTGTAGGATAAGATCGGCACGTTTGCATGACAACATCGTACACGGAATCAGCGTCCAAAGCCTCGCGCGAGACGCCGGAGAAACAGTCTGAACTCTCGTTCAGCGGCCCAGCGCAACACAAGACACCCATATGGAAAAGCTGGCATTCCCGTGTGGTTGGCAAGGCCAGGCGAGAGACGCCGGCAGCACGGGCGACGGTGCTCGTGGTGGATGATGAAGCCAGCATCACCTCACTGCTGGATGAGCTGTTGGAGAGCGCCGGCTATCGCGTCCTGGTTGCGAACACGGGGCAGGCCGCGTTGGCCCTGGCGCGCACTGTGCGTCCCACGCTCATCCTGACGGATTGCATGATGCCCGGCATTGATGGACCTGAGCTCGCCCGGCGGCTACGCGGCAGTCCAGACACCACCACCATCCCCGTTGTCATGATGAGCAGCATTCGCCCCAGGCTCGTTCCGCGTGAGAATCTCGCGGAGTTACGAGCACCAGAGGAACGCATCATACGAAACGTCAAACGCGGCGTGTATCTGGCTACCGTAGGCGATCTTCGCCTGCTGTTCGTTGAAAAGCCGTTTGATCTGGATACCGTGCTCGATGTGGTACAATTGGCGACAGGAGATCACTGATTACCTGTTCTGAGCGTCCACAAGGCCGCGAATCAGCTCGAAGACTCGCCGCGTATTGCGGGTAGCATCGAAACGCTTTTCCACGATGGCTCGCCCGTGCCGTCCCATTGCACGTGCGCGATCAGGGTTGGTAAGCAGAAGCTCGATGGCCTGAAGGAGCGCCGCCCCGTCTCCTACCGGTATCAGCTGGCCAGACTCGCCGTGCTGCACGATCTCTGGAATGCCGCCAACGGGGCATGTGATGACAGGCAGACCCGACGCCATCGCCTCGATAGCAGCGAGCGAGAAACAGTCCGCCCGCGTTGGTAGCACGAGCGCATCGCACGTTTCATAGAGGCGGTGCAGCCGCGAATCGTTCGGGCCGATATCCGCATACACCGACACGCCAGGCTCGTTGAGATCGAGCGGCGCCCCCTTCGTCACCAGATGCAGCTCGCAGCGCCCTCGCAGGTGCTCTCTGAAGACATCCAGGAGTAGAGGGCCGCCCTTCCGCTGCCAGTCCCCACCCACGAAGAGCAGGCGCGGGCAGCCAGACGGTGGCGTACTCATCGGATCTCGCACGCGCCACGCGGAAAGCTCCACACCGGGAGGTATGATCTCGATGCGCTCATCCGGCACACGAAACTCCGCCTGAATCGCAGTAGCCGCCCACCGCGACCAGGGAAGCACCATCGCGGCGTGCGCAAAACAGTAGCCGATGAGTCTGTCACGCACAATATGCTTGCCACGCTGCCAGCGAGAGGTCTCGCTGAGACCATACTCCGCGATGCTTTCGACCTGAGCGGTAGTAGCATCAGAGGATATGAGGTACGGGATACTGGAGACGCGGGCGCGCGTGGCTGCGAACGGAAAGAGCGCCGTATCCGCTTGCGTCCAAACGGCATCCATTGGGTGCGCGGCATAGAGCGGCGATACACAGGCGAGCGAGCGAAGCGTGCCGCGCGTGCGCCCTCCAAGCAGTGGCAGGCGCTCGATTAGGCCACCCGGCTTGTAAGGGTTGACTTCGACATAGTGCATCGCCACATCGTCCATGCTCCTCGCAACCGCGCGCACGTTCTCGTATTGTGTCCGCACACCCGCGACGACCCATGCGCAGAAATAGACGTGCAGGGTTCCTGACTGCGTGAGCGTAGATGCAGCTATTTGTGACACTCAGCCCTATCTCCTTGATCGGCCGGCGCGAATCAGCTCAGCCTGGTAGACCCCAAGCAGCTGATCCGCCATATTCTGGGCAGAGAATGACGCATCAATGCGCTGGCGGGCTTGCTCACCGAGGCGCCGTTCGAGCTGCGGATTCCGGAGGATATGGAGAATTGCCTGGGCGAGCGCCTTCGAATCGCGCGGCGGCGACCAGAGGCCCGTCTCATTATCCACCACCGGCTCACCGTCCCCGCCGAAGGTAATGATAACAGCACGACGCATTGCCATTGCTTCAAGCAGGCCAATAGAGGCCGACCCGAATGGCACAGGCAGCACGAAGGCGTTTAGCAGACTAAGATAAGGGCGCGGATCGCTTTGATATCCCGCGAAGACAATTGAGTGACGGACACCCAACGCGCTAGCCTGCTGCTCCAATGACTCGCGGAGCGGCCCATCACCTACCAGAAGTAGCCGGCAATCGGGAAACTCGGCTAACACGTCAGGCAGCGCATCGAAGAGGTAGGGCAGTCCCTTTTCCTCAACCAGGCGCACCACCGTACCGATCACTGGAGCCTGTTCTGGAATATCGAGCGATGCCCGTAGGGCCGCCTGCTCAGAGGCCGGGGTCGGCTCGTAGGGGATGGTGTCAATGCCATTGTTGACTACAGTCGTTTTAGCAGGTGGCGTATAGAGGTATGCTTCCCGTGATTGCCGGTTCTTGAGTGAGACACACACGATGTGGTCGAGCGCCCGGCTAACCAGATCGCGACGCAGGCGCTGCGGCGGCGGTAGCGGACGTTCGGGCGCAAGATGCTCGGTGCAGATGACCACCTTTACTCCCGCCAGCCGGGCGGCCAGCAGCGCCCACACGCCGCCGTCATAGGTAGTGAGGTGCATATGCATGACCTGAATACGCCAGGAACGCAGCTGACGATAGAGACGAAATGTGTCGCGCGCGAGCAATCGGTAGCCATAGCGACGATCTGGCGTGCAGCGCATAGAATGATCCGCAACTGTTGCGAGCTTTGCCGCCCACGGCTCAATCGCATCCCAGCGCGGACAGATAGTGAACACCTCTGCCCGCGTCCGGTCGAGTTCGCGGGCGATCATCTCGACATGCTTCTCCATTCCCCCAATCGCGACGCTATTCGTAAGCAGCAGCACCCGTATGCGCTCATGCGCATCCACTCCCACATTCGGTGCATCGGCATCGTGGGCCTGTTCCTGCACTGTTGACATCCCCGCGTCGTGAATGCGCATCGCTGCCCCTTATCAGACCAAACGCAAAGCGAGTACGACTGCCCGATAGTAATTGTATGGCTGTGGCGAGCCTGATTGAAGAGATGCACTCTCCTTATATATCTCTCGCATCTTGCCTGCCAGATGACGTGACTACAGCCGTCGCTCGCGACCTTGGGTCATGCTGCGCAATACCTCGATAGAGCACGGCCAGGCTGCCGCCCCATGCGCGAACAACCCGTACTGGAGATTGCCCTGTGACCAGCCGCAACGTATAAAGGTGAAGCACAAAATACGCTACAAGCACCCATAGATACGGCGCACCCAACAGGATGTAGAGCGCCGAGAGCGGGGACGATGTGTACATCCTCGGCCAGAAGAAATACTCGATGCGCTGTAGCGGCAAGCAGATGACCACCGTAAACACGAACAGCGCGATCGCCACCCGGCGATAGGCGCCGGAGCGCCACTTGACCTGGCTCAACAAAATAGACACGCCCACCATCGAGAACACCAGCAGGGTGAGGTAGATGTACTCGGTGAGCGGGCTGATGAGCAGCATCGCCGAGACAACCAGCCCTAACTCCAGCATTGATAGCGTATCGCGCCGCAATGGCTTGGACGAAACCATCGCCAGCGTCAAAAGTCCGACCACTGCGACGATGGCGAGCCAGCCGAGCGTGACCAGCAGCGGCGCGACGAAGAATGGATGCGCGGACGGATTAACGGTGAAGAGCCTGGCTAACACGCCTTTGGGCGCCATGTTATCTATAAAAGGCACATAGACATTTGACCAGAACTGCCAGACTGTAAACTGGTCAGCGAGTGCCTGTCCGCCGAGCCAGAGGAATGGGGCGAGGAGCATCACCGGGAACGCAACGATAGCGGCGCCCGCGAACTTCAGCTCGCGCTTCCAGAGGAGGATCACGACCACGAGCAGCAGCTGTGGCTTCGTCACACAGGCCACGGCAAGCAGAACGCCGCCCAGAATCGGGTGTCCTTCCTGCCGCGCCCAGATGGCCGCGCAGAGCATGAACAGCAGAAAGATATCCGCCTGGCCCCACGTCAGCTCAAAGCGCACAGGCGGCAGCAAGGCCGCGATGGTCGTCAGGACGAGCGTGCTGACCAGGGTGAAGCGTATCCCGGTAGAGCGTTGCACTGCGTAGATCGCACCGAAAAGAAACGCCGTATTGCAGAGTCCCCAGAGCACGAAGGCTGCGGAGAACGGTAGCACGGTAAATGGGACAAGCAGCAGCGCAAAGAATGGCGCATACACGAAGTACGAGGCGACGAAACGTTGGGGGGCTTGGTATCCATGAATCCAACCGGCGACCGGCGCCAGCGGATTCGCACCGTGGCGCACATCGAGCGCGGCCTGATAATAACTATAGAAATCGGAGTGCCGGAGGAAATAATCCGTGATATGCAGCGCTCTATAGAGCACCACCGCGAGCACGGCCAGGCAGACGCAGCATGCCAGCAGCCGCCACATGCGCGGACTCAATCGCTCGCTCCACGTGCGCATTTTCGCTGCTTGTGTCAGCATGTTCATGAGTTCTCCCCTTCCGCCACCATCGCCGGTGTAGGTTCATACATACCGCGATCCCGTCTCCAATTAGCCGCGCTGGCGTCGCCCCTTGAAGTCGCGCACGACCTGACCGGCTCGCGACACGAGCAGGTTGTAGCGGCACGTATCGTAGAGTGTCACGCCCACAATGCGAGCGGCGCTATTCTCATCAATCTTGCGATACATATGAAAGAACTCGAGCTTCGGCAGCCGCGCGAAGCCAACCGCTCGCGCCGGGCGCAAGATTGGGTACGCGAAGCGATACAAGTGCCACTGAGTCTCACGCGAAGGCCGTGGGCGCGAGTCCACGTTGAAGACCAGGTAACCTCCCACCTTGAGGGCATTGTGAAGCTGCTCCAGCGTCTCGCGCGGATTTGGCACGTGCGCCATCACATCACAAGCGGTAATCAGATCAAATGTGTCGGATGGCAGCGTCTCGTTACTGGTGTCATAGTACGTCGCTTCAATTCCACGCCGGGACAGCCGCCAGCGCGCGAAGCCCTGCAAGGTGCTGGAGATGTCCGCCTGGGAAATGCGCCAGCCAAGCTGGTGAAAGAAGAGGCTGGTGCCACCTGGGCCAGCGCCAAAATCTAGATGATGGCCGGGCTGTACACCCATTTGGCTCAATCGCTCGACAATCATAACGCTCTCAGCGGGCATCTCCTCATAATACTGCTGCGCCTGATACCAGGTAGTATCGAAGATCCAGCTCTTCTGCGTCCGGTAGAAATCCAGCAGCCCCTCCGGCGTATCGCGTGACGCGGCTTCCCACTCGGCAACGGAGTCTTCTTCCCAGTGAACGCAGCGATCGCGGGCCTGTTCCGGGGTGATGTTAAAGTAGAGCGCCAGCTCATGCACGGCGGACTGGCGCGGATCAGTGTAGCCATCCACAACAAGACTCGCGCGCCAGATTTCCAGCAGATCACCGCGGCTCACGCTCGTAGAAGTGACCTCCCTGCGTACGCTTGCGGTCATACCACACCCCCCTCAAACTCCTGCCGCCACCAAAGGCGCAGGTCACGTAGCCGGTTTCGATACGCTGAGGCGTCACGGTACGGTGTATCCGAGCCGCTCCGCTGTAGGACCGAGAATGCGACGATATGTTGCCAGGTCCGCGCTATTACGTCGTTCCCGCTCCGCCGCGAGCCGGCGCGCATCCGGTTGAGACTCCAGCATCCGCGCGTCATATGAAATGCCGATAGCAGCGCAGACCTCAGGCAGCACCCTCTCCGGTTGAGATACCAGCTCTTCGAAGTGTATCTCGATGTAGGACGATACAGGCAGCGAGTCTCGCTGCGTGAACCAGCGATCATAGACCGATCGTAATGTCGCGCAGATGGTGACAAAATCGTCTGGCATCCAATCTTGCGCCTGGTGTGCCAGCGCGACATCCAGCGGGTCACGGATGGTATTGATGTGCAGTCCATCTGGGCAGAGGTCAATCAGGAATCGGGCGAACAGCTGATTCGTTGAGGTCTGTTCACACCATACGCGTTTGCCCTCTTCTCGCGCCTTCGCGCCAAACAGATCTTCCAGCAGCGCATAACCGGCGGCCAGTGCGTCGTGTCGCGACTGGCGATCAGCGCGATACAGGTAAGAGCGCTCGCGTGCCAACCTCGCCGGCAATCGCAAACGCTTCAGCTTGTAGGGCGTGTGAAGGCCGCCTACACGCACGGCGGACTGAATAGTCAAACCGTCGGCGTTGTACCGTGAGGCGCCGATGCGTGCGAAGAATTTGTCTATGGCGGCATGGTAGCGTTTACGGCCAAAGAATGACGCCAGGTCGAAACGATTATATGGGTAACTGCGCGGTGAGCAGAGGTGGTGATGCATCAACCGGTCGAACTCATACAGGATGCTGTCCAACCGGAAGTAACAATACTCGTCCGAGATACCGCGCACAACATCCATAAGCCCATGAGGACCGACGACGAAGCACGTTTCCAATCCACACGCCAGCACATCGGGGTGCAGCCACAGAAACCGGTTCAGCGTGGTTGTACCGGATTGCGACGACCCGCCAATGAAAACTTGCCGTCGGGGCTGCGTCATGGATGGGATCTCCGGTGTTTCAGCGCCCAAAAACCTACGAAGGAAGCCACCACGAACACCATTATCAACGCAAGCAGCGCCATGCCACCTCTGGCGCCGCCACGCCGCGCCGCCGGATGTGTCCGCTGCTGTTCCGCGGTATGCTTACGAGCGCGGATAATATACGACTCCGAGAGCCAGAGCGTCAAAGGCATCGTCCACTGTGGCGCGCGAGACAGCAGATCGCCGAGCGCGTTAAAGCCGCTCAGTACACGTGGCGCAAGCGCTGGTGGAATCAGCGGCAGGTCGGAGCCTTCGTCCTCTGCGTTACGCAATATCGGTAGTCCGACAATCACTGGACGCATCGTAATGCCCTCGAAGCCAGCGGCACGGAGCATGCCCGCCAGCCGCCACGGCGAGATGCGCACATGATAATACGCCGCCTGGGGCGTCTCGCCAGCAGCATCCACGGTATCACCGGATGGCGCCGTCCGCCGAGAAAAGCGACGGCGCATAGCGGCTATCACACGCCGTCCCCGCCATGCCGAGAAAGGCGTTTTGCTAACGATAACCAGCAAGCCGTCCTCCGACACAAGCCGCGCCAGCCGCGCCACGAGATCCTCTTTATCCCGCACGTATTCGATCGCTCGCAGCGACACCACTCGCTCATAGGCGCGTTCGGGCATGTAGCGCAGAATGTCGCTATGCACAAATGAAACGTTGTACGGTCGCACGAACTCGCGTGCCCGGTCAATCATCACCCGCGATATGTCGAGCGAGGTCAGCGAGCCGGCACGGCTCGCGATGACACGCGACCATGTACCCGGACCGCATCCCATCTCAAAGACATCCTCGGCACCACTGAGATCCAGCGATTCGAGGAGGCGGCGTCGCGTAATGTCGTAGACGAACGGCGAGCGGGCGGAACGGTCGAACCATTGCTCGGTGCTGTAGTTTCCCGATGTGGCGTCGAACATGCGCTCGTTGGCGGCGTGTGTCACGCGCACCTGCCCCTCTGACTGCGGACTCATTGGCCTTCTCCTGCCTTGATATGTGCGGTTTCCTTTGCGATCATGCCGTCGCTCCCTTCCGCCATGTGTGGGCAAGTAGGACGGCGGCATGCGGCTGCGACGCGCACACCGCGTACGCGACGCAACGTTACGTCGAAACCACCGATCTCTCGTACGACACTCGCGCGCACGAGCAGCGTGCCGAGCTGCGGCCAGTACCTCATCAGCTGTTCGTGGATCCAGCCGGAGGTCAGCGGCCCCCCCTGTACCGGTTCGCCGTAGGGCACGCGGTCGGCTTTCGTCCACCAGAACTGCGCGTGAGCTGCGCCGTACTCGGGATGCTCGGCGAAGCTTCGGAGCTGCGGCGCGATATTGTTGGGTAGCCAGTACAGGAGCCACTTTAGCCCGTCCCAGCGCCCACAAGCGTTGCCGCCTCGACTTCATCGAGATACGCGCGAATGTTCAACAATTCCGGAATCGTGACCATCTCATAGTCGTGCTGGCGGAGCGCTTCGATCAGCAGCCGCAGCGCACGGGCGGTCTCTGGTTTGTCGTGTCGCTCGGCGTGGGTTTTGCCATCATGGAAGACGATGATGCTACCTGAACGCACGCGCGGCAGCGCCCATGCGCACATCTTGTCGCCCGGCGGACAGGGCACCGCGGAATCCGGCATTTCCAGATCGAACTGAATGATGTGCAGGCCGCGACGCCGCAGCCGCATTGCCTCCCATGGCGTCAGCCACCCCCAGGGAGGGCGGTAGAGGGCGGGTGTCTTGCCGATGGCCGCTCGTAGCTCGCGCAAACAGCCATCAATGTGCGCACCGTCAGTGAGCGAGACCGCTCCGGTACGCCCATGGTCCATCGAATGCGCTCCGAGAACGTGTCCGGCGGCGTCGGCCCGGCGCAGAATCTCTGGATTTAGCGCGGCGTTGACGCCGATGCAGAAGAAGGTGCCCGGTGCGCCGTATTCGTTCAGCACGTCCAGCACCTGCTCGGTGCCGCCACGCACCGGACCGTCGTCGAAGGTGAGCGCCACGGCTTTGCGACTCCGGTTGCCGTGCCGGTACGCCATACCCAGATCTCCCAGCGGCGACATGAGCACGCGGTTGCCGATGGGGTCGAGCATGGGCGAGAGCACCTGCTTGACGAGTGCGTTTACCATGCCGTAGACCAGTCCCTTCCCCGATCATCTTCGTTGCGGTCTAGAGTGAGCGGCGCAGCGCCTCGATCACGCGGTCCTGCTCCTCCTCGGTCATGCTCGCGAAGAGCGGGAGAAGCAGCGTTTCGCGCGTGGCCGCCTCCGTCACAGGCAGCGCGACGCGCCCGAAGCGGCTGGCGTAGTATGGCTCCTCGTGGATCGCCATGATGCCGCGTCGCGTGGCGACTCCCAGCGCCAGCATGCGCTCCATCACGTCGTTGCGTGGCGCCACCCGCGCCGGGTCGAGCCGGATACAGTACGACTGATAGGTATGCTCGGTATCGTCAGGCACGTAGGGGATGGAAACGCCGGGAATATCGGGCAGTATCGCGTTGTAGCGCTCCGCCAGCCGCCGGCGTCGTGCCAGGATGTCGTCGAGCTTCTTCATCTGTTCGATGCCGATGGCCGCCTGGATATCAGTCATACGATAGTTGAAGCCCAGCTCCTCGTACGCCTCGATAGTGACGGTGCCGGCATTGTGCCGCGCCAAATCGGAAATGGAGGCGCCGTGCGAGCGGAGCACGCGAGCACGATCCGCAACCGCGTCGTCGTTCGTCGCAATGGCCCCGCCTTCGCCCGTCGTAATGGACTTGCGCGGGTGAAAGCTGAAACACGTAAGTGAGCTGATGGCGCCAACGGGTCTGCCCTTGTAGGTCGCTCCCAGGGCTGGCGCCGCATCCTCAATCACATGCAGGCCGTGCCGGTTGGCAATCTCGTGAACGGCATCCAGATCGGCGGCGAGGCCAATCTGATCCACCGGCATGATGGCCCTGGTGCGTGGCGTGATGGCCGCCTCGATCTTCGCGGGATCTATGTTATACGTGCGCGGGTCAATATCCACAAAGACGGGTGTAGCGCCGACATAGAGCACCGAGTTCGCGGTAGCAATGAAGGTGAACGACGGGCAGATGACCTCATCGCCTGGTCCGATGCCGCGACATACGAGCGCCACATGCAGCGATGTCGTGCAGTTGCTCGTTACGATGGCATGCTCGACACCCAGCCGCGCGGCAATGCGCCGCTCGAGCTCCGCTACCATCGGCCCTTGCGCGATCCAGCCGGAGCGCACGGCGTGGGCCGCCGCTTGCGCCTCTTCCTCGCCGAGAAATGGTTTGGTGATTGGAATGAGCGGCGCTGGCACGCTCGTGGGTGCCGCTGTCTGTTCGGGCATCGTGGATGTCACGCGACCACCTCCACCGGCGAGGCAAGCACCGTGCGGCGCCACTCCACCAGCTCTTCAAGCCCCTCGCGCAACGAGACACTGGTCGTGAAGCCGATGCGCTCGCGGGCCAGCGCTGTCGAGCCGAGACGCCGGCGCACGGGGTTGACTGTGCGCTCCTCCAAATGCTCTGCCTTCAGCTCCGGGTGTCCCATGACCTCGCAGAGCATGCGGCTCAGCTCGAGCAACGTTGTCTGTGTGCCGGATGCAACATTCAGCGCAATATCCGAGGCATCGCTGACCAGCGCGCGGATGTTGGCGCGCGC